>JBGPCQ010000099.1:0-11136 GCA_041481895.1 Geobacteraceae bacterium | reverse complement strand
CTTCCCCCCGATAAAGTCGAGAAGATCCTTGTACTGGTGTACTGCCTCTTCCTTTTTGGCCTCGTTCTCTTTTTTCTCTTCTTCCGAATCGATTTCCAGGTCGCCCCGATCAACCGCCTTCAATTTCCTGCCGTCATATTCAGTCAGAGCCTGGCTGACCCACTCGTCTACCGGATCGGTCAAGAACAGCACTTCGTAGTCCTTCTTCCTGAATATCTCCAGGTGGGGCGACATTTCCACGGCAGACCTGCCGGTGCCGGTGATGAAATAAATTTCCTTCTGGGCCGCGGGCATCCGCTCTACATACTCCTTCAACGAGGCATATTTCCCCGCCTCGGTTTTCGAGCTTTCGAACAACACCAGGTCCTGAAGCTTTTCCTTGTTGGCAGCATCGGAATGCAGACCCTCTTTCAGGACCGGACCGAATTCCGTGTAGAATTTGAGATACTCCTCCGGCGACTTCTCCTTCATCTCCGCCAGGGTGGTAAGGATCTTGCCGACCAGGTTCTTCTGGATGCGCTTGATCTGAACATCCTCCTGCAGGATTTCGCGCGAAACGTTCAGCGGCAGGTCGCTGGAATCGACCACCCCTTTCATGAAGCGGAGGTAGTCGGGGAGGAGGGCCTCACAGTTGTCGGAGATGAACACGCGTTTCACGTAGAGATGCACCGCGCGCTTGTGTTCCCGGAGGAAGAGGTCGAACGGCTTGTGGCCCGGGATGAAGAGGAGCGCCTTGAATTCGCTCACCCCTTCGGCCGCGTAGTGGATGGTCTTTAACGGTTTTTCGAAATCGTGGGAGATGTGCTTGTAGAATTCCTCGTACTCTTCTTCGGAGATTTCGCTCTTTGGACGGGCCCAGATTGCTTTCATAGAGTTGAGGGTCTCTTCGACCGTCTTGTCGATGTCGCCGCCACCCTCGATGACCTTGCCGTCCGCACCCTTGGCCGGTTCCGTACGGGTGATATCCATGACGATCGGGTACTGGACGTAATCGGAATATTTCTTGACGATGGAACGGATTTTCCACTCGTCGAGATATTCCCGCGCCTCTTCTTTCAGGTGGAGCGTGATGTCGGTGCCGCGGGTCTCCTTTGTGCAATCTTCGATGGTGTAGCTGCCGTCGCCGGTCGATTCCCACAGGCAGCCGGAGCTTTTACTGCCGGCGCGGCGCGTGGTCAGGGTTACTTTGTCGGCGGCCATGAACGACGCATAAAAGCCGACACCGAACTGGCCGATCAGTTCCGGGTTGTCCGCAAGATTTTTCTCCTTGATGCTTTCCATGAAGGCCTTGGTGCCGGAGCGTGCGATGGTGCCGATATTCTCCTCTACTTCGGCCATGGTCATGCCGATGCCGTTGTCGCTGATGGTCAGGGTCCCGGCTGCCTTGTCGGGAATGATCCTTATTTTCCAGTCGGCGTTGCCTTCCAGGAGCGCCTCGTTGGAATGTGCTTCAAAACGGACCTTGTCGACGGCGTCCGAGGAGTTGGAGATAAGCTCGCGGAGGAAGATGTCCTTGTTGGAGTAGAGGGAGTGGATAACGAGATCGAGAAGCTGCTGCACCTCGGTCTCGAATTTTTTCGTTGCCTTGGTCATGGGGTAGAGGTCTCCTTTGTGATGCATAGTTGTGCGAACTCGTTAAACATAATCATGCATATCCTGTTTTGCAAGGGGAGAAAAGCTACTCAGCCGACAACGCGCCAATGCGGGCTGCACTCAATCGAAATATAACGCTCTCTGGAGAGGATCAGCAGATGGTGTCGACACGCGCAAACCGTCGTCGTACGGCACGCTGAAAGTTGGCGGCCGGATGGCCGAGGATGAGGGCGATGGCCGGCGTATTCCCCGGAGGCATGCCCAATCTTTTGCAGAGGGCCTTGTTGCGCTGGAGCATCGGCGCGGCGCCGCCGATCATGGTACTGCCCAGCCCGAGCGATTCGGCTGCCAGCATGGCGTAGGTTGAGGCAATCGCCGCGTCAAAGGCGTCGGTATACGGCGAATAATGGAAGATCATGACCGCCGGGGCGTCCCAGAAGAGGACATCACGACCCGCACGATGGGATTCAACGTACATTTCCGCAAGGGGCCGGATAAAAAACCTGAACTTCTCGTACGTCGCCCGGCGCATCAGGGGGCGTAGCATGGCAAGGAGCCAGGGACGAAAAATCTTCAGAAAGTCCTCATATCCTGTGATGATTTCGGCAGCCAGTTCCTGAACGTTTTTGCGCCCGCGGACAGTCACGCACCCCACGTCCCAGGGGGGGATGCCCATTGGCCCGGACGCGGCCATCGCCACGATGCGCTCCAGGAGATCGAGAGACACTTCCCGATCGCTGAAGCGACGGACGCTGCGCCGTGACTGCATGAGGTCAGCCAGCGCATCGGCTGTCGCCCTCTGCCCCGGCGGCGGGAGCGGCACCATGTCTTCAGGGGAAATGCCGCGGCCCGTCACCATAACGCTGCCTGTCGGGCAGACCATCATGCAGTGGCCGCAGGCGATACAACCGAAGGTGGCATTGCCGTGGATGCGCACGCAACCTTCCTCCATCGTCAGGATTTCGGCAGGACATATCCCGGCGCACTGGCCGCAGTTCGTACAGGTCCGAACGTCGATTGTGACATTTCCGGGTTCACGGTACATGCTGTGCATTACGGGCATAGCTAATCTCCGTCTGGATACTGGTTGAACGCATTGAAGGGTGTCCCTTGCAATCCTTGCACGGGACATTTTACGAATTTATCCAGGGTGGTGTCTTTTATCGGGATACTACGGTATTTATGACAATAGTTCAATAAAGTTAATGGCCGGTTCATGGTGTCCCCCCATTTCTTGACACTCATTCCCCGCTATGCTAATTTAAAACCTTTCATGACCGGCGCGGGCGGACTGCCCCGCCCTGTTACCCCCACTTCCGGAGCCCCCATGTATTACCCCGATTTTCAGACTTTTCAGGACCTCGCCGTACAGGGGAACCTCATCCCGGTCTGCCGTGAGATTATGGCGGATCTGGACACCCCGGTCAGCGCCTTCCGAAAGATAGACGACGGCCGCTATTCGTTTCTGCTGGAGAGTATCGAGGGGGGGGAGAAATGGGCGCGCTACACCTTTCTAGGCTCGAACCCGTCGGTGGTGATCCGCTCCCTGGGTCAGACGGTAGAGATCCTCGAAGCGGGGCAGCCCCTGCGGCGGGAAGAGGTAACGGACCCCCTCCGGTTCCTGAAGGATTACCTGCAACGCTACACCCCGGTGGAAATTGAGGGGATTCCCCGCTTTTTCGGCGGCGCGGTCGGCTATCTCGGCTACGACATGGTGCGCCATTTCGAGCATCTGCCGACTACCAGGCCCGCGGTTATCGGGGCTTACGACTCGTATTTCGTCATAACCGATACTCTTGTCATCTTCGATAATGTGAAGCAGAAGATAAAAGTCGTCTCCAATGCCCATCTGGACGGTGATATATCTCTCGAGAACGCCTACGCGGAGGCGACGGTAAAGATTGACGCCATCATCAGAAAACTGAAGGCTCAACTTCCTCCTGCGACACGTGCAATGGGGGAAGGGATAGTCTCCTTTGCCTCCAACATAAGCCGCGTTGCCTTCGAAGAGGCGGTGGTCACGGCCAAGGAGTACGTCAAGGCAGGCGACATTATCCAGGTGGTCCTCTCCCAGCGCTTTTCCGGTGACCTGACGGTGGAGCCGCTCGATATTTACCGGGTGCTCCGCACGCTGAACCCTTCCCCCTACATGTTCTTTCTCCGCCTGGACGATACCCTGGTGGTTGGGGCTTCCCCCGAGGTTATGGTGCGCAAGGAGGGTGAGCGGGTCGAACTCCGCCCCATCGCCGGGACCCGGCCGCGCGGAGGCGGGACGGCGGAGGATGCCGCTTTTGCGCAGGAGCTTCTGGCGGACCCGAAGGAACGGGCCGAGCACGTCATGCTGGTGGACCTCGGGCGCAACGACCTGGGGCGGGTCTGCACGACGGGGAGCGTCAGAGTGACGGAACTGATGGTGGTGGAACGCTATTCCCACGTGATGCACATTGTTTCCAATGTCCAGGGCGAACTCGAACCGGGGAAGGATGCCTTCGACGTGGTGCGGGCCACATTCCCTGCCGGCACCCTGTCCGGCGCGCCCAAGGTGCGGGCCATGGAGATCATCGACGAGCTGGAGCCGGTACGCCGGGAGATTTACGGCGGCGCGGTCGGTTATTTCTCGTTTTCCGGCAATATGGACCTGGCCATTGCCATCAGGACCCTGGTGATCAGGGACGGCAAGGTCCATCTCCAGGCTGGGGCGGGGATCGTTGCCGATTCGGACCCGGCCGCGGAATACCAGGAGACGGTTAACAAGGCGATGGCGGTGGTGAAAGCGATAGAGCTGGCGGAAAAAGGGCTTGACTGAGGATTGTTACTAATGAGACGTTGCATGAGGAATATATGCTGCTGATGATCGACAACTACGACTCCTTTACCTACAACATCGTTCAGTATTTCAGTGAACTGGGGGAAGAGGTCGTGGTGTTTCGCAACGATAAAATCACCATCACCGAGATGGAAAACATGGCGCCGGCGCGGATCGTCATCTCGCCGGGGCCTTGTTCACCTGAAGAGGCGGGGATATCGGTGGCAGCCATCAGGCATTTCGCCGGCAAGGTGCCCCTTCTCGGCGTCTGCCTCGGCCACCAGGCCATCGGTACGGCGTTCGGCGGCAGGGTCGTGCGCAGCGCCTCGCTGATGCACGGCAAGACGTCGCCGATCCATCATGACGGCGAGGGTCTGTTTCAGGGGCTCCCCAATCCTTTCCAGGCGACCCGCTACCATTCCCTCATTGTGGAACGCGCCTCGCTGCCGGAAGCTCTTGAAGTTACCGCCTGGGTGGAGGAAGGTGAGATTATGGGGCTTGCCCACCGTACATTGCCGATCTGGGGGGTGCAGTTCCATCCCGAGTCGATATTGACGGTGGGGGGGATGGATATACTGCGGAATTTCCTGGAGATGACCCGATGAAACGCGGCTTTTCCGCAATCTCTGCGTAAGTCTTCGGGATCCCTTGTGCGGCGTAGCGTTGTTTATGCCCTTTGGGTACTACGCCTCCGCGCAATCCCTCGACAGCCTTGATCTTGCGAAAAATCCACGTTCCATGAGGAGGTTGGAAGTGATAAAAAAAGCTATTGCAAAAGTCGTTGAACGGAACGACCTGACCGAAGCAGAGATGATCGAGGTGATGGATCAGATCATGTCGGGTGAGGCGACCCCTGCCCAGGTTGCCGCCTTTATAACCGCCCTCCGGATGAAGGGGGAGACGGTCGAGGAGATAACCGGTGCGGCCCGGGTGATGCGGGACCGGGTGACGCCGATCCGGGTCGGCAGGAACGTTCTCGACATCGACCGGGACGACATCAATCTTGACCAGGAGACCGTTCTGGACACTTGCGGTACCGGCGGGAGCGGCACCAATACCTTCAACGTCTCGACCACGGTCGCGTTCGTCGTCTCTGCCTGCGGCGTGAAAGTGGCCAAGCATGGCAACCGGTCGGTCTCATCCAGCTGCGGCAGTGCCGACGTGCTGGAGTCCCTCGGTGTGAGCCTGAACATAACCCCGGAAGCGGTGGAAAAGTGCATCAATGAAATCGGCATCGGGTTCCTGTTTGCGCCGGCCCTCCATGGCGCCATGAAGCATGCCATCGGCCCTCGAAGGGAGATCGGCATCAGGACAATATTCAATATCCTTGGCCCCCTGACCAATCCGGCCGGCGCCGGCTGCCAGGTACTCGGCGTATACCGGGACGACCTGGTGGAGAAGCTGGCCCACGTCCTTCAGAAGCTCGGCTGCAGGCGCGGCTTCGTGGTCCACGGCCGGGACGGCATGGACGAGATCACCTTGACCGCTGAAACGCTTATGGCGGAGGTGACTCCCGGGGGGGTCGCCCTGAAAACCTTCTCTCCGGAGGAACTTGGGCTGAAGCGGTGCGCCATGACGGATCTCCGGGGAGGGGATGCCGCCAACAATGCCGCGATTGTCAGGGCCGTCCTGTCGGGTGAACAGGGACCAAAGAGGAATGTCGTAGTCCTGAACGCGGCTTTTGCCCTGGTTGCCGCCGGGAAAGCGGCCGACCCGCGTGAAGGGTGCACGATGGCCGCCGAGGCGATCGACTCGGGACAGGCACTCAAGCAGCTGGAAAAGCTGATAGCGATGACCAATCAATGACCCTGGCCAACACTCCGGATATCCTGCAGAAAATCGTCGAATACAAGAGGGGCGAACTGGCGGTAGCCAGGGCGGCCACGCCTCTGGCCGAGCTGAAGGTCCTGCTCGGTGAGCTGGAGGACCGGCCGCGCGGATTTGTCAGGGCTCTCGAAGATGCCCACGCATCGGGATGGACGCCGATCATCGCCGAGGTCAAGAAAGGGTCGCCGAGTAAAGGTATTATCCGCGCCGATTTCAACCCGCTCGATATTGCCGAAATCTATCAGCAGAACGGCGCAACCTGCCTATCGGTGCTGACGGATGAGCACTTTTTCCTTGGCCATCTCAGCTTCCTGGCCCTGATCCGGGAGCAGGTGGGGCTTCCGCTTCTCCGGAAAGATTTTATTTTCGATCCCTACCAGGTCTACGAGGCGCGGGTAGCCGGTGCTGATGCGATTCTCCTGATCGCTGCCATGCTCGATCCTGCCGAGATTGAGGATTTCGCCGGCCTGGCACGTGAGCTTTCAATGGATGTCCTGCTGGAGGTCCACGACCAGGCGGAACTTGAGGCGGCGCTCAGGACCGACTGCCGCCTGATCGGCATCAACAATCGGAATCTCAGAACTTTTGTCACCGACCTTGCTACGACTGAACGGATGGCGCCGCAGGTTACCGGCGGCCGTATCGTCGTGGCCGAAAGCGGCATCGAGGGGCGGGCCGATATCGTCCGTCTCCAGCAGGCTGGGGCACAGGCCTTTCTCATCGGCGAATCGCTGATGCGGGAGGCGGACATCGGCGCGAAACTGCGTGAACTGACCGGCTCCGAGGTGTAGCTCATCCATCTTTTGAGAATCAATTCACCATAGATCCATACGATTACGGGAGGGAGAACCATGTACACCAAGTATATGCTGAAGGAAGACCAGATCCCCAAGCAGTGGTACAATATCATCCCCGATATGCCGGGGCCGCTGGCTCCGGTCATCAATCCGCGGACCATGCAGCCGGTGACGCCGGACGACCTTCTCCCCATCTTTCCCATGGCGATCATTGAGCAGGAGGTCTCCAGACAGCGCTGGATCGATATACCCGACGAGGTGCGCGAAATATACAGGCTCTGGCGTCCCTCCCCCCTCTTCAGGGCGCGCCGGCTTGAGCAGGTCCTTGGTACACCGGCCAAGATCTATTACAAGTACGAAGGGGTGTCGCCTGCCGGCTCCCATAAACCCAATTCCGCCATCCCCCAGGCTTATTACAACAAGAAGGCCGGTATCCGCCGGCTGGCTACCGAGACCGGCGCGGGACAGTGGGGGAGTTCTCTGGCGCTCGCCTGCTCCATGTTCGGCCTGGAGTGCACCGTTTACATGGTCAAGGTTTCCTGCACCCAGAAACCGTACCGCAAGAGCATGATGCAGCTCTGGGGCGCCCAGGTGATCCCGTCGCCATCCGAATTCACCAATTCCGGACGCTCCATCCTTGCCCACGATCCGGACAATCTGGGGAGTCTCGGCATTGCCATTTCCGAGGCGGTGGAGGACGCTGCCACCCATGACGACACCAATTATGCCCTCGGCAGCGTGTTAAATCATGTCTGCCTGCACCAGACAGTCATCGGCCAGGAGGCGCAAGAGCAGATGAAGCTGGCCGGGGATTATCCCGATGTGGTGATCGCCTGTTGCGGCGGCGGCTCCAATTTCGCCGGTCTGGCCTTTCCCTTTATCGCCGACCGGGCTGCCGGTAAAAAGGTGCGCTGTCTGGCGGTGGAGCCGGCGTCCTGCCCGACCCTGACCAAGGGGGTCTATGCCTTCGACTACGGGGATACCGCCAAGATGGCCCCCATCGCGATGATGTACACCCTCGGGCACGACTTCATGCCGCCGGGGATTCATGCCGGCGGCTTGCGCTACCACGGCGAATCTCCGCTCGTTTCCCAGCTCTACCATGCCGGGGAGATCGAGGCAAAGTCTTACAAGCAGAACGCCTGTTTCGAAGGAGCGCTCCTCTTCTCGAGAAGCGAAGGGATTGTCCCCGCTCCCGAATCTTCCCATGCCATCCGGGCGGCCATCGACGAGGCGATCCTGGCGAAGGAAGAGGGGAAGGAAAAGACCATCCTGTTCGGCCTTTCCGGCCACGGCCAGCTGGATATGGGCGCGTATGACGCGTATCTGTCCGGCAACCTGGAAGATTACGAATATCCGGAGGCGAAGATAAAGGAAGCTTTGGAGCGTCTGCCGAAAGTGTCGCTATGAACGCGGCTTTTGCGCAATCTCGGCGTTACCCTTCGTCGCGTGGCGCCTGGAGCTTGCATCAAAATCCACGTTCAAGGGGTTTCTTGAAATCAGCCGTAATCAGTGAATCAGTGGATGTATTACTATGGTCAGAGTGAAGATCTGCGGCATAACAAATGTTGAAGATGCCCTCCAGGCGGTAGGGGCGGGGGCTGACGCAATCGGGTTTGTTTTTCACGATCAATCCCCCCGGGCTCTTTCGCCGGAACAGGCGGCGGCGATCGTCCAGGCACTGCCCCCATTTGTCCAGGCGGTTGGGTTGTTCGTTAACGCAGGTGTCGATTTTGTCAATGCCACGGCGAATGCCTGCAGGCTCGACATCGTGCAGCTGCACGGGGACGAAATGCCCGATTTCTGCGGGCTCGTCCAGAGAAGGGTCATCAAGGCGTTCAGGATCAAGGATGTGACGAGCCTCGATGCGATGAAAAACTACCGGGTTGCCGGCTACCTTCTGGATGCCTGGTCACCCAAAGCCTTTGGCGGTACCGGAACGACCTTCAACTGGGAGATCGCGAGGATAGCCGGTAAGTTCGGCCCGATTATCCTTGCCGGTGGGTTGACCCCTGACAATGTGCGCCAGGCGGTGCAGACGGTGGCTCCGTACGGGGTAGATGTTTCGAGCGGCGTGGAGACTGCGCCCGGCAGAAAAGATCCGGAGAAAGTGCGGGAATTCATCAGAAGGGCCAGGGGATTGTAATAGATCGTACGTGCGAATGCGCGGAAGGTTGCGGTGAGGTTGTTTTCCGCCGTGCTTCCCGCCTTCCGATTTTCCGCACTGCAAGTGGAGGATTGATGAGATTACCCGATAAGCATGGGCATTTTGGCCAGTTTGGGGGGAGATATGTCCCTGAGACATTAATGCCGGCGCTTCTTGAACTGGAAAAAGCCTATCTGCACTATAAAAACGACCGGGAATTCCGCCAGGAATTCGCTTATTACCTGCGCGACTATGTGGGGCGGCCCAATCCGCTCTATTTTGCCGAGAAGCTGACGAAAAAACTGGGAGGCGCCCGCATTTACCTCAAGCGGGAGGACCTGAACCATACCGGCGCCCACAAGATCAACAATACCATCGGCCAGGGCCTTCTGGCGAAGAGGATGGGGAAAGGCCGGGTTATAGCCGAGACCGGCGCCGGCCAGCACGGAGTCGCTACCGCGACCATTGCTGCCCTGATGGGAATGGAGTGCGAGATATTCATGGGGGAAGAGGATATCAATCGCCAATCTCTGAATGTCTTCCGGATGAAACTGCTCGGCGCAAGCGTCACGCCGGTCACCGCCGGCACCGCAACCCTCAAGGACGCCATGAACGAAGCGCTTCGCAACTGGGTGACCTATATTCATAACACTTTTTACGTTATCGGTACCACGGCCGGACCGCACCCCTATCCGATGATGGTGAGGGATTTCCAACTGGTAATAGGCCGGGAAGCAAAGGCCCAGCACAAAAAGGCCGAGGGAAGGCTGCCGGATTACCTCGTGGCGGCGGTTGGCGGAGGTAGTAACGCCATGGGCCTCTTCTACCCTTTTTACAATGACAGAGATGTCCGGATGATCGGTGTGGAGGCTGCCGGTTTCGGCCTCCCGTCGGGCAAACACGCTGCGCCGCTCTGTGCCGGATCGGTAGGCGTACTCCATGGCAACAAAACCTATCTTCTCCAGGACGAGTTCGGTCAGATTTCCCCCGCCCATTCCATATCCGCCGGGCTCGATTATCCCGGAGTGGGGCCGGAACATGCCTGGCTCAAGGAGAGCGGTCGCGCCTCCTATGTATCGGTAACCGACGATGAAGCGCTGGAGGGTTTTAAGATGCTTACCCAGGAGGAGGGCATCCTCCCTGCCCTGGAATCGTCCCATGCTATTGCCTATGTGGCAAAACTGGCGCCAACCCTCGAAAAAGACAAGACCATCGTGGTCTGTCTCTCCGGCCGGGGCGACAAGGATATCCATACTGTGGCAGATGCAATGGGGGTGAAGCTGCACTAGCGACATCGGGAGCACTGACGGCATTTGAAGCTGTTAGAAGAGCCTAACATACTGAAATGTTTGGGATAAGTTAATATTTGTTTGACAGCGCGACAATAGTAGTGTATATACTTAACACATGTGCACGATAGTGCGGAAAGTAGAAAGGGCTCCAGTGGAGCCTTTTGGCGTTTAGACGCTCTCATCGAGATACATCCGGGGAATTTGCCGGTTGTCTCATCACAACATGCCATGGAGAAGCCGCATCCCTCAAAGGGGGTGTCGTAGGCTTCTACATCAAAGGAAAGGAGGTTCTGGCCGGAAATTTTTACTGGGAATACTAAGGGTCCTGAGGACCGTCCGGCAAAGCCGATACAACCGACAAAAACACTTATGAGAAAAACCTTAATTATCATGACAGCCGTTTTACTGCTTGGGGTATCATGTGACAAGTCCCATATTCAACAGGCACAGACTTTGGTGATCGCCGGCGATTCGGAGCTCGATAAAGAGATTCGCCGGGTAATGGAGAAAGGAATCAATCTGGAGGAGAGAAAAGGGCAGGTTCAGGCCATTGCCACCTCCTTTTCCCTGCGAACTGACACGAAGCGCGCCCGCTGGCTGGCAGCGCTCTGCTATCTGAAAACCCTCGGCACCCCCTTCATGCCGATGGATCTGGCCGAGATAGCGCTTGCGGAG
>JBGPCQ010000098.1:0-11228 GCA_041481895.1 Geobacteraceae bacterium | reverse complement strand
AGGAGGGACTGGTCTTCCCTGCCGGCGAAGGAGCTTGACTTGGGAATCGGCCCGTTGGGAAGAAGGAAGGCGTTGGGGCCCAGGTTCACCGAATTGTAGGCATAATCAAGCTTGACGTAGCCGCCTATGGAGAGGTCGAACTTGCTCTTGACCGGGTTGGAGATCGCGCCGTAGATGCCGGGGGCAACTTCGCAGGATGGCTCGTAGTCACAGTTGTACGTCGGGGCGTCGGCGGCCAGAACGGGTGCAGCCAGCAGCATGGATACGGCAATCAGACCCAATGTTTTCTTCATCTCTTCCTCCTCTGATTGAATGTACGGCCCGGTCAGGCCGGATGCGTCTGCGTTGAGACGTTAAAATTTCAAAAAAAAGCCGGGGGATGTCCCGCATACGGACAGAGAACCCCGGCCTCCGGTGTTTCCGGTCAGCACGGATTACGTGTATTCGCTTTGTCAATTCCTGCTAAATGCCGCTGCCGTCCATCTGGCCGGGTCGCTTCAGACGGATCTTCTCATTCCTGTCGATCTGGATGACGTGGCCGTCCTGGATGACGAGCGTCACCGTGCCGAAGCGGATAGTGCGGAGCGCTGCCCGCACCTGCCGTTCCAGTTCGTCATGCCAATGGTCGGCCGCCGGCTTTTCCATGTAGTCCTAGACCCCCTCGAACAGTGACGTGGAGAGGTAGCGCTCGGCCAGGTCAGGGATAATCACCACGATGGTTTTCCCGGCGAATTCGCTCTGGTTGGCCAGCCGGACCGCCGCCAGCGCGGCCGCTCCGCCCGATATGCCGACCAGCAGCCCTTCCTCCCGGGACAGGCGCCGGGCGAACTCAATGGCCTCGCCGCTCTCCACCTGTTCCACCCGGTCAACCAGGGACAGGTCGAGGGTATCGGGGATGAACCCGGCGCCAATCCCCTGGATTTTATGGGGTCCGGGCTTGAGCTCCTCACCGGCCAGCTTCTGGGTGATGACGGGACTTTCCTTTGGCTCCACCGCCACCGATGTTATCTTCTTCCCCTTCGTATTCTTGATGTAGCGCGACACCCCCGAGATGGTGCCGCCGGTGCCGACGCCGGAGACCAGCACGTCAATACCGCCGTCGGTATCGTTCCAGATCTCCGGACCGGTGGTCTTTTCATGGATAGCCGGGTTGGCCGGGTTCTTGAACTGCTGGGGGATAAACCAGCGCTGCGGATCGGAGGCGGCGATCTCCTCGGCCCGGGCAATTGCCCCCTTCATCCCCTCAGCGCCCGGCGTCAGGATCAGGTTAGCACCGAGTGCGGCCAGCACGCGCCGTCGCTCGATGCTCATCGTTTCGGGCATGGTGAGGGTCAGCCGGTAGCCACGAGCCGCCGCCACGTAGGCGAGGGCAATGCCGGTGTTGCCGCTGGTCGGCTCGATGATCTCCACCCCCGGTTTGAGGACGCCGCGCTGCTCCGCGTCCCAGATCATACTGGCGCCGATCCGGCACTTGACCGAATAGGCGGGGTTGCGCCCCTCGATCTTGGCCAGCACTGTTGCCCCGGCCCCCTTGGTCACATGGTTGAGCCTGATGAGCGGGGTGTTGCCGATCGATTGCGAATTGTCCTCGAAAATTCTTGCCATAAACGGGTCTCCTTTAAAATTTATAGTCTATAGAAAATATAGACAAATGGATCAAAAAAAACTAGATGGCGTAATCCAACAGTTTCAGGCTTTTCTGACGCTCATGTTCACTCCGCTCGATCATATCTGCCAGAGTGGTCCGGTCGAGCACGGCACAGACGGCGGTCTTGACATCTGCCATGACCAGCCGGACGCCGCATGTCCCCATGTCGGCGCACTCCGCGCACTTTGCGGGGCTGGCGTCGCCGAGGCACTGGACCGGGGCAAGGTCCCCCTCGAAAGCCCTGACGATTTTGCCGATGGTCAGCGCAGCAGGTTCAACAGCCAGTGTGTACCCGCCACCGGGCCCTTTCTTGCTGGCGAGGACCCCCTGGTTCCTGAGGGTAAGAAGGATAGCCTCAAGGAACTTCTTGGGGATGTTCTCGCTGCTCGCCAGCTCGGAGATCTGCAGGGCGCCCCGTTTCCGGGATTCGGCGAGGACGGCAAGGGCCTTGAGGGCGTATTTTGTTTTCATCGAGATCATCATATTAGCCTACTAAATCGATAGTGATTATAGTTATACTTGCCATTTTTTATTCTGTCAACAATTTTTTTTAGATCTATGATTAAAACTAACTGCATTTATTTGATGCAGCGACGCTGAGACGCAAAGATTGGACTTTTTAAATTATACAAAGGGTTCTCTTGGCATCTTTGAGTCAAAACGTTAGAAGATGCCCGTTACTCATGGCAGGAAGACCCGGCAGGGGACCGGGAGAGTTACGGCGGTGACTTCGCGTGTCGCTTTTATGACTATATGTAACATCCTGTCTTCAATGTAAAATTGCGTCGGCAGTCATAGGTGCAAACCTTGATAAGTAAATACATGTGTAAGCGTGTACGTGTATATGATTGCGCAGGGATGGGTGCATGTGCATCTATCTCCACATAGTAATAGTAAACAGGCAAGGAATCTGGTAATAGTGATACGTTCACTATCAAAAAAACGATTCCGGAGGGAAAATCAGATGGACAATGGAGCGAAGTCTGAACAGAATCTGAAGGACGCCTTTGCCGGCGAATCGCAGGCCAACCGCAGATACCTTGCTTTTGCCAAGCAGGCTGAAAAGGAGGGTCTATCCCAGGTGGCAAAGCTCTTCCGGGCTGCCGCCGAGGCAGAGACCGTCCATGCCCACAACCACCTGCGAGCCCTCGGCGGGGTAAAATCCACCAGCGAAAATCTCCTGGAGGCCATTGCCGGAGAAACCCACGAGTTCAAGCATATGTATCCGGAAATGATCGCCACCGCGAAAACGGAAGGTGCATCCCAAGCGCTCCGTTCCTTCCAGTATGCCTTTGAGGTGGAGAAGGTCCATGCCGGACTCTACCTGGAGGCGCTGGAGTGTCTCGAGAAAAGACACGAGGAGTTCGATTACTTTGTCTGCCCGGTCTGCGGCCACACCATCGAGCGGAGAGCTCCCGAGACGTGCGAGATATGCGGTGCCAAGGGGGACGTCTTCCTCCGTGTTGCATAGGAAACAAGGGTTTTTATCATGAGCCGACATCGGCCGCCGGAAGAAACCCGGTCCAACTACATCACTCCCGAGGGGGTGAAAAAGTTGCGCGACGAGCTGGACTTCCTCTGGAAGGAGGAAAGGCCCCAGGTGACCCAGGCGGTTTCCGAGGCGGCGGCGCAGGGGGACCGCTCCGAAAACGCCGATTATATTTACGGCAAGAGGCGTTTGAGGGAGATCGACCAGAGGATCCGCCACCTGACCCTGCGGCTCGATGCCGTCAAGGTGGTCGCTGCCCCGCCGACGCACGCCGACCGGGTCTTTTTCGGGGCCTGGGTGCGGCTTGAGAACGATGCGGGCGACGAGGCGGAGTACCGGATCGTCGGCCCGGACGAATTCGACGTGGCGCGGGGCTGCATCAGCATGGACGCGCCAATGGGGCGCGCTCTCATGGGGAAGCGCGCGGGGGATGAGGTCGTTGTACAGCGGCCGGCCGGCACGGCGGTGTTCACTGTTATCGAAATCAGCTACCGGCCGTTCACTTCGGGGTAGCAGCTTTAACCCCGTATGGTTTTCCCGTCGTTCAGCTGCTTGCCGAATGGGCCAGCATTTCATTATGTGCTTGAGCATTGTTGTTGTAACATGACGGTATCGTGTGCAAAATAACTTAATTCACTGTGTTGTAAGTATCTATTTATGTGTTTAGGTATGTTTTGCTGAAAGGCCTGCCGGGCTGGTCACGTCGCCCTTTCCAGCCCCCCCATTCCCATCCCTGTCCCTCAATCCCCCATCCTTGATTTCAATGGCAATAAAAGGACGAATCTGCTATACTTTAAAAATGAACAAAATGAACATGATGAAATCAATGAGCAGATTCACTGTTTTTGCCATAGCCGCACTGCTCTTCATTGCCGCCGAAGCCCGCGCTGACTCGCTCTGTTTTGTGGAGGCGGGGGCACTGTACGACATTAATCCGGCCATACTGCGGGCGATTGCTAAGGTAGAGTCGAATTTCAACCCGAATGCCGTCAACCGAAACAGGAACGGCACCTATGACTTCGGCGTGATGCAGATCAACTCAAGCTGGGCATATACTCTCGGTCTTGAGCGGTGGAGCACTCTGGGCGATCCGTGCAGCAACATCAAGACCGGGGCCATGATCCTGGCCAACTGCATGAAAAAATACGGCTATACGTGGGAAGCGATCGGCTGCTACAACAGCCAGACGCCGGACAAGCGCGACAGGTACGCGCAGATGGTATACAGGCAGTTGCAGAACATCGAACGGGATGACAAGGAATTCAAGAAAAAAGTCGAAACTGCACTCCACGACAGGGTTAATGACCTGATCACCGCCAGCCGCAACGGTCAAGGTGGCGAAATCAAGCTGATCATCCCGGAACAGCCGACTCCTGCTGAACCGCACGGGGTGGAGTTGAGCGCCTCATCCATTTTCGAGGGGGCGACGAAAGGTCTGTAGGACGGGAATCCGGACCAGGTTCTCTAGTCACACCGCCATGCCACCCTTCACTCCTCAACGTTTACTCCACACTGTTCCCAGTCCCCAGTTCCCGCCTTAAACACCCAGGGCAAAATAAAACATACTCCCGTAGATTTTTTTACTATTTCTGGTATTATTTATAATTATCAGTGATAATAGGGCCACGAATTCAAAAATTTCTCATTACCGGTTGCCTGGAAGACCGGAACGAAAGGAGTGCCAATGAAAAAAAGATTATTACTGGCAGTTTTTCTCACTGCCACCATGGTCAGTTCTGCCCTTGCCGGTGTCAACGTCAGTGTCGGCATACCGGTACTGCCGCCGACCGTAGTCATCGAAACGGCCCCCCGCTTCATTTACTCGCCGCCACTCGGCTTCCACGTGTCAGTGGGGGCTCCCTACGATATTGTCTACCTAGGTAACAGTTACTACCTCTACAACAATGGCTATTACTACAGGTCGAGCAGCTACAACGGGCCGTGGGTGGGGGTTGAATCCCGCCGGCTTCCGAAGGGGCTCCGCAAGCACAGGTATGAGGATATCCGCCGTTACCGTGATAGAGAGTTCCACAGGTACGAACGCGACCGCGATCATTACCGCGGCCGCTGGCACAATCCCGGCGAGCATCGCGGTGGCGAACATCATGGCGACGACCATCGCGGCGGCGAACATCGTGGTGGCGAGGGCCGGCATTAAGAACTTCGCGGTCACTTGATGGAACGTTAACAAACAGTGCGCTCTCCCCGAAACATGGTCCAGGTCCAGGGGAGAGCGCGATTTTCCCCGCACTCCGATCCTGCTTCCACCGCTTACTCCTAGCTATTCAAACAGCGCCCTGAACTCCTCGATGGTGCGGCGCAGAGCGGCGACCTCCGCATGCAGCGCGGACACTTCCCTCTCGAGCCTTGTGAGTTGCTCGTTTTCCGCCGTCACCCTGTGCCGCACCGGCTCGGAGTCAGGGGCGGGCTCATTGGCGGAAATGTGCGGCTCACCGGCAAAAAGCTGGGCGTAGCGCTGCTCCTTGCGGCCGGGTTGGCGGGGAAGGCGGGTCACCAGGGGCGGGGCGAACTCCATGAGCGTCAGGAGAATATCCTCCACTGCGGCCAGGTCGGCTAGTTCGGTCATCCGCTCCGCCCGGCTGCGCAGTTCCCCGGGCGTCTGCGGGCCGCGCAGCGTGAGCTCGGCGAGCACCGCCAGCGCGGGCGGTTTCAGCCCCAGGTTGTCGCCGAGGGAATGGCGGTACTTGGCGACCCGGCCGCCGGTCGTGGTGAGCCGCGCCAGCCCCCGACACCCCAGACTGTCGAGGCCGCGGACCACATCCGCCTCCGCCAGGCCCATGAGCGGGGCGCGGTTCGACTTCTGGTTGCAGGCGGCGGTCAAGGCGTTGAGGCTCAAGGGGTAGTTCTCCGGGGTGGACAGTTCCTTTTCGATGAGGCAGCCGAGGATTCTGACCTCCACCTCGTCTAGGTTCATTTTCATAGGGACTCCTTGTCTTACCGAAACTGTTGTGGGGAGCAGTATACCAAGTTTGGACGGGGTATGCATGCAGTTTCCACACCCCGTGCCCCAATCGCCGGTTACCGGTCCTTTCCCCTCACTCCTCACCCGTTGATGTTGCCCGGCATGCTTGCAATATCGGCAGGGGCGGGTATCATCTTGTGTAGAGTTAACCATCCTCGCACCAGACAAGGAGACATGATTATGAAAAGTTTTATCGCAGCTATCGCTTTGACCCTCTTCTGTGCCGGCATCGCCGCAGCCGCTGGTAACGCCGTCGTTGACCTGCCGGCCAAGAACGGCAATGTCAGCTTCCCCCACAAAAAACACCAGGAGATGAAGGAGATGGCCTGCACCACCTGCCATGAGACGGATAAGGGAGGGAAGATTGCCGCCCTCGGCAAGGATTGGGCGCACAAGACCTGCAAAGGGTGTCACGAGGCGAAGAAAATGGGACCGACAAAATGCACGGAATGCCACAAGAAATGACCTTCGCGGCAGCAGGGCTGTTGCAGCAAACAGGGACACCGGCAGGTGTCCCTGTTTCATTTGATGTGCCGCTTGAGGCAATTCCAGTTCAGGCTTGACATTTTATCCAATATGACCCACTTTTAAAACAAACTCTCAGCGAAAGGAACAGACGCATGGACCAGTTCAACATAAACTACCCCAGCACCGCCGACCAGATCGCCATCGCCCAGAACACCCTGATCCGCCAGGTCTACGCCTGGATGGGGGGCGGTCTGCTGATCACAGCGCTCACGGCCATGGTCACCGTCTCTTCGCCGGCGCTGCTCAGCGCCGTGCTCGGCAACCGCCTGGTCTTCTACGGCCTGATCCTCGGCGAACTCGGCCTGGTGGTGGCCATCTCCGGCGCCATCAACAAACTGAGCGCTTCTGTGGCGTCGATGCTGTTCATCCTCTATGCGGCTCTCAACGGCGTAACCTTCTCTGTCATCTTCGCCGTCTACACCGCCGATTCCATTGCCTCCACCTTCGTCACGACGGCCGGCATGTTCGGCGCCATGAGCGCTTTCGGCTACCTGACCAAGCGTGACCTGACCGGCTGGGGAGGCTTTCTCTTCATGGGGCTGATCGGCGTGGTGATCGCCTCGGTGGTCAATATCTTCACTCAGAGCAGCGCCGCCGCCTGGATCATTTCCGCCATCGGCGTGATCGTCTTCACCGGCCTGACCGCCTACGACACCTGGAAGATCAAGGCCATGGCGGCCGCCGGCGCCGAAGGGCGCAAGCCGGCCATCCTCGGCGCCCTCACCCTCTACCTCGACTTCATCAACCTCTTTCTCATGCTGCTGCGCCTGCTCGGCAACCGGCGCTAAACGGGGATACTATCCCTGATTCAGGGGAGTTGTCATGATTACTCAGAATCCTGCTTTTTTCATCATCAATCCGGCCAGCGGAATGCTCAGCGCGCAGGTTCGCGGCAAGTGGCTTTTTTTCGGGGAAGGTGACAAGGTTGCCGGGCTCATTCCGAAAATCGATGCCCTTGTGGAAGGCGGAGAATTGCCCGGCGCTCTTGTCTCACGCAAAACGCCGGGTGAAGACCTTTTCCCCCATAAGGATCACATTCTGTGCGTCTACACAACCGGCGAGAAAGATGATATTGAAAGAGTGCGCACGGTAATGGTTGAAAAACTCGGATTGGTTCCTGTCTTGTGGAAATCTGATGCGCAAACCTTTAGTGACTTTAAACCCGGAGGGTGGCTCAAGCTTGAATCCCTCGGCACAGATTTACGTAAAGAGATTTCCGACAGGTCTACGATCACGAGTGACTGGCAGATCGAGCAGCTGAGAAGGCATACCAGGAAGCTTCGCACTCTTTTTGAAAATGCCGAAGGTGATCAGAGGCTTGAAATGGAGCTCAATCATCTTGGCAAATTTATAGAGGATACGGAAGCTCTGACCAGGAAAGGTTAAGAATTTGTTCGTACATAAACATTAAAGATTCACTCTCGTTTCTTGCCATCCGTGAAAAGCGTGCCATCTGCAAAGCCTGCACCTCGCTGTCACCTTCAATCTAATCAATTAATTTCAGTTTCCGCCATAATTTATTTTGAACCTTGACGTGCGGCCTGTTACAATCCGCATTTGAAATCAGCGGGTAAGATCAGAGCGGCATTGCTGTCGGACCGCAACCATAACGGGAGACGAACCATACATGAAAACAGCGATCATCGGCCTGGCGAATTCGGGCAAAACCACCATTTTCAATGCCCTGACCGGGCTCAACCTTGAGGTGACCAACTATCCGACCTTGTCCGGCGATTCCCATACGGGTGTCGTCAGAGTGCCCGATCCCCGCATCACGCGGCTTGCCGAAATGTTCAAGCCGAAGAAGACTACCCAGGCGACCGTGGAGTACATCGATTATCTCGGCCTGACCAAGGGGGACATGGACCAGAACCGGAAGGTCTTCGACCTGATCAGGGATGCGGATGCCATTGTCCACGTGGTGCGCGCCTTCGCGGACGAATCGATAGTCCACCCGATGGGGAGCATCAACCCGCGCCGCGATGCGGAGACCGTCGAACTGGAGATGATCTTCGGCGACCTGGAACTGGTCGACAAGCGCCTGGAGCGGATGGAGCAGGGGGCGCAGCGCGGGAAAAAACCGGACGAGGCGGAGCAGAAGATGCTCGTCAAGTGTAAGGAGGCCCTGGAGCGGGAAACCGCGCTCCGCGACCTCGATTTTACCGAAGAGGAGCAGAAGGCGATGCGGAGCCTGCAGTTCATGTCGATCAAGCCGCAACTGATCGTGCTGAACGTTGCCGAGGAGGAGATGAACACCACGGGGACGACGGCGGCGACCGCCGAATTACAGGGTTTTTTCTCGGGGCGGCAGGTCAGGGTCGTGGACCTTTGCGGGAAGATCGAGATGGAGATCGCCCAGCTCTCCTCCGACGAGGCGGAGGCGTTCCTCGAAGACCTCGGTATTGCCGAGCCTGCCCTGAACAGGCTGATCCGCCTCTCCTACGAGCTGCTCGGGCTCATCTCGTTCCTGACTGCCGGCGAGGATGAGGTCCGGGCCTGGACGATCAGAAAAGGTACCGACGCCCAGCGGGCGGCGGGGAAGATCCATTCCGACATCGAACGGGGCTTCATCCGGGCGGAACTGGTCGCCTACGACGATTTCATCACCCACGGCAGTATGTCTGCGGCCCGGGACAAGGGACTGGTGAGGCTCGAAGGGAAAACCTACGAGGTGAAGGATGGCGATATCATCAACTTCCGGTTCAATGTCTGAAAGGCGGCAGGGGAAATGGAAAAACGGATCTATGTAATCGGGCACAAGAATCCCGACACCGATTCCATTGCGTCGGCACTAGCCTATGCGGCACTGAAAAAAGCGGTCGGCCAGGCGAACGTATCGCCTGCCATGGCCGGTGAGCCCAACCCCCAGACCCGTTACATCCTCGCTCGGCTCGGGATCGAACCGCCACTCTATCTGCCGGACGTCCATCCAAAGGTCCGTGATATCGTCAACCGCCAGCCGGTTACCGCTAATGCCCGGATGCCTCTCAAGAATGCCCTGGAGCTGTTTCACCGCCATTCCATCCGCGTGCTGCCGGTGATCGACGAGGGAAATGCACCGGTCGGCGTCGTCTCCCTGCTCAAACTGTCGGAGAAATACCTGGTGGCCGGTTCGGACCGGAAGCGGGGGATCGATACGTCGCTGCACGCCCTGGCCGATTGTCTCGACGGGTCGTTCCTTGCCGGTGGTCCATCGGACGAACTGGAGCACCTGCACCTCTTTATCGGGGCGATGCAGGAAGATTCATTTTCCAGCCGGATTGCAGGATATGACCCCGCTACGATGCTGATCATGACCGGCGACCGCCGGTCGATCCAGCAGGCGGCCATCGACCGGGGCGCACGGCTCCTGGTGGTGACCGGCGGTCTGGCGGTTGCCGACGAGCTGCTTGTTCAGGCCGGGAACACGGGAGTAACGGTCCTGTCCACCCCCCATGACACGGCGACCGCCTCCTGGCTGGCCCGCCTTTCCACACCGCTCTCCTTTTTCGTTGATGCGAAATTCGAAAGGATCGGGGTCGGCGAACCGCTGGACAACCTCCGGCTCAAGCTCCTCCACTCGGGGGAACCGGCGGTGATCGCTGTGGAAGACGATGGCAAAATCGCCGGGGTCGCCACCAAGTCATCACTCCTCTCGCCGCTCCCCTACGCCCTGATCCTTGTCGATCATAACGAACTTTCCCAGGCGGTTGCCGGAGCAGAATCGGTTGAGATCCTGGAAGTGCTCGACCACCACAAGCTCGGCAATCCCCCCACGAATCAGCCGATCACGTTCATGGCAGCGCCCGTGGGGAGCACCTGCACGGTCGTTGCCACACTCTACCGGGAACGGGGCATAGTCCCGGAGAGGAAGATTGCGGCGCTGCTTCTGGCCGGAATCCTGACCGATACGGTTATCCTGAAATCTCCCACCACGACGGGGCGTGACCGGGAAATGACGGCATGGCTGGAGGAGCAGTCGGGCCTCGATCACCGGGAGTTCGGCCGGGATATCTTTTCCTCCTGCAGCGGCTTCTCCGCATATGCAACTCCGGGCGCGGCCGTACAGGCGGATTTCAAACAGTTTTCCGCGGCCGGCATCCGGTTCGGGGTCGGCCAGGTGGAGGTGGTCGGTTTCACCGAATTCTACGAGGTCAAGGACCAGCTGCGGGCATCATTGCAGGAACTGCGGGACAAGGAGGGATTGAAGCTCGCCGGCCTGATGGTGACCGACATCTATACCGAGACCACCTTGTTCCTGGCGGAAGGTCTGAATGAACTGGCGCATGTGATGGGGTATCCCCAGGTGGAGCCCCACCTGTATGAGCTGAAGGGGGTCATGTCCCGCAAGAAGCAGATGGTGCCGCACCTGATGAACGTTCTTGGAACGCTTCGGCAGACCTGATATGGCCCCTACAGTTCCTACAGCTTCCTTTGAAGGTACATAGAATGCAAAAGCCCTTCTCCATGATTCGAGAGTTCCATCTTGCCGACTGGTTCACCCTGGCAAATGCGGTCTGCGGCACAGGGGCTCTGTTTTCCATGCTGATGTACCTGCAAACGACCGACGTCAGGCATGTCTATTTTGCGTGCGGGATGGT
>JBGPCQ010000097.1:0-11323 GCA_041481895.1 Geobacteraceae bacterium | reverse complement strand
CCTCCCCACCGCGCTCGTCGAAGCCAAGTATTCACGCGACTTCGAGATCGAGGCGGACGACGCGGCCGTCGCCCATCTGCGCCGTCACGGCATTCCCGTCCATTTCTATACCGACATGCTCTGCCGCCTCGAAGAGGAGCATGAGCAGAAAGCTGGAAAGACCGGAAAGGGTGTAAAGGCCGAAAAGAGGGATACGTCATCGGTGTCCGACTTCTTCGCCACCCATCCGGTGACGAGGGAGCGGATCGAGCGGATCGTGACGCAGAGGTAAGGCTCCCGGCACAATGAATATGGTAGACTTGCCCCATGGATAACCCAAGAAAAACCGCAGCAGATATTTTCTACGCAGCCCTCAGGGTCGTTGACCCCGAGATCGCCGTCGAGCGCGAGTGCGCCGGCATTCGCACACGATTCGAAGAGGAACGGTTCGCCCGGCTCTTTGTCATCGGTTTCGGTAAGGCCGCCTGCCCCATGGCCCGGGCAATCGAAGCGGCCCTGGGCGACCTGGTGGAGTCCGGCATCGTGGTCACCAAGTACGGCCATGGCGGGGAAGACAAGCTTGCCAGGATCCGCCTCATGGAGGCCGGGCACCCGCTGCCCGATGAAAACGGCCTCAGGGCCGCTGCGGAGATCATGCGCCTGGCCGGGGCAGCCGACGTGCGAACCCTCGTAGTAACCCTCATCTCCGGGGGGGGCTCGGCCCTGCTTGTCTCCCCTCCCCCGGATATTTCCCTCGCGGACAAACAGCGGACTACCGAGCTCCTGCTCAAGAGCGGGGCGGATATTTTTGAACTCAATACGGTCCGCAAGCACCTGTCATTGGTAAAAGGGGGGAGGCTGGCGGAACTCATCCATCCGGCAGCGGGCGTCTCCCTCATCCTTTCCGACGTTCCCGGCGACCGGCTCGACGTCATCGCTTCAGGACCCACGGCGCCGGATGCGGCAACCTTCGGTGACGCCCTCCGGGTCCTTAAAAAGTACCGGCTCCTTGAGCGCATCCCCGGGGCGGTTGTGCGGCACCTTATACTAGGGCACAAGGGGGGCATCCCGGATACGCCGAAAGAGGGGAATCCACTCTTCCGGACAACCGGGAACCGCATCATCGGCAGCCTTCCCCTTGCTCTCGAAGGGGCGGTTCGAGCCGCACAAGCGTTGAAATTCGACGTAGAAATGGTTGCGGAACAGATAACCGGGGAAGCGCGGGAGGCAGGTCAACGGCTGGCTCAGGGGGCTTTGGCGCTGAAACGGCGGAAGGGTCAGGGCGGTCCGGCCTGCCTCGTTTCCGGCGGCGAAACTACCGTTACGGTGACCGGCGGGGGAAAGGGGGGGAGAAACATGGAGCTGGCCCTCGCCTTTGCCCGTGAAATAGAAGGTGTTCCCGGCATCACCCTCCTTTCGGCGGGGACCGACGGGAACGACGGGCCAACCGATGCGGCCGGGGCGTTCGCGGACGGCATGACCGTCCTGAGGGCCAGGGACAAGGGGCTCGACCCCGGGGCATGTCTGGCGAACAATGATTCCTACAATTTTTTCAGGGAGGAGGGGGGACTCTTCGTCACCGGGCCGACCGGCACGAATGTGATGGATATGCAGATCGTGCTGATCGAATGATACGAACCCACCTTTAGCTTCATACTTCATACTTCATACTTCTGACTCTCAATTACGGCAGGGTTTCCTCTTCACCCTCACAGCGCCGGTAATCGTCCTGGAAACGGACGATGTCGTCCTCGCCCAGGTATTCGCCACTCTGCACTTCGATGATGGTGAGGGGGATGACACCGGGATTCTCGAGCCGATGCTGGGCGCCGATGGGGATAAAGGTCGATTCGTTGACGTTGACGATGTACTCCCGGTCACCGCAGGTGACCCGGGCAGAGCCGGAAACCACGATCCAGTGCTCGCTCCGGTGATGGTGCATCTGCAGGGAGAGGCGCTGTCCGGGATTCACCTCGATCCGTTTGATCTTGTAGCTCTTGTTCTCCTCCAGGACCGTGTAGGTTCCCCACGGACGTTCACCGCGCTCCATAGCATGTTCTCCTTGTCAAATCTGAATCCGTGAGCAGCTAAAGACCTTGTACACCTTTTTGAAACAGGGATAACGGCGGATGATAATATGATAATGCATTTCGATTCTATCCGGCTTTATCCGCAGTTATCCGTGGCAAAACAACGCCTTTGAGATTTGATTATAAGGTTTTACGCAGCTGCAGATACTTCCTCAGCGCATCCCGCCACGGCTCCGGCCGGAATCCCGTCTCCTCAACCAGTTTGCCGCAGTCCAGCACGGAATAGAGGGGCCGCGTTGCAGGTCTCCCCAGTTCCGTGGTGGTCATCGGTGTGACCGTCACATCCAGTCCGGATTCCGCAAAAATGGCCCGGGCGAACCCGTTCCAGGAGCAGAAGCCGGCATTGGCCGCATGATAGGTTCCCCGGCACCCATGGTCGATGAGGGCTTTCAGGGCCAGGCCGAGGTCAACGGTCCAGGTCGGTGAGCCGGCCTGGTCGTCCACAACGGCTAGCTCCTTCTTTTCCCCGCCGAGGCGCAGCATGGTCTCCACGAAGTTCTTGCCGTTAAGCCCATAGAGCCACTGGGTGCGGACGATAAGATGGTCCTCGACGAGGCGGGCATTCAACTCACCTGCAAGTTTTGATTCGCCATAGACGCTGAGCGGGCGGGTGGCGTCGTCTTCCAGCCAGGGACTCTCCTTTTTCCCGTCAAAAACGTAATCGGTACTCAGATGAACCAGCTTCGCCCCGATCTCCCGGGCTGCCAGGGCCAGGTGGGCCACCCCCTCGCCGTTCACCTGCATGGCCAGTTCCCGGTTGCTTTCGCATCCGTCCACATCGGTATAGGCAGCGGCATTCACCACTACCTGCGGCTTCAAGGTCAGCAGGACCCGCCGGGTCGATTCGAAGGAGGTGATATCGATCTCCTCGATATCCACCCCCCGCACGTCACCGCATAGGACCTGCATAAGGTCATGTCCGAGCATTCCTTTGGAACCGACAACCAGAATCATTTCTTATCCCCCTGAAGGACTATGCCGTAACATATCAAAATCTCACCTGATGAGCGTCAATCTGTATCCTATGGCAAACTACGTCTTGAATCAAGACCACGAACCGCCCGCTCCCTTCGGTCGCTCAAGACGCAAAGGACGCAAGGGAAACGCAAGGGCTTTTTCAGGGGTTAAACCCTTTTTATTTCAGGTTTTCTTTGCGTTCCTTGCGTACTTCGCGGTTACAAAGGTTTTCAGGGCTGGCTTAAGATCAGCACTCATTGCCAAGCCTAATTCCCGCCGTACTGCTTCTCGTAATAGTCCCTGTATGTTCCCGACGTAACGTCCGCCACCCACTCCCGGTTGGCAAGGTACCAGTCGATGGTCTCGCCTATTCCCTGTTCGAAGGTGTAGGAGGGCTCCCAGCCCAGGTCCCGCTTGATCTTGGCGGCATCGATGGCATAGCGGCGGTCATGCCCCGGCCGGTCTTTCACGAATGTTATAAGCTTGCGGCTCTCGCCCCGGGACCGCTCCAGTTTCGTGTCCATAATGTCGCACACCAGGTTGACGATGTCGATATTTTTCCACTCGTTATTGCCGCCGATATTAAAGACCTCTCCGGAACGGCCTCCCTTGAGAACAGTTTCAATTGCGCTGGAATGGTCCTTGACGTGGAGCCAGTCCCGCACGTTCAAACCGTCTCCGTAAACCGGCAGGGGTTGTGCGGTCAGTATGTTGTGGATCAAGAGGGGAATGAGCTTTTCAGGAAACTGGTACGGCCCGTAATTATTGGAGCAGCGGGTGTTGAGGACAGGAAAACCGAAAGTCTCCCGATAGGCGCGGACGAGCAGGTCGGCGCCGGCCTTGCTGGCCGAATAAGGAGAGTTGGCGGCCAGGGGCGTCTCTTCGGTAAAATAACCGGTGGCGCCGAGGGAGCCATACACCTCGTCAGTGGAGACCTGGAGAAAGCGGAAATCGGCAACCGACCCGCTCTGCCAGTGCTTCCGGCTCTCCTCGAGGAGGACCTGGCTGCCGAGGACATTGGTGCGGACGAATATTTCCGGACCGCTGATGGAGCGGTCCACGTGGGACTCGGCGGCAAAATGGACCACCGCATCGACTTTTTCTTCCGCCAGGACCCCGGCGACAAGCCGGGCATCGCAGATATCCCCGCGGACGAACCGGTAGAGGGGGTTATGTTCAACGCCCGTGAGGTTTTCCAGGTTCCCGGCATAGGTCAGGATGTCCAGGTTGATCACCCTGCAGCCGGGATTGGCGGGCATGAAGTGGTTTATAAAATTAGCGCCGATAAAACCTGCTCCTCCTGTTACCAGGATGACGCGGGGGGCGAAGCTCTCTGCCATCTGATCCTCCTTAAATGCCTTGAAAAGGGCGGAATACACTGCGACAAGCTCTCCCTAAAAGGTTTTCAGCGGCCCGACAGAGCCGATCCCCGCCAGAGTGAAGCTGATCATGAATTGCTTGTTGGCCAGACGGTCCTGATATGCAAAGACCACACTCCAGCACTGTTTTTTATACTCGAGCGAATAGTCGGATTCGAGGAAATTCTTCCGGTCGAAGGAGTAGCGGCCCGAGTATTTGAAAGTGAACGGTTTGACCAGTGTCAGCGCCAGCTTCCCCTCCAGGTACTGAACCGTGCCCCGCGCATATTGATAGCCGAGACCGACAAGATCGCCTTTGCCGTCATCGAAGTCCAGGCGGGTGCCGGCAGTCGAGAAACGGTTGATGTACGGGTTGTAGCGGGTATCGACATTGACGGTAACACGCTTGGCAAGCGCATAGCGGGCCTCGAGCCGTATATCGGTAAAAAGGTTGAAGTCATCCACCAGTGTCAGCGGATCGCGTGTTGGATGAGGAGCCGTCGGCCGCCGTGGTCCGCTCATCTGGTACCCCTGGCTGAGTTTGAAATAGAGCATATCGCGGTAGTTTGGCGGGCCGGCGGCGTCGGCGTACTTGCCGGTCACGAAGTTAGTCAGCGACAGGATGAGCATTTGCTGCCCCACGACCCGGTCGTCAGAGTCGAAAAAGGGGAGCTGTTCCTGGTTTTTCTGCTGGACAACGTGGTACTTCAACTCGGGGATGAGGGTATGCCTGACGGCGAGAAGTTCACTTCCTCCCGTGCCGTAAACTTTTGAAAGGGGGAGCGAAAGTGATGCCCCGCCATCAAAAAGTCCGTCACCGCGGGAACCGAACCTCTCATCCTCATCCGCGCCCAGATCGCTGTAAAACCTCTGGCGATACCCCCCCCAGGCGGAAAAATCCAGACCGGGTGAGAATGTGTGATAATAGGCAACGGTGGGGTGGAGGTCGAACCGCTGCCCCCGGACGCCGTTCCCGCGGTAAAGCTCGATAAAACTCGCATCGAGTCCGAAATAGAGAGGGGTCGGGCCGATGGGGCTCCTGGTCCGGGTAAACGTAATTGCCGGGAGCTTCTGCAAGGTCTCGCTGTTGGACGGAGAATCCAGGCTCACCACGTATCTCCCCTCGACGGCAAGTGAGCTGTTCGCCCAGTTTTTCGTGAGGAACATGGTGGAATCGAGCAGTTGACGATTGTAATCGCCATTCACTTCCCCGTAATCACGGTAGAAATCCCGGTCAAGGGCGAGACGCAGGTCCGATGTAAGCGTCAGGGAGGGAGAAAAGAATTCCTGCTGCTTGATCGACAGGTCACCGCGCATCCACTCTTTCTGGATATCGTAGATGAGATAACCCTTGACCTGCCCGCTGCTCTCCCGGGGGCGCAGGTAGCGGTAATCGAAGCCGAGCCCTACCCCCCTTTTTGTCTGGGCATCGAGATCCAGGGTAATTTCCTGGCTCGGGGAGATGGCCCAGTAATAGGGTATATCGAGATTTATCCCCTTTTTAGTGGAGTTGCCGAAACGGGGGAACAGAAAACCGGACTGGCGTTCACGCTTGACGGGAAAGAGAATATACGGTGTGTAAAAAAGCGGCATGCCCCCGGCATAGAATACGGCATTCCTTCCGGTAGCATATTCCTCGACGGTCACGTCGAGGTCGGTGGCGGTAAACTTCCAGCTTGGCGAATCGCCATCGCAGGTAGTGAACGTCCCCCGTTCCAGCCGGTAATCGTCCTTCCCGCTTTTGATAAAGCGGTCGCCCCGCACATGGAAATTGCGCTGCTTGATAAAGAGATAACCGTTTGCCGCCTCTCCCTGCTGGGTTACGTAGTTGACTTTCATCCGGTCGCTTTTGAATTCGATGCCGTCTTTCCTGAGTATCACGTTGCCCTCGGCAAAGGCCTCGTTCTCCTTCTGCTTGACAAGGACTGAATCCGAAAGGAGGGTAAACCCGCCCCATTTTACCAGAACATTTCCACGGGCCTGAAAGATGTCCTTCTCCTCGTCATGGGAGATGCTGTCCGCGTTGACCCCAACCCCTCCCGGCACCAGGGGGGGTTCCGCCCCCCCCGCACGAGCAGTAAGAACCCCGAGAACAAGGAGTGCGGTGCATATTTTTGCAATCAGATGTTTCATCCGTATCTCACCAGATATCAGTATGTAGCCCAAAAAAGGCAGTTAACCACGACACGGCTCGAACTGCTGCGCAAGAAGAAACGCCCTCGCCTCCCCCACCGTAAAGAGGGAACCGCAGACCAGTACAAGGTCGGCAGGACCTGCCGCTGTACCGGCCAGCGAGAGACCGGCCGCAACCTCTCCTGCGTCGATGGCTTCCTTCCCCCGATCCCGGCACAATGCAGCAAGCTTGTCCGACGGCAAGGCCCGCTCGATTGCGGGGGAAACGGCAAAAACATGGTCAGCCAGCGGGAGCAGCGGGGCAAGTATGCCAGCGGTGTCCTTGTCGCCCATTATCCCGACCACGAGAAAAAGCCGTGAATACGGAATGTCCGCAAGGGACTCCGCTAGCGCTTCTGCTCCGGCCGCATTGTGGGCGCAGTCGAGAAGAAACTGCGGCGAAGCTCCGAATGTCTCCATCCTGCCGGGCCAGCGGGCTGAGTCAATCCCCCTGCGGAGCGCCGGCTCATCCAGCCCGAACCCGAGGGTGGTCAAGAGTTCTGCCGCGCACAGGGCCGTGGCTGCATTTATCTTCTGGTAACGCCCGGAGATGCCGGGACACAAACCGGTCATACGGGCATGAATACCCCGGTAGGTAAGGCCTTGCGGATCCCATGACGAGGAAAAATCGACGCCCGCACGATAGAGGGGACTCCCCAGCTCAACGCAGCGTCGAGACAGGGTCGACAGGGCCTCCGCATCCTGTAACGCAACAACAACAGGCCGGCCCGGCTTTATGATGCCGGCTTTCTCCAGGGCGATGGCGGCGATAGATTCGCCAAGGTACTGGCAATGATCGAGACTTACCGGCGTTATCAACGATAGTATGCCGGATGCGCTGTTGGTTGCGTCCAGACGGCCGCCCATTCCCGCCTCCATGATTGCCAGTTCGACCCCCTCTTCGGCAAAATGGAGGAATGCCATCGCTGTTACGATTTCAAAAAAAGTCGTTTCCGGGGGGGCAGCCTTCATGACCCGGTCTGCCAGGCGTACAACCGCAGCCTCCGGTATCTCAACCCCGTTAATGCGCATGCGTTCGGTGAAGCGTATCAGGTGAGGCGAGGTGAACAGACCGACTTTGTATCCACCGGCAGCTGCTATGGAGGAAAGAAAGGCGGCAGTAGAGCCTTTACCGTTGGTGCCCGCTATGTGGACGACCTGCAATTCTTCATGCGGGTTGCCGAGATCCCTCAGAACGGCGGAAATCCTTTCAAGACCCGGCCTCATGCCGAAGCGCGCAAGGCCGTAGATGTATGCAAGGGTTTCCGGGTAGGTCATCACGGGGAAGGATTATAGGAAATTGCTGGAGGAAAGTCTATATATTTGACCGGAGGGTAGGGCAGGATTTTCACCCTGCCGCATACCATGGCGCAAAGATTCCGTTCAGCGGTAGAGCATTTTCAGAATCTGGGAGACAGTTTTCCGCATCTCCTTGCGCTCGACGATGAGATCGACCATGCCGTGGTCAAGGAGATATTCAGCCCGCTGGAACCCTTCAGGGAGTTTCTGCCTGATAGTCTGCTCGATCACCCGGGGGCCGGCAAATCCGATCAGGGCCTTCGGTTCGGCGATATTGACGTCCCCCAGCATGGCAAAACTGGCTGTCACTCCTCCGGTAGTAGGATCGGTCAATATGGAAAGGTACGGAAGTCCTTTCTCGCGGAGTTTCGCCAGTGCCGCCGAAGTCTTGGCCATTTGCATGAGGGAAAGGATACTCTCCTGCATGCGGGCGCCGCCCGATGCAGAAACGACAATGACGGGGGTATGCTTCTCGATGGCGCGCTCTATGGCCCGCGTGATCTTTTCCCCGACAACACTTCCCATGCTCCCTCCCATGAAAGAAAAATCGAACACTGCAATCTGTACCGGTGTTTCGTCGATTTTTCCCTCGCCGCAGATTATGGCGTCTTTCGACCCTCCCTTGGCCACGGCCGCGTTTATCCGTTCCTGGTAGCTTTTGGAGTCCTTGAATTTAAGGAAATCGACGGATACCATGTCAGCATCGTATTCGACAAAACTTCCGGCATTGAGAAGGAGTTCCAGACGCTGCCGGGCGGATACCCGGAAATGATGCTGGCACTTGGGGCAGACGTTGAGGTTTTTTTCGATCTCTTTCGAGATGATCACCTCCGCACAGTTCTGGCATTTGGTCCAGAGCCCCTCCGGAACGTTGACCTTCTTGCCTTCCGCCTGTATCAGCGGAGTCTTGTCTTTTTTAAACCAAGCCATAGTATGAGCCTCGTGACAGGGCTTTCGCACCGTCGATTTATTTATGAGAATAGAACCGTGTGTTAACAGAAAAAGATACGGTTGTCAATGCAAGATTCGGGGAGTGGGGACTGGTCTCTAATCCCTGATTCCCGCCTTCAATTCAGCGATAAAAGCTCCCAACCGATCTCTCAGATCTTTCCCTTGGAATTCCTCGAACAACTTCACTATGGCGCTTCCCACCACCACTCCGTCGGCAACGCGCGCCACGCGGCCGGCCTGGGCCGGGTCGGAAATCCCGAAACCGACTGCCACGGGGAGCGGCACCCGTTTCCTGATCTGCTCCACCTTTTCGAACAGCGAATCCGCCACGCTCTGCCTGACCCCGGTCACCCCGGTTACGGAGACATAGTAAACAAAGCCGCTCCCGAACCCTGCAACTTTTTTGATCCTTTCATCATCGGAGGTCGGGGTAAGGAGTGAAATAAGGTCTATGCCGGCAGAGGATGCCGCATTTTTGAAATCCCCGGCCTCTTCCGGTGGCAGGTCCACGAGCAGAACCCCGTCGATGCCGGCAGCCGCAGCATCTGCTGCAAATTTAACTGTTCCGTAGAGGAAGACCGGATTGAAATACCCCATGAGCACTATCGGTATCTCTGAATGCCTGCGGACCGATCTCACCATTTCCAGAATTTTAGGCAGTGTTGTCCCGGCAGCAAGAGCCCGCTCCGATGATTTCTGGATCGTCGGACCGTCCGCCATAGGATCGGAAAAAGGTACGCCGAGTTCGATTATATCCGCGCCCCCCTTTTCCATTTCCAGAATGCATTCCTCGGTAACGGACAGGTCCGGGTCGCCGGCCGTTATAAATGCAATTAATGCCTTTTCCCCCTCTGCCCCGAGTTTATTGAATTTTTCCGCAATCCTGCTCATGCTCAACCTCTTGAAAAACGGATGTATACCCGGAAAGAAGGGCATAACCAAACACCTTGAAAAATAAGTTACCGCAAAGGCATAAGGGGAGAATCCTTACATAGTATGTTCCTTGCTGCGCTGCGTCGTTGCGTCAATCAATAAGCCTTTGCATTGGTTATAATTCCTAAATTTCGGTGGGCAGCACTGCATGAAAAGAGCGCTGAACAGGTAGTGAAGCGCACCAGGGCGCTTCCGGGATGGGACTGTGCCGCGGACAAATCGCGAACGTTCAGGATAAACCTATACCTTGAAGGCGCTCATTTCTCTACTAAGGATTTCTGCCTGACGGAGCAGACTGGCAAGAGAATCGTTCAAAATCCTGGTCGCTTCCAGATTCATGGAGGTTGACTGCTGAATATCCTCAACGGCAACGACGATTTGTTCGCTCCCGCGGCTCTGCTCGTCGCAGGCCTGCTTGATCTTTTGAATCATGTCCGTAATGTTCTCGGTGGACTTGGCAATGAAGTTCCCCACCTTGGTCTGTTCCCTGGTCGATGCCCTGACCTGGGAAGTGAGTTCCTTCATCCGCTGCACCGCGGAAGTAATCAACTCGCCCCCCTGTCCCTGTTCATGAGTGGCCTTGGCGATCTGCGACACCATTTCGGAAACCTTTTCCATTGCGTCCCGGATCATGACGCTCCCTTTTGCCTGCTCCACAGTGGCACGGGCAATCTCGCCCATCCGGTCGGTGGACTGCTTTACCCCGTCGAATATTTTGTTGAGTGCCTCACCCGACTTTTTCGAGAGTATCTCGCCATCGGAGATGCTCTTTTCCGCCTGGGATATGGCCTCGACTGCCCGTTGCGTCTCGTCCTGCACCCCTCGTATAACCTTGGCAATCTCGCGGGTCGAACTGCTCGTCCGCTCCGCAAGCTCCTTGATTTCGTCTGCAACCACGGCGAAGCCTTTGCCGTGCTCCCCCGCCTGGGCAGCAATAATTGCCGCATTCAGCGCCAGAAGATTGGTCTGTTCGGCGACTTCATCGATGACTGACAGGATGGTGCCTATATCGTGAGCCCGCACCGACAAGGTATTGATAACTTCCGAGGTAATCCCCGACGACCGCTTTATCTCGTTAATGCCCGCTATAGTCGCTTCGACCGCATTTCTACCCATCTCGGCGTCCTTGCGGACATCTTCCGATATGGCAGCGGTATCCATGGCATTCTTTTCCACCTGCTTGATCGAGGTGTCCATCTCCATCACCGACGAAGCAGTAACGGCCGCTGCATCCATAAGGCTCGCGGCATTGCTGCCGACCTGCTTGATAGATGCAGCCATTTCAGAGATTGATGAGCTTACCTCTTCAACCGACTGGGCCAGGTTTTCCACATTAAGAGCGACCTCTTCCACGCTTGCCGCCATTTCGAGGATAGACGATGAACTCTCCGCAGCTGACAGGGAAAGACTTTCGACTCCCTGCGCAACACCTTTTATGGAGATGTTTATCTGCGTCATTGCCGATGACGTGTTGCTGATGCCATCAGCCTGGATATGGGCGCCATTGACCACCTGTTTTGTGGCATCGGAAATATTGTCGGTAACATGACCAAGTTCTGTTGTGGAGGTATTAACCTTACCCGT
>JBGPCQ010000096.1:0-11529 GCA_041481895.1 Geobacteraceae bacterium | reverse complement strand
CTACGAGAAAAAGGTGCCGCTGAAATCCGGGGGGTCACTGATCATCGAGCCAACCGAAGCCCTCGTTTCCATCGACGTCAACTCCGGCAAGTCCACCGGCGAGCGGGGGGTGGAGGACACCGCCTACAAGACGAACATGGAGGCGGCCGAGGAGGCGGCCCGCCAGCTCAGGTTGCGCGACCTGGCGGGGCTTATCGTTATCGACTTCATCGACATGCGGGACAAAAAGCACATGATCGAGGTGGAGAAGACGCTCAAGAACGCCCTGAAGCAGGACAAGGCGCGGGTCACCGTCGGCAGGATCTCCCAGTTCGGTATGCTCGAAATGTCGCGGCAGAGAATCAAGCAGACGCTCGAGCAGGCAAGCTACCTGGAATGCCCCCACTGCGGCGGGCGGGGCAAGGTAAAATCGGTGGAGAACATGGCCCTCTCTTTTCTCCGCAAGGTGCACGCCTCGGCTGCCAAGGGGACGACGGCGGAGGTGCGCGGCGGGCTCCCCCTCGAAGTGGCCTACTTTCTGCTGAACCGGAAAAAGCGCGAACTGGCACAGATCGAGAACGATTACGACATCGAAGTGACCATCAAGGGGAAGCCCTCATTCCTCATGAACCAGCTGGAGCTGGAACTGGTGAAGCGCGACAGGCAGCACTATACCGAGGCTCCCGCGGAACAGGCTGCGTATGCGGCGGCACCGGCTGAGGTCATGGAACATGACGAAGGGGCGCAGACGGAAGCTGCCCCTGCTGGGGCTGAAGAAGGGAAAGGGAAAAAGAAACGGCGACGCAAGAAAAAGGCAAAAGGTGACGGAGAGGCCGTTCCTCACAGCGAGACCCCCGATGCACAGCCAATCGACCTTGCCGATCGGTCCGTTGCCGGAAGCGCGCCGGATGCCGAAGAGGCTGCGGGCGGAGGCGAAGCTTCCCGCGAAGAGCTCCATGGTGAAGAGCAGAAGAAGCGCAAAAGAAAGCGGCGGCGTGGCGCAAAAGGGCATCCGGCAGAAGGGAGCACCCCGGAAATCAAATCGGGTGCAGAGCCGGGCGAATCCGGAGAGCCGGCCGAACCGGCCGAATCAACTCCGGAGAAGAGAGTCGTACAACCCGGTGGGGAAACTCCACCCGAGGAACAGAAGAAGAAGCGCAAGAGAAAGCGCCGGCGTGGTGCAAAGACGCATGCGGCGGAAGCGGGGACCCCGGGAACAGAGCCGGGCGAAGTTCAGGTCGAGATCGAAGAGAAGGGAGAACCTGCGGATACCGGGGCAGAAGAGGGCGCCGGGCCTGCCGGCGGAGAAGCTTCTGTCGAGGAGCACAAGAAGAAGCGCCGCAGGAAGCGGCGGCGCGGCCCAAAAAGTGCGGGCGCAGAGGAGCAGGAACGTGCGGGCGAAGGTATTTCTGAACCTGTTACGACCGCAGCGACGATTGTGGCGCCGGCAGTTGAACCTGTTGCATCCGGCATGACTCCGGAAAAACCGAAGAAAGTCGCCAGGCCCGCCAGGAAAAAGGTCCCTGCGCCGGTTGGCGATGTGGCTGCCGTTCCCGTTCCGGAGACTCTCCCCCTTGAAGAAACCGGCGGGCCTGTTAAAGCAACGCGTGCCAGGAAATCCGCGGCAAAGAAGAAACCCGAGACGCCCGACCAGATGGTTGAAAACGCTCCTGAAATGCCGAAGCCGGCACAGAAAAAAGTGACGCGTAAAAAGAGCGTTAAACCGGCAGGGGATCAGAGCGACTCCGGGGAATAATTCGGCTTCGCATTCAGGATGGTACAAAACAATGTAGGGGCGCTGCTTGCTGCGCCACTGTTGGGCGGAGCAAGCGCCGCCCCTACACCGAAGGATGGTGCGATGCAGGTTGTTCTCCTCATTGCCGTATGCGGGGCGCTGGGTTGCCTGACCCGGTACTATCTTTCCGGATGGGTATACAAGGCATTCGGCGGGGGCTTCCCTTCGGGAACACTGGCGGTCAACGTCTTCGGGGCGTTCTGCATTGGCCTTATAATGGAATTTTCCCTGCGGAGCACGCTCATTCCCCCATCTCTCCGCATCGGCCTCACCATTGGTTTCCTCGGCGGACTTACCACATTTTCCACCTTCAGTTATGAAACCTTCCGGCTCCTCGAAGATGGAGAACTCGTCATTGCGCTGGCCAATGTGCTGCTGAGCGTCGTGGTCTGCCTGGTCTTTACCTGGCTGGGGATAATAACCGCAAAGTCTTTGTAGGGGCGGGCCTTGTCCGCCCGCCTTATTATGGGCGCCGCAAGCAGCACCTATACATTATACGGGGAGGGAAGCAGATGACGAAACTGAGCGGCGAACTGGTCCTGATGCGGATATTTATCGGTGAAAGCGACAGGTGCGGTCATATCCCGCTGTACGAGGCACTGGTGGAGCTCGTGAGGAAAGAGGGTTTTGCCGGGGCCACCGTCCTCAGGGGAGTTGCCGGGTTCGGGGCGCACAGCGTCTACCATACCGACAAACTGCTGCGGCTTTCCCAGGACCTTCCCATCATCGTCGAGGTGATCGAAAGCCAGGATAAAATCGACGCATTGATGCCGAAGATTGATGAAATGATGAACGGCGGCATGATTACGCTGGAAAAGGCAAAGGTAATCCGCTACAGCTCTCCCGGTAAACCTTGATGCGGTTCCGCAGATCTTACCTTGAAGTATCCTCCCTCTCTGGTAAACTTCTCTCTTGCAGTACCGATTAATTAGGAAACGGTTCTTTTCCGCCCTGGCGGTGTCAATCTTCAGAGTTGCTTGTGCGGCGTACCGATGTACGCCTCCGCGCAACCCCTCGATTTCCTAGCCAGTACGAAAAATCCCTCGTTTCCGATTTTTGGGCATCACAGGGCAGGAGCCTGTAATGGGGTTTTTCCACAATATCTCCCCTGAATGGATCGAAGAACTCTACCGGCTCTGGTTGAAGTCACCGGAACGGGTAGACTCCCAATGGCGCGATTTTTTCGCCGGTTTCGAGCTGGGGAGGGAGGAGGGGGAATGTCTGGCGCCTGAATGGGCTCTCAAACAGTCCGCTGTCCAGACCCTGATCCACCGTTATCGTGATATCGGCCACCTTCTTGCCTGCACCGACCCTCTTTCTCCCTGTAAAATTGGCCATCCGCTCCTCTCCCTCACCGCTCTCGGCCTGGCGGAATCCGACCTGGAGAGAGTGTTCCACACCCGGCGTTTTTACAAAGAGAGCGCAACGCTGCACGAGATCCTCGATGTTATGCAGGCAACCTACTGCCATTCCATCGGCGTGGAATTCATGCATATCCAGGAACCATCCGAGCGGCAGTGGCTCATCGACCGGATGGAGCCGGTCAGGAACAGGCCGGCCCTCTCCATGGAGGAGAAACTGGCCATTCTGGCCAAGCTCCAGGAGGCGACCATCTTCGAGGATTTTCTCCACAAAAGGTATCCGGGACAAAAGCGATTCTCACTGGAGGGGGGAGAGACCGTCATCCCGCTCCTCCATACCCTGGTCAGGCGCGGCGCCAGGGCGGGCATCCGGGACATCATCCTCGGCATGTCCCACCGGGGGAGGCTCAACGTCCTGGCGAACGTCTTCCATAAACCGTATGAGAACATCTTCGCCGAGTTCGATGACAACGTCGAATACGGCATCATCGGGGAAGGGGATGTCAAGTACCACAAGGGGTATTCCACGGACGCCCGCCTGCCGCGAGGGGAGCAGGTTCATCTCTCCCTGGCTTTCAACCCGAGCCATCTGGAGGCGGTCGACCCGGTGGTGGAGGGAAAGAGCAGGGCGAGACAGGATCGTTACGGACGGGACGGCAAGAAGCTGGTCCTCCCCATTCTTCTCCATGGCGACGCCGCGTTCGCCGGCCAGGGGATGGTGGCGGAAACCCTGAATCTTTCCCAGCTCGAAGGTTACGGCACCGGCGGGACCATCCACGTCGTCCTCAACAACCAGATCGGCTTCACCACCCTCCCCGCTGATGCACGCTCCACGAAATATGCCACTGATGTGGCCAAGATGCTCATGGCGCCGATCTTCCACATCCATGGCGAAGACCCGGAGGCGGCAGTGCATGTGGCCGGCCTTGCCCTGGAATACCGCCAGTCCTTCGGGAGGGACGCGGTGGTAGAGGTGATCTGCTACCGCCGCTATGGCCATAGCGAGGGGGATGAACCCTATTTCACACAGCCTCTCATGTACGAGAAAATAAAAGAACGGCAGCCGATATGCGAGATCTACCAGGAGGAACTCCTGGCAGAAGGGGTGGATGAGGGGAAAATACGGGAAACGGCCGGAAGGATCAAGGCCCGGCTGGAAGAGGCTTCCGGGCGGCAGCCGGCGGCGGAGGCGAGTGGTTTTCAGGGGGCCTGGACCGCCATCCGGCGTGATTATAGTCCGGTGCCCGTGGTGACCGGTGCAGCTGAAGAGACCCTCCGGGAAGTCGCCGAAATCCTGGCAAAAATACCGGACGGTTTCACCTGCCACCACAAAGTTGCCGAGTTCCTCCGCAAAAGGTTCGAAGCCGTGTCAAAAGGAGAGGGGCTCGACTGGGGGAACGGCGAGGCGCTGGCATTCGCCGCCATTCTCAGGGAAGGGGTTTCCATCAGGCTGTCCGGCCAGGACTCACGGCGCGGCACGTTCAGCCACCGCCACAGTACGCTCTACGACCAGGTCACCGGGGAGCAGTATGTGTCGCTGGCCGGTGCCGCGGCAGCGGGAGCCGAGTTCCGGGCATTCGACAGCATGCTTTCCGAGGCCGCCGTGCTCGGGTTCGAATACGGCTATTCGGTCGAATCGCCCGGATCACTCACCATATGGGAGGCCCAGTTCGGCGACTTCGCCAACGGCGCCCAGGTCATCATCGACCAGTTCATCGCCAGCGGCGAGACCAAATGGGAGCGGGCGAGCGGCCTGGTTATGCTTCTTCCTCACGGTTACGAGGGGCAGGGGGCGGAGCATTCCAGCGCCCGGATAGAGCGGTACCTGCAACTCTGCGCGGACAACAACATCCAGGTAACCTATCCATCCACGCCGGCCCAGTATTTCCATCTCCTCAGGAGACAGGTAAAGGAACCGTTCCGGAGGCCCCTCGTCGTGTTCACTCCCAAGAGTCTCCTGCGCCACCCTCGCTGTGTGTCACGGCTGGCGGAATTCTCGTCAGGAGCTTTTCTCGAGATCATTCCTGACAATGCTTCTCCGGCCCGGGTACGAGCAGTTTTGATCTGTTCTGGTAAACTCTACTATGAACTCCTGGAACGGAAAGAGCGGGACCGGCGCGACGACATCGCACTGATCAGGATCGAACAGCTCTATCCCCTGTGTCGCGAGCTCCTCGGCGAGGCCATGGCTCCCTTCGCTCACGCGGAAAACTGCACCTGGGTGCAGGAGGAGCCTGCCAACATGGGGGCCTGGACATATATCCGTCCCCATCTGGTGAACTGTATCGGGAAGGAGCCGCGCTACGTGGGACGACCGGAAGCGCCTGCCCCGGCAATCGGCTCGCACCGGCTGCACAAGGAGGAGCAGGAGAAAATCATAAGCGATGCGTTTAGTGTCGCCGATAATGCTGATCTTCAAACAGCCCCGAGAACCTTTGTAACCGCGAAGAACGCAATGAACGCAAAGAAAGCCTGAAACTAAAATAGTTAAACCCTGTAAAGATCCTTGCGTTTCCCTTGCGTCCTTTGCGTCTTGAGCGACCGAAGGGAGCGGGCGGTTCGTGGTCTTGATTCAAGACGTACATTGCACGTGCTGAAGATTGACGCAGATCGGTTTATTGTATATTCGTGCCATTCGTGGTTAACAGCCGTTTTCAGGTTTAACCGCAAAGATTTTAAATGGAGTTGCACATGGAAATTAAAATTCCCGAAGTCGGCGAATCGGTTTTCGATGCCCTCGTGGCGAAGTGGCACATGCATGACGGCGACCGGGTCTCCCGGGACGAGGCGGTCTGTGAGATCGAGACCGACAAGATCACCATGGAGATCAACGCCGAGGCGGACGGTGTCCTGCGCGTCAAGGTGCAGGAAGGGACAACGGTGAAGATCGGGACTGTCATCGGTACGATCGAGGAGGCAGGGACCGGGAAAGTGAAGACTGCTGCCAGTGAGGCCGGGCCGGTAGGCGTGCCTGGGCAGAAACCGGCGCAGCACGTCTCACCGAGCGAGCGCAAGGCAACCCGGGAAAAATCGGAGACCGGGGGCCGGGGACCGGGGACCGGGAAACAGCAAAAGCGGGTGGAGCCAGGAGAAACTCCGGGGCCTCCACCTGCGGTGCGGAGCGAGGAGCCGGCTCCCTATGGCGTGGCACAGTCCCCCGATGCGAGGGTTACCCGGAAACCGATGACCCCCATCAGGAAACGCATTGCCGAGCGCCTGTCGGCGGCGCGCCGGGAGACCGCCATGCTCACCACCTTTAACGAGGCGGATATGGGACGGGTGATGGAATTGCGCCGGAAATACGGCGAGGAGTTTCTGAAAAAGCACGGGGTCAAGCTCGGCTTCATGTCATTCTTCGTAAAGGCCTGCTGCGAGGCACTCCGGGAGTTTGCCGCGGTCAATGCGCGGATTGATGGGGACGACATCGTCTACCACGACTACTGCGACATCGGCATAGCCGTGAGTGGTGAAAAAGGGCTGGTGGTGCCGGTCCTGCGGGATGCCGGCCGGCTCCACCTTGCGGAGATCGAGCGGACCATAGACGGTTTCATGGAAAAAATCAGGACTAACCGTCTTGCCATTGCCGACCTGGAGGGGGGGACCTTTACCATCACCAACGGCGGCATTTTCGGCTCGCTCATGAGCACCCCGATCCTCAACCCGCCCCAGAGCGGCGTTCTCGGCATGCACGCCATCCAGGAGCGCCCGGTGGTCCGCGACGGCCAGGTCGTCATCCGTCCCATGATGTACCTCGCCCTTTCCTACGACCACCGGGTCATCGACGGCCGGGAGGCGGTGCTGTTTTTGAAAAAGGTGAAGGAGTATATCGAAGAGCCGGAAGAAATGCTTCTGGAAGGGTAGGGGAATGCGCCTTTTCCGCAATCTCTGCGTAAGTCTTCGGGATTTCTTGTGCGGCGTAGCGCTGTTATGCCCGCGGGTAGTACGCCTCCGCGCAATCCCTTGACAGCCTTGACCTTGCGAAAAATGCGCATTCCTCCAGTAGTGCGGAAAAGGTCTGAAGCCAACTTGAAAGGAGACGACGCATGAGTAAAGTCATCCACTGCAGCAAGGTAAATCCCGCTGGTGACTGCGACCATGTGATCCGCGGCGAGACGGTTGACGAAGTCCTCCAGAAGGCGGCTGTTCATGCCAGGGAGCACGGCCTGGAGCCGTCTGCGGAATTGGTCGAGATGGTCAAAAAGTTTATAGAAGAAGAATAGGCTCTGCTGTCAATTTTCCAGTGCCATAGATGATGAGGAGGTTATCCATACATGCCTGATGAATCATTCGACCTGATTATCATCGGCGGGGGGCCAGGCGGCTATGTCGCGGCGATCCGCGCCGCTCAGCTGGGGATGCGGGTTGCTGTGGTAGAGAAGCGCGAGGCCCTGGGCGGAGTCTGCCTGAACGAGGGGTGCATCCCGAGCAAGGCGCTCCTCGATTCTTCGGAACTGTTCGCGCAGGCAAGGGACAAGTTTGCCAATCACGGCATCCAGGTGGGAGAGCCGCAACTCGATCTCGCTCGCATGATGGCGCGCAAGGACGACGTGGTGAAGAAGCTCACCGACGGCGTCGCCTTTCTCTTCAAAAAAAACAAGGTCGCTCTCTTCACCGGCACGGCAATGCTTGCCGGAAAGACGGGAGATGTTCATCATGTTGAAGTAATGCCTTCGCAGGACGCGGGAAAGCAGATGCTTTCCGGTAAAAAGGTTCTCCTGGCTACCGGGAGCTTGGCGGTGGAACTGCCGTTCCTGCCGTTTGACGCTGATCTGGTGGTGAGCGCCCGGGAGGCGCTTGCCTTCGACCGCGTGCCTGAGCATCTCCTGGTGGTGGGCGCCGGCTACATCGGCCTCGAGCTCGGCTCGGTCTGGCGCCGGCTCGGCGCAGCGGTGACGGTGGTCGAGATGCTTCCCCGAATGCTCCCCACCATGGACGGCCAGGTGGCGGACACCCTGATGCGCTCCCTGAAAAAACAGGGGGTGAAGTTTATGATGGAGACGCGGGTGACCGGCGCGTCCGTGGCGGACGGACGGGCGACTGTCCGGTTTTCTGCCGGGGAAGAGAAGGGGGAGATCGTCTGTGACAAGGTGCTTGTGGCGGTGGGGCGGAAGCCCCTGACGGCAGGCCTTGGCCTGGATGAAGCGGGAGTGAAGCTTGACCCGCATGGCCTGGTGGCGGTGAACGAAAACTACGAGTCAAGCGTTGCCGGGATTTACGCCCTTGGCGACCTGGTAGCAGGCCCCATGCTCGCCCACAAGGCGATGGAGGAGGGGGTGGTCTTCGCCGAGCGGTTGGCGGGACAGGCGTCGGAAGTGGAGTACGACTATGTGCCGGGTGTCTGCTACACCTGGCCGGAGGCGGCTTCGGTCGGCAAGACCGAGGAGGAGCTGAAAAGCGGGGGGGGGCCGTACAGCTCCGGCAAGTTCAATTTCCTGGCCAACGGCCGCGCCCGGTGCATGGACGAAACCGAGGGCTTTGTCAAGATCCTGGCCCATGCCGGGACCGGCCGGGTGCTCGGTGTCCACATTATCGGCCCGCGGGCGTCGGACATGATCGCCGAAGCGGTGACGGTCATGACCTACGGCGGGAGCGCCCAGGACATCGCCCTGACGTTTCATGCCCATCCGACCTTGTCGGAAGCGGTTAAAGAAGCAGCGCTGGATGTCGAGAAAAGGGCCATACATTCATGAGAGGCGCCGCTTTTCCGCGATGTCCGCGTCAGATTTCGCAATCCTCTTGTGCGGCGTAGCGTTGCTACGCCTCCGCGGAATTGCTCATCTTCCTTGACCTCACGAAAAATCGACACCTCAGAGGAGTAAAAACCATGAATCTAACGACAAAGATACTCAAAGCCAACCTTGGGGCAGTGATAATGGTTGCGCTGCTTGCCGGTTCCGCGCATGCGGAGACCTACCGGTGGACCGATGATGGGGGCGTTGTACACTTTGCCGACGACTCCGATAAGATTCCCTCCCGTTATCGGCAAAAGGCGACGATTGAGAAAGACATGTCCTCGGTCAACATCATGCCGGCCAGTGGCCCAGCCGCTGCTCCAGAGTCGGGGACTGAGACTAAGAGCGGGACGGTACACTCCAAACAGAAAACTGTTACGAAAAAGATAAAAAAGGGTAAAAAAAGCTCTCCTGCAAAGTACGGCAGAAAAGGACATAAGAAACCGAAGCTGGCGGTGAATACGCCGCTTGTGGCCGTCACTCCGGCGCGCGAGGCCCAGAACAAGGCCGAGGAGCAGATTCGGAAGGACCGCCAGGCCATTGATGACGCCCAAATGCCGGCGCGCCGGGCAGAGGACCAGGCCGAAGAGAAGGTCAGGAAGGCGCGCTAGCGGTAGGGGAGGGTGTAAAGATACAAATCCTGAGATCATAAACCAGACGCAGGCAGAAGGAGAAGGCTATGGCAAAAAACCTCGCCACCAAAATACTCGAAGCGCATCTCGTCTCCGGTGAACTCGTCCCCGGCAGGGAAATTGCCGTCAGGGTCGATCACACGCTGCTCCAGGACGCCACCGGCACCATGGCCATCCTGGAGTTCCTGGCCATGGGTGTGCCGCGGGTCAAGGTGGAACTTGCGGCCCAGTACATCGACCACAACCTGCTGCAGACCGACAACAAGAATGCCGACGACCATGTCTTCCTGATGACCGCGGCCCAGAAATTCGGCATCCACCTCTCCAAGCCGGGTAACGGCGTCTCCCACCAGGTTCACCTGGAGCGTTTCGGCGTGCCGGGCAAGGTGATGCTCGGCGCCGACTCCCATACCCCTTCGGCTGCGGGGCTCTCCATGCTTGCCATCGGCGCGGGGGGGCTCGACGTGGCGCTGGCCATGGCCGGTCACCCGTTCCATCTCCCCTGTCCGAAAATCTGGGGGGTGAAGCTGGTGGGCAAGCTCCCCCCGTGGGTATCGGGAAAAGATGTGATCCTCGAAATGCTTCGCCGCCACACGGTAAAAGGGGGGGTGGGGAAGATCATCGAGTACTACGGTCCCGGTGTCGAAACGCTTTCGGCCACCGACCGGGCCACCATCGGCAACATGGGGGCCGAGTTGGGGGCCACCACTTCCGTCTTCCCTTCCGACCATCGCACGAAGCAGTTCCTGGAGGCTCAGGGCCGGGGGGAATGCTGGCTCCCGCTCGCCGCCGACCCGGATGCCGACTACGACGAATACGAAGAGATCGACCTTGCTGCCCTCGAACCGTTGATCGCCTGCCCATCGTCGCCGGGCAACGTGGTACCGGTCAGGGAAGTGGCAGGGACCAGGGTTGACCAGGTGATCGTCGGCAGCTCCGTCAATTCCTCCTTCCGCGACCTGATGACGGTCTGCAAAATCCTCGACGGGCGTCGCGTCGCTCCCCACGTATCCTTCAACATCAATCCCGGCAGCCGCCAGGTGCTGGAGAACGTCGCCAGGCAGAGCGGCTTCATGTCGCTCCTGCTGGCGGGCGCCCAAGTCCACCAGCCGGGCTGCCTCGGCTGCATCGGCATGGGGCAGGCGCCGGGGACCAACCAGGTGTCGTTGCGCACCTTCCCGCGCAACTTTCCCGGCCGGAGCGGCACAAAGAACGACAAGGTCTACCTCTGCTCGCCGGAAACTGCCGCAGCCGCCGGCATCTTCGGGGTCATCACCGACCCCCGCAGGCTGGGGGACCTGATGACCTGGCCGGCAGTGGAAAACCCGGAAAAGTACGAGCTGGACGACTCCAGCATCATATTCCCCCTCACCTCCGTGGAAATGGCGAAAGTGGAGATCGTCACCGGCCCGAACATCGTCCCCTTCCCGGAATTCGAGGAACTCCCCGATGAGCTCGCGGCGGAGGTGATCATCAAGGTGGAGGACAACGTCTCCACCGACACCATCATGCCGGCCGGGAACAAGGTACTGCCGCTGCGGAGCAACATCCCGGCCATCAGCCAGTTCGTTTTCGAGCAGCTCGATCCCGAGTTCCCGAAACGGGCGAAGGAGAGGGGGAACGGCGTAGTGATCGGCGGCGAGAACTACGGCCAGGGGTCAAGCAGGGAACACGCTGCCCTGGCGCCCCGTTACCTGGGGATCAGGGCCAAGATCGCCAAAAGCTTCGCCCGCATCCACAAGGCGAACCTGATCAACTTCGGCATCCTGCCGCTCACCTTCAAGGACTCCGCTGATTATAACGCCATCAAGCAGGGGGACAGGGTGGTCTTCACAGGGGTGCGGACTCTGGTCGCTTCCGGGGCCAGCGAGATACCGGTGCAGGTGGATGGCCGGGAGATCGTGACACTGCTGGAGGTATCGGAGCGGGAGAGGCAGGATCTGCTGGCGGGGGGGACGCTGAACTATGTGAAGCATTCGCGCTGAAAATAGATTAGGCTTGAATATAGGCGGAAAGCAAGAAAAGCTGTG
>JBGPCQ010000095.1:0-11566 GCA_041481895.1 Geobacteraceae bacterium | reverse complement strand
TGAACATCTCGACACCGGAAATAACCTTGAGCCCGCGGGACCGGGCATCGGCCAGCAGCCGCGTTTCGAGGGGGTTGTAGACGATATCGAAGACCACCTGCCCCGCCCGGAACAGCCGCGTAGGGATGAGGGAGGCATCTTCGCGCGGATGCATGCCGATCGGCGTGCAGTTGACGATGATGTCGGCCTGCTCCATGGCCCGGGCCAGGGAGTCGTCGGTCAATACCGCCGATTCGATGCAGGAGCCGGTACCGGCCTGCAGATCGGCCGTCAACCCCTGCAGCATGCTCTCGTTAATGTCCATCAGTACAAGTTTCCGCAGGCCGGTATTCCGGGCCAGGGTAAAGGCGATGGCCCGCGCCGCTCCCCCCGCGCCGAGCATCAGGATGCTTTTGCCGTCGATTTCCACCCCGGCGTCGACCAGGGCCTTTAGCGCCCCCGGCCCGTCAGTGCCGAAGCCGACCAGCCTCCCCTGTTCATTGATGATCGTATTGATGGAGCCGATAGAGCGGTCGACCTCCGCTATTTCATCTACGCAGTTCATGGCCTCGATCTTGTGCGGAATGGTGACGCTCATCCCCCGGAAATTTTCCAGAGCCCGCATCCCTGCCAATGCACCCTTTACGTCCTCAACCCGGAACGCCACATAGACGAAATCCAGGTCCAGTTCATCGAAGGCGGCATTGTGCAGTGCCGGCGAAAGGCTGTGGCTGACCGGACTGCCGATCACAGCGCAGAGCTTGGTGGCGGCGGTAATGGCTCCATTTTTCATGAGTTCTCCTGATGAAGATTTAACGAGGTCATCGTGGCGGCCGGGTAGCTTCACTCCTGCCACCGACCGGGACATTTTAGCCGACGAGACCGGCATCTGTAAACCACGAAATGCACGACTCGCGATTCAAGCATGGGAAAAGCCTGAGATTCAATTTGACACCGTCCCCGGCACGCATCATAATCTCATCTGCCATGACCGAGCCGAATCCCCCGAAAATCATCGATGTCGCAGTGCCGCTCCCGCTCGACACCACTTATCACTACGCGGTGCCGCCGGAGTTCGCCCCCCTCGCCGTGACCGGCGTTCGGGTGCTCGTCCCGTTCGGGCGGCGCAAGCTCACCGGCTATGTCATCGGCAGCGTGACAGAGAGCGGCGAAGAGGTAAAGGAGATCATTACGGTCCTCGACCCGGCGCCGCTCTTCACTCCGCAGGAGCTGGAGTTCTTCCGCTGGGCTGCCGGCTACTACCTCCACCCCCTTGGGGAGGTGATCAAGGCGGCCCTGCCGGCAGGGATCAACATCACGAGCACCAGGAAGAATGTAACGGCCCCGGACGGGATGGAGACGGCCGAAGAGTCGCTCCGCGGCGGGAAGCGGGTCAAGACCGAACTCTTTTACCGGGCAGCCGATCCATTGCCGGCAGGGACGCTCCGTGACAAGCCGGCACGCATCGTGGCGTTTCTTGGCGCGCAGGGCGAAGCGCCGGCGTCGCTCGTGCGCCGGGAGTTCGACGCCGATGCGGCGCTCTTGAAAAGGCTCCGGGAGAAGGGGTTCGTCACCGTCACGGAACGGGAGGTCTACCGCGATCCGTTCCGCGAAGAGGTGTTCCGGCGTGATACCCCGCCGGACCTGAATGAAAGCCAGGCAGCCGCGGTCGATCAGCTGGCCGCGGCAGTGGAAAGGCATATCTTTGCACCGTTCCTCCTCCATGGGGTGACCGGCAGCGGCAAGACCGAAGTCTACCTCCGCACCATCGCGCATGTGCTCGACCAGGGGCGGACCGCCCTGGTCCTGGTGCCGGAGATCGCCCTCACTCCCCAGCTGGTCAGGCGCTTCAAGTGCCGCTTCGACTGCGGCATTGCCGTCCTCCACAGCGGCCTGTCGGACGGGGAGCGCTTTGACGAATGGCGGCGGATCAGGCGGGGCGAGGCGGTCATCGTGATCGGCGCCCGCTCCGCAATTTTCGCGCCGCTGGAGCGGATCGGCATCGTCGTGGTCGACGAGGAGCACGACGGCTCCTACAAGCAGTCGGAAGGGTTCCGCTACAACGCCCGCGACCTCGCCCTGGTGCGGGGTAAGTTGGAACGGGCCTGCGTTATCCTCGGCTCTGCCACACCCCTGGTTACGAGCTCCCATGCCGCCCGGACGGGCAAGCTCGGCTATCTGCAGCTGCCGCACCGGGTCCGTGACCTCCCGATGCCGACAGTCGAACTGCTGGACTGCCGGGGGAGGAAAGCGGAGACCTTTCTCCCCGAGCTGGTCGCCGCCCTCGGCGAGAACCTGGCGGCGGGCGGGCAGACGCTCCTCTTCCTCAACCGGCGGGGCTTCGCCACCTACCTGGTCTGCAATGACTGCGGCCATGTGCTCCGCTGTCCCAACTGCTCCATCACCCTTACTTACCATCAGCGGAGGGGCAAGCACTTCTGCCACTACTGCGACTTCTCCCTCCCCGCCCCGTCGGTCTGCCCGGAGTGCGCCAGCCCCGAAATCACCCTGCTGGGTCGGGGAACGGAACGGGTCGAGGAGGAGGTGAAAGAACTCTTCCCCGGGGCCCGGGTCAGCCGGATGGACCGGGACACCACGACCGGCCGGGGCGGGCACGCCCGGGTACTGAAGGGGGTGGAGGAGGGGAGCATCGATATCCTGGTCGGCACCCAGATGATCGCCAAGGGGCACGATTTCCCGGGGGTTACCCTGGTAGGGGTCATCTCCGCCGATGCGACTCTAAATCTCCCCGATTTCCGGAGCGGCGAGAGGACCTTCCAGCTGGTCAGCCAGGTCATGGGGCGGGCCGGGCGGGGTGATGCACCGGGCAAAGTGCTGATCCAGACCCTGGAGCCGGAGCACTATGCCGTGCGCAGTGCCGCGGCCCACGATTCCGCCGGTTTTTACGCAGCAGAGCTGGAGTTTCGCCGCGATGCGGGCTATCCCCCCTTTAGCCATCTGGCCTCCCTGATCCTGTCGGGCACTGCCGCCGAGGCCGTGGAGAAGGGGGCGGAAGCGGCGGCAGCTTCCCTCGTGCGCATCAAGAAGGAACTGCGGAGCCGTGTCGAGGTCCTCGGGCCGGTGGTGGCCCCGCTCGGCAGGATCCGTGGCCGGTACCGCCGCCAGATCCTCCTGAAATCCGCCGGCCGCTCTGACTTGCACCGGCTCCTGGCGGCATTCCGGGTAAGCATCAACCTCCCATCCGTGGTACGGCTTGCGATCGACATAGACCCCGTGGATATGCTCTAGCAGGCTGTTGAAAAACTATTGCGGGGCCGGTTTGCGGTGTTGTCGTTCGCTCAAAAATTCAACGTACCCAAGGGGGGGTACGCCTCGCTGTTTCGCTCACTTACGCCGTGCATCCCGGCCTCTTTAGGCCCTATGGGTCTTCAGGCCCTGTGGGTCCTCTTGACGTTTTTAAACAGCCTGTTAATGTGCCGGCACTCCCGCTCCCGCCTTGCCACTTCCCTATCCTCTGATAAAATAAATCAGGGCTGTAAATAACCGCAACGGCGGTCCGATAACCGTCGCATTACGGTTTTCAGTTCAATTCACAGGAGATTTCATGAGAGTCCGCCATAACGACCCTTCCGGGATGATGCCCGCGGAGCGGGACGCCTGTGCCATCATCTGCCATATCAACAAGGAAGGGCGCCCCACCCATGGCAATCTGCAGCGGACCATCGAAGCGCTGGTCAAGATGGGGCACCGGGCCGGGGAGATCAACGGCGAGGGGGACGGTTGCGGCATCCTGACCGACATCCCGCGCCTGCTCTGGGGCGAGATCCTCGCCGGTGCCGGCCAAGCGCCGGAACTTGCAGACGACCCGGGTTTTGCGGTCGGCCATTTCCTTATGGAGCGGGACGACGTGGCCCGGCATCATGATCTGCAGAAGACTGTTCTCCGGCGCATCAGTGAAGCCGGGGTGCAGGTGCTGGTAGAGCGTCCGGCGCCGGTCCGCAGCGAGGTCCTGGCCACCCGGGCCCGAGCCGGCGAGCCGCTCTTCTGGCAGCTGGCGCTGCGCTGTCCCGACCCGCACCAGGCCGCCTGCCGTCTCTTCTCTCTCCAGGCGGAACTGGAGCGGGAATATCCGGTTCACGTTGCCTCACTTTCCACTGATGTGGCGGCCTACAAGGTGCATGGCGCGCCGGAGGTACTCTCCCGCTATTACCCGGAGTTGAAGCGGCGCGAGTTCCAGTCGGCTGTCACTATCGGCCACAGCCGTTATTCCACCAACACGCTCCCCACCGTGCTGCGTGCCCAGCCCTTTTCGCTGCTCGGCCATAACGGCGAAATCAACACCATCGCCCGCCTGCGGGAAGAGACCCGTATGATGGGAATTGCGCTCCCTTTCGGCGGGAGCGACTCCCAGGACCTGAACCGAACCCTGGAGGGGCTCATCTGCCGTTATGGCCTCACCCTGTTCGAGGCAATGGAGCTGGTTTTCCCGCCGGTGTTCAGCATCATGGACACGATGGAGCCCGAATTGCAGGCCATGTATGGCTGGTTCCGGCGCTTCCTTACGGCGAGCGCCCAGGGACCGGCCGCCATCATCGCCCGCCACCGCGATCTCTGCGTGTTCAGTGTCGATGCCATGGGACTGCGGCCCCTCTGGGTAGGGGAGACCGACCGGGAGCTGTTCGCCTCCTCGGAACTGGGAGTGGTGCCTCACGAAGAGATTTTGTCCGATCCCAAGCCGCTGGCGCCGGGGGAAAAAATGGGGGTCAGGTTTGCCGCCGGGCGGCACCCCGAGGTTCTGGAACATCACGAGTTCCGGCGCGAGGTCCTGGCGCTGTTCCGCAAAAAGACCAACCTGGCCGTGCATGCAAAGAATTTGGTGAAAGCAGGCAGCATAGGGGCGCAGCATGCTGCGCCCCTACGGGACGATGCTGCCGGCTCGGGCGTGAAGGTGAACTGGCATCGCAGCGGGAAGCTCCTCCAGGACAATCTCATGTCTGCACTGGCCTGGAAGTCGAGTGATGTGCTGAACCTCAGGGAAATGGCGCGGAGCGGCCAGGACCCGATCGCCTCACTCGGTTACGACGGGCCGCTGGCGTCTCTGGCCCTCTCCCGCCAGAACCTGTCCGATTACTTCAAGGAGCAGGTGGCGGTGGTGACCAACCCGGCCATCGACCGGGAGCGGGAGGCGGAGCATTTCTCGACCCGGGTCTACCTCGGGTCCCGTCCTGCAATGCGCGGCGCCGTCCAGCCGGCGGTGGAGCTGGCGGTACCGCTTCTGCTCGGGGGGAGCCGAATATCAGGAACGACAGGCGATACGGAAATTGCCGGAGAGTTCGGCACTGCCACCCTTGAGGCACTTTTGTCCCATTTCGGACGGGGGCGCAGCCGCATCCTTTCCTGCACCATGGGGCGCAGCGAATCGCTCCAGCAGGCCCTGGCGCGCCTTGCTGCCGAGGCGACCGGAGCAGTCCGCCGTGGAGTGCGTCTGCTCCTGCTGGACGACAGTGAAGCCTTTACCCCGGCCCACAACTTTCTTGACCCCTTCCTGGTTGTGGCAGTGCTCCATAAGGCGCTCAAGGAGACCACCGGGGGCAACTGCGAAAGCCTGCGCCGCCGGACCTCGCTCATGGTCCGTTCCGGGGCTCTCAGAAACCTGCACGACCTGATTTTTGCCATCGGCATGGGGGCCGACGCCCTCTGCCCCTATCTGATGTGGGAGCAGGCCGCGGGTGAGCCAAGCGGGGTACGCAATCTTTTCGCCGTGCTTGGCAAGGGGCTGGAGAAGGTGATCTCGACCATGGGAACCCACGAGATCGGCGGGTACGGCAAATATTTTGCTTCCATCGGTCTCTGCAGCCACCTGGCGGAGATATTCGAAACCCCCAATTTCTGTGGTTCTGGCACGGGGGGGCTGACCCTGGAGCGGCTGGAGGTGGAGAACCGCTCGCGCAGCATAGTAGCGCGCAGCCGGGAAAAACAGCCGATGCCGGTCCAGTTCCGCCTTTACCCGCGCATCTGGAAGATGGTGGGGCAGGTAGCAAAGATGGAGGAGACCTACGCCGACCTGTCAAAACTGATCCAGCAGCTCGAGGCGGACAACCCGCTGGCGGTCCGCCACTTGCTCGACATCCGCTTCCAGGCAGAGCTGACCGTTGACCCGGAAGAGGTGGATACCACGGTGGGCAACCACGATCTGCCGATCCTCTTCTCCGCAATGAGTTTCGGCTCCCAGGGGGAGACGCCGTTTCGCATCTACGCCGAAGCGGCCCGCCGTCTCAACATCGTCTGCATGAACGGCGAGGGGGGGGAGATTGCCGACATGCTCGGCAGATACCGGAAGAACCGGGGCCAGCAGATCGCCTCGGGACGGTTCGGGGTCAACATGGAGTTCCTCAACTCTGCCGATTTCCTGGAGATCAAGGTCGGGCAGGGGGCCAAGCCGGGCGAAGGGGGGCACCTGCCGGGCTTCAAGGTGACCGAAAAGATCGCCGCTGCCCGGCATGCCACTCCGGGAGTGTCGCTTATCTCCCCGTCCAACAACCACGACATTTATTCCATCGAGGATCTCGCCCAGATCATCGAGGAGCTGCGCACGGCAAATCCTTCAGCACGCATCTCGGTCAAAGTGCCGGCAGTAGCGGGAATCGGCAACATTGCCCTGGGGATTGCCAAGGCGGGGGCCGACATCATCACCATCAGCGGCTATGACGGCGGTACCGGCGCGGCGCGCAAGCATGCCATCAAGTTCGTCGGCCTCCCCGCCGAAATCGGGGTGCGGGAGGCGCACCGGGCCCTCACCGGGGCCGGCATGCGCGACCGGGTGGAGCTTTGGGCCGACGGCGGCGCCCGCACCGGCCGCGACGTGGTCAAGCTGATGCTTCTGGGGGCCAACCGGGTCGGCTTCGGCACCATGGCCATGATCATCATCGGCTGCACCGCCTGCCGCGGCTGTCATCTCGGGACCTGCCACGTAGGGATCGCCACCCAGATCGAGACCATCGAGGAGGCGGAACAACAGGGGCTCAGGCGGTTTGTGCCGCGGGTCCTGGAAAACGGCGTCATCTACGAAACCACCTTCTTCAGGGGAATGGCCCGGGAAATCAGGATTCTCACCGCCAAGCTCGGCTTTCGCCGCACCCAGGACCTGGTCGGGCATGCGGAATGCCTGGCGCAGACCCGGGGGGTCGACCAGCTCGACCTGGCGGACCTCCTCGCCCCTCCCGCAGCCGGAGAAATTCCTCCTTCGGAGAGTGACGTGCGGATCATCCGCAAGCCCCTCAACTACCTGACCTCGCTTATTTCCGGGCTGGTGGCCGATGCCTTCACCAAGGGGGAGGAGCGGGTCCGGTACGATGACAACAACGCCACCAGCTCGGACCGCGCCATCGGCACCCACCTGGCCGGCACCATGGTGCGCGGCCGGCAGGAGGGGCGGTTCGCCCCCGGCTGCGAAGCGCTGCTCCACTTCCACCGTGACTCCATCCCGGGGAACGGCCTCGGGGCCTTCACCGTCCCGCGCATTGCCATCCGGGTGGAAGGGGGCGCCCAGGACGGGGTGGGGAAATCGACCCGGGGCGGGAAGATAGTCATCCTTAAAGGAGAAAACAGGAACGGGGCTCGGGTCGGCGGCTCGGTGGGAAAAGGGCTCGCCTACGGCGCCCAGGGGGGGACTTTTATCATCCAGGGGAATGCCGACAGCCGGGCCTGCGTCCGCCTGTCGGGGGCCGACGTGGTGCTCGGCGGGCGGCTCCGCGACCTGATCGACGACAGCCTCGGCAACCTGGCCGGGCGTGCCAACCTGAAAGGATTCGCCTGCGAGTACATGACCGCCGGGCGGGTCGTTATTCTCGGCGACCCCGGCCCCTGGCTCTGCTCGGGGATGACCGGCGGCACAGTTTACTGCCACCTCGACACGGAGATGGGACTGGACCGGGGGGTGCTGCGGCGGCGGCTGGCCAGAGGGGCAGGGGTGGATATCCTCGACATGGAGGAAGAGGATGTCATTCAGGTCGAGGAGCTGCTCGCCAAATACCACCGGGAGCTGCTTCATTCCCACCAGGAAGAGGAGGCGGACTGGCTGGCGGGGATCATTGCCCACTGCCGGAGCCGTTTCGTCAAAATCGTGCCGGCGCAGGCGGGGGGGTCTCCGAAAACCACGGAATAGGGATAATTTCATATCGTCACAGGAGGTAGTTCATGTCGGCACTGGCAGGAAAACAGGCGCCACCGTTCGAACTGGCGGGGAGCGACGGGAAAAACCATGCGTTGCAGGAGTACGCAGGGAAAACGGTGGTCATCTATTTCTATCCCCGGGACAATACCCCGGGCTGCACCAGGGAGGCGTGCGGGTTCCGCGATCTGAAGCCGCAACTGGACGGGATGGGGGCCGTTCTCCTCGGTGTCAGCAAGGACAGCATGACGTCCCATGACAAATTCATCAAGGATTTCGGCCTCCCCTTCGTCCTCCTTTCCGACCCTGAAGCGGAGATGATGACGGCCTACGGCGCCTACGGCGAAAAGATGATGTACGGCAAGAAAACCGTCGGGGTAATCCGTTCCACGGTGATCGTCGGCCCGGACGGGAAGATCGTCAGGCATTGGCCGAAGGTGGCCAAGGCGGAAGCGCATCCGGATGAAGTCCTTGCCTTCCTGAAAGGAGTCTGTAGGACTTAGGAATGAATCTGCTGCGAGAACAGCAAGCCGGTCCATATTTCCGTAAATTTTCGACAAATAGGTCCACTATTCGCTCTCAAATTTCCGAAAATCTGTCCTCGACTTGCCATTCTCTCGCTACGATCCCCTAAATCCGACAGATTCCTAGGGAAAAATAGGAGCGGAGTGCCATGACAGACACTTATCTGATCCACTGCCCCGCCTGCGGCGTTGCCAACCGGGTCCCCGCCGCCAGCGAGGGGCGGGCGGGGAAATGCGGCAGCTGCCATGCGGCGCTGCCTCCCCTCTACACCAAGCCGGTGGCGCTTACCGACCGGAGCTTCGACTCCTTTGTGGGAAACTATCCCGGCCCGGTTCTGGCGGAATTCTGGGCCTCCTGGTGACCGCACTGCCGTAATTTTGCACCGGTGGTGCAAACGGTGGCGGGTGAACTGGCGGGCAAGGGAGTGGTGGTACAGGTTAACACCCAGGAGAACCCCCAACTTGCCGAAAGGTTCAGGATCAGGTCGATTCCGGCTGTCCTGATCTTCAAGAAAGGACAGACAATAGACAGCATGAGAGGGGCCATGGACAGGAATTCGCTCCTTGCCTGGTGGAGAAAGCACTCGGTATAAAACCCCGGCAGGAGCGGCGCGGAATCCTTTTTCTCCCCCGGAACCCGTTGACAGGAAGGGTGATTGAGGCTACAGTTACTGATACCCTCTCTTTTTTCAATCCTCATACAGGGGTCGCATGACGAACACCACAGCCCAGACAATGACCGTTACAGCTCCAGTCCCCGGCGATTTTCTGGCGCTGGTCATCTATACCGCCGTTGCGGTCGTTCTTGTCGGGGTTCTCCTCCTTGCCGCATGGTGGCTCGGGGCGAAGACCCGGTCGGAAAACAAGGGAATGCCCTATGAATCGGGCGTCATCCCCACCGGTTCGGCCCGGCTTGCCTATCCGGTCCCCTTTTACCTGGTCGCCATATTTTTCATCGTCTTCGACGTTGAGGCGGTCTTCATCTTCACCTGGGCGGCTGCCTGGGACCTCCTCGGCCTGGCCGGCATGATCCAGATCACCTTTTTCATCGTCGTGCTCCTCCTTGGCCTCGTATGGCTCTGGATCAAGGGGGGTCTTGACTGGGGGCCATCGGCCGCAGGCAAGCGCAGTGCCTACAATAAGACAGTGAATTGACAAGGATGGACAGGATGGACAGGATGGACAGGATGGACAGGATGAAATCCTGAAATCGTTTTTTTGTTTAAAATCCTGAATATCCTGTCCATCCTTGTTATTAAAAGTATCATGTTGTTTGCCGATTAGTGCTGATCTTCAGCCAGCCCCGAGAACCTTTGTAACCGCGAAGAACGCAATGAACGCGAAGAAAACCTTAAATGAAAAGGGTTTAACCCCTGAAAAGTTCCTGCGGTTCCTTTGCGTCCTTTGCGTCCTTGAGCGACCGGAGGGAGCGGGCGGTTAAAGGTCTTGATTCAAGACGTAGCTGAAGATTAATGCTAATCAGATGTTGTTTTGATTTTCGGAGGCCTGGTGAACGAAGCAACCCCTGAGCATATCCCCGATCATGTTCTCCTCACCAGCCTGGACGACCTCATCAACTGGGGCCGGGCCAATTCCCTCTGGCCGATGTTCTTCGGCCTCTCCTGCTGTTTCGTGGAAATGATGACCTCATTCACCTCCCGCTACGATATTTCCCGCTTCGGGGCCGAAGTGCTGCGCGGCACCCCCCGCGAGGCGGACCTGATGGTCATTGCCGGGACGGTCTTCAAGAAGATGGCCCCCTCAATCCTCCGCCTCTACGAGCAGATGGCCGAGCCGCGCTGGGTCATCTCCATGGGGAGCTGCGCCAACTCGGGCGGTATGTACGACGTCTACAGCGTGGTGCAGGGGGTGAACCAGATTCTTCCGGTGGACGTGTACGTCCCCGGCTGCCCCCCCCGCCCCGAGGCGTTTCTCCAGGGGCTCATGCTCCTCCAGGAAAAGATTAAGAAGGATGAGCGCCCGGCCCGGCCGGTCCTCCACCTGACAGGAGGAAGCCAGGGGACCACGGCGCCGATCCTCGTGGACGGGGTGACCAAGTCGCGCGACACCCGTGGTCCGGGCATGGCGGGATGCGCCATCCGCGGCACCTCCGTGCAGCACCCGAAATTCTGGATGCCCCGCTCCGACGAGATGTGGCGGCCGCCCGCGCCGCGGCGCGAATTCCCCGGTTTCGGCCTGGCGGAGGATCTTGCGGCGCGCTTCGGCGGCCGGGTTGTCGAGGACCGGAGTGCAACCGATATGCCGACCTACCGGGTTCCGCCGGAGCTGGTGCCGGAGGTCCTCGGTCACCTGAAGGGGCGGGCCAATGACCCTTTCCGCCGCCTTGACGACATCGCCGCAGTCGACGAGTCGTGCCGCCGGCAGCGGGGGGACTATAAAGACTTCACCATCAACTACCATCTCCTCTGCTTCGACACCCCCGGCCATGTCCGGATCAAGACCGAGCTGGCGGGGGCGTACCCCGAGCTGCCGAGTGTCACTTCCGTCTTCCCGGCTGCTGACTGGTACGAGCGGGAAGTGTACGACATGTACGGCATCCGCTTTGCCGGCCACCCGAACCTGCGCCGCATCCTCATGCCGCACGACTGGGAAGGGCACCCGCTGCGCAAGGAGCACCCGTTCCGCGCCACCGAAATGCCACCCTATACCGTCAAAGACGCGCGCCGGCACCAGCCGCTTCCCGCTTCCGACTTCTTCGACAGGGTGAACGACGAGACGCTTATTCTCAACCTCGGCCCCCAGCATCCGGGCACCCACGGCATCATCCGGGTCATTCTCAAGCTCGACGGGGAGGAGATCGTCGATGTTGATACGGACATCGGCTATCACCACCGGGGGGCGGAGAAGATGGGGGAACGCCAGTCGTGGCACCAGTTCCTCCCCTACACCGACCGGATCGACTACCTGGCCG
>JBGPCQ010000094.1:0-11626 GCA_041481895.1 Geobacteraceae bacterium | reverse complement strand
TCGCCGTTTTCCTCCTCCCCGACTACCAGGAGAAGACCGACCGGCGGCCGCTCAGCTGCCGGCAGAGCTGAGGCCATGGCCAGCCAGGCCTCAACCATTGCGGCGCATCCCCCTTTCATATCGGCGCTCCCCAGCCCGCGGATGATGCCGCCTGCCTCCTCCGCCTCGCGCGCCTCCAGATCCCAGGCCGGGACGGTATCCACATGTCCGACCAGGTAAAGTTGCGGTTCTCCGCTCCCCATGGTCACGCGCAGGTTATAGCGGTCTTCCTCCACGTGCTGACGCTCCACGGCGAAGCCGGCCCGGATGAGGAGCTCTTCCAGGTAGAGCTGGATGTCCTCTTCCTTGCCGGATGGCGAGTAGATAGCGAGCAGTTCGAGCAGCGTTTTCCGGAGACGGTCCGGATCGATCGCCTGCCAGACTTTCTCACGGCGGCCGGTCATGGCTTTTTCTTCCCGTGGGATTTCTTTTTCCTGCGCGTGAGGTTAAGGGTCATGTAGACATGTTCCTGGATATCGGCGAACCCCTGTTTCTCGAAGAAGCGTATTGCCGGCTCGTTGTCGGCGGAGGTGTCGATGATTATCATCCTCACCCCCTGTTCCTTCATGCGGCGTTTGATCTCCTTGAACAGCCCGCTCCCCACGCCACCCTGCTGGATATCCCTGCGGACCCCGAGCCAGACCAGGTAGCCGTATTTCCAGGGCGAATTATGCTTCTTCACCGTGGTCCCCAGGGCAAACCCGAGGATTTTTTCCCCGGTTTCCGCCACGAGGCAGAGCTCGTTGTCCGAATTGAAGAAGGTGGTGACCTCGTATTCGTCCCAGGTGCGGTAAAGGCTCTGGGAATACTCGGCGGTAAAGACCTCCTCGCCGATATGAAAGACCTCTGAAAGCTCGTCGATGGTCATCTCCCGGATGCGGAGAGTGTCTTCACCTGTTACTATCGTTTCTGACATGGGTAACCTCGCAGAGATTGATATGGTGGTGCAGCAAGTATAGCAAATTTCAGCCGCCATACAGTTCATTTGTTCGTTTTGTTTGGGGATATATGATATTTTACCATTAGGAAACTCGAACCGGCTAGAAAATCAATTATCCAGCGGGCTTTTCACGCCACGTCCCGCTTGTTGTGGAAGAGGATGAATTGCTTCGACCACAGCACGTACGTCTGTTCGGTCCGATAACTGTAATGGCGAATTCGTGTGGCGTCACGCAACTGGTCCAGTAATTTTGGCTTTTCCATAGCACCTCCTATAATGGGTATATAAAGGGTGCTACAACATACATGTGACAGAATATGTCATTTTACGAAGGGGATTTTCATCGAAATGAGAATTGCAATAGACTCTTCTAATAAAAACCTGTATATGGTTCTGTAACGGCTTGGCCGATTATTGCCGTAACAACTTAATAATCGGATGGAATTTGAGGAATTCGGAAGACGCAAACCGTGATATGTCACGGCTAATACGCAGTCTAATCTGATGTTAGGCAAATAAGGACCAAGAACCTATGGAAATACTCGCTCTTATAGAGAAGATACCCGCTACTTTTTTGGGGGGGTAGTTGGATCTTTTTTCACAATAACAGGTGTGTTTTTCACAAACCGATCAAATACCGATCGGCTACGAATTCAGCTTAATCATGACAGAGAAATCAAGAAGCAAGAGCGCGAACTAACTTTGAGGAAGGAAATATACCTTGCAGCCGCTGAAGCTATTTCTTCAGGAATAACTATGGTTGGGAGCATTGCCAACCTCAACATCTCGTATGATAAATTAATGGAGTCATTTTCAGAGAAATCTCCCTCAATAGCAAAAGTAAACGTTATTGCCAATGAAGATACTATCAAGGCACTCGCTTCGTTCATGGAAGAGTTAACAAGCGGTTTACTTCGTCTTTCACATAAACGAATTCAGCTGAATGCGATGCAGCAGAGAATCAACGCCATTCAAAAGCTTATAGACCAGGCTACAGACGAACAAGACCGAATGCTAGCATTGATGAAGGAATATAATTTGGTAGGCAGTTCGGACAGGCGTCGATGGGAAATCATTCAACAAAACTATGAATTTGAACGAAAGAGGCTTGAAGAGTTTTCAGAAAAAAATCAAGGCTTCATTTAGAACTATTCCCAGCCCAAATGCAGGCAGCACAAGAGTGCCAGGCTGAGAGCATAATACTTACTACCTTACTCACGCCAGTGATCAGGTGCGTTCGGGCTGAGCTTGAACTTCCCTTTAATGAAGCTAGTTACGCTCAAGTGATCGAGAGTAGCCAAAAAAAACAGACCGCGTATATCAATCAATTCATAATCGAAGTTACGAAGGATGTAGAACAATTAAGAGCCAGTGGTGGCGAAAGATTGCCTAACCATGGAGTGGTGCCGGAGGCCGAAAAATAAGCGGCCCCGCACACTCCCTGAACCGTTCGGCGGATAAATAATTGATTAAAACCTTCCCCTGTTGACATTTAGTATCACTATTGATATCATACCCCTATGGCAAACTTAACCGAAATCCTTGTGAAAATGCGAGACAATCCAGCAGGAATCCGATTCGTTGACCTCTGCAGGGTATGCGACCATTATTTCGGGCAAGCCCGTCAGGCAAGCGGAAGCCATCGAGTGTACAAAACACCATGGATAGGTGATCCACGGGTAAACATCCAAAACGGCAAAGGGCAAGCAAAAGCATATCAGGTAAAACAGGTACTCAAGGCAATCGAACGGTTGGAGGTCGAACATGGCAAAGAAAAATGACAAATATACATATCGGGTCACATGGTCGGAGGATGACGCTGAATACGTGGGACTTTGCGTCGAGTTTCCAAGCTTAAGCTGGCTTGCGCAGACCCCTGAGGCGGCGTTAAAAGGCATCCGTAAACTTGTGGACGAAGTTATTTCTGACATGCAAAGCAACGAGGAATCTGTCCCTGAGCCAATCGCCACTAAACATTTCAGCGGCAAATTCATGGTGCGTGTTCCGCCGGATGTACACCGAGAACTTGCAATACAGGCAGCCGAGGCCGGGGTAAGTCTCAATCGTTTGGCAAGTGCAAAGCTCAGTCACTAAGTCCGAACCAAGCGCTTCACAATGTCTTCGCTGCGCTTCGCATGTGAGAGCCAGCACCGTTCGACCACAATAAAATCACAAAAATCATATAGACCTATAATAGCAAATACGCTATACTGCTACCATAACTTGGACAATCACTTACTACGACAATTCACTGCAAGAAGAAATCCTTGCTATGCCGGCAGGCTTCCTTGGCCGCTATCTTCGGTATGCCGACAGGATGGAAGTTCACGGTCCTGACCTTGGGATGCCGCATACACGCGCTATGGGTGAAGGATTGTTTGAATTGCGTCTGAAATCCGCAGAAGGAATAGCTCGGGTTTTCTACTGTACAATGGTTGGCCGAAAGATCGTGATGCTGCACCAGTTCATCAAGAAAACAGACAAGACCCCGCCAAGAGAACTTGAAACAGCACGGCGGAGAATGAAGGAGTTCAAAAATGCTCACTCACAAAGAACTTAAAGCTCGCGCCTTTGCGCGCGCAGATGTAAAAGCCGAATATGATCGGCTGGACGAAGAGTTTCAATTCCTCGACGAATTTCTCAAAGCACGTGCCGCCGCAGGCGTTACACAGGCTGAAGTTGCAGAACGCATCGGAACAACTCAGTCAGCCGTCGCCCGCCTCGAATCAGGGCGAGGGAAACATTCGCCGTCAATCGCAACTTTACAAAAATACGCACATGCTCTCGGTTGTCGCTTGGAGTTGCGATTGGTTAATGAAATGGTCTCCCATAAATTAGAAGGTCGCACAAAGTGCTCAACCGGACGCGCTAAAAAGCTGCGCGCCGGGTAGCTCTGAAATTGTTCGGTCCCGAGGAATCATGTACGCCGCACAGGAAGCTTCGAGTATACGGAGACCCTTGCAGCCTGTAAACGAAAGTCCCAGCGAAAGACGGGTAACCCGGGTGGGGTTAAACGTTGTCAATGCCTGATATTAAAGCTTAAGTGACGGCTAACTTGATAGAACAACATCCCTTATGGCATGTCTGCGGCATTGTCCTTTTCGTAATCCTCGCCGGTATCCAGCGCCGGGCACGGTCGTCCGGCATCCTGTCAATGGCCCTCTGGAACCTGACCGGCGTCATCCTGCATGAACTTGCCCACCTTTTGGCCGGTCTGCTGTTCAGTGCCCGGCCGTCCGGCTTTTCTCTGCTGCCGCACCGGGAAGGGAACTATTGGCGGCTGGGCAGCGTCAGCTTTGCGCGGATAACTGCACTCAATGCGGTTCCGATAGCGCTTGCCCCCCTGGGCCTAGCCGGGCTGGCATACTGGATTGCCCGGAACTGGTTCGCCTGGTACGAGCCGTCTTTTCCCTCGACACTCGCCCTCTATGCCGCGATCTATTTCCTGCTCTACAATGCGCTCCCCTCCCGCCGCGACCTGCGGGTCGCCTGCAACTGGAAAAGCCTCCTGCTCTATTCCCTGCTGGTTGCAGTTGCCTGGTATTTCGCCGGGCCGGCACTGCACTTTCTTGATGCAGGTCACTATCTCCGGCCGTAAAACCCATTATGCTTCTTGCGTTTCAATCTATAATTATTAGATGGCGGACATCGGTAAGGCCGGGAGGTCGTCAGCTCTCTGCCAATTTTCTGTGACAGATTGTGTAGAGAAAGACGGAGAGTGTAACCATAACCAGGTCCTCGACGACGGTCATCCAGGAGAGGGGGCGGGCCAGCAGCGAGCCGAAGCAGCCGCAGTTGAGAATCGGCTTGTTGCCCAGGAGCATGTACAGGGTCCAACCGGTATAAGTGCAGTGCAGGGCGATGGATGCCTGGGCCGCCGGCAGCGGGAAGCGCCCCCAGATAAGCCAGAGGGCAAGGAGCAGTTCCACCGCAACGACGGCTACCGCGAGCGGCCAGATGAGCTGGTAGGGGAAGAAACGGTACGAGTGCAGAATCGCCACGAAACCCGGCAGGTCGGCGAGCTTGGCCCCCCCTGTCACGAGCAGCACCAAGGCAATGAGATAGCGCACTATTAGCTGCATGATCAATGTTCTCCCGAGGGTCACGTTGACAGGTACCGGTCGAACTGCTCGAAGATCAGGAGGTATACGGGCGAATCCCCGGCTATGTCCTCGGCTCCGTCCTTGTGATCGTACTGAGATGACCCAGGCCGAGCAGCTTCTTCGCCTCGATCATCGCCGAACTGTAGCCGTCCTTGCAGGTGCGGAAGATATCGTTGGGTTCGCCGTCCTCATCCCATGGCCAGCCGGTCCGCACAATCATGATGAGGAGCTCCTCGAGCTCATTCTGTCTCTTCCTGAGTTCGCCTATCTCGAACACTGCTTCGGGAAGGAGGGCCGGGTCGATGGCCCCGCTCTCCCTGCACGCGTTCAACCGTTCCAGTAAATTTGACACAATTGCTCCTATTAATTATAAAAAGCCCCCGGCCGCAAGCGCAACCGGGGGCTTTCTCGGTTCAACGTCAGGTTACAACCCTAACTGTTTAAAGAAGTCATTTCCCTTGTCGTCAACCAGGATAAACGCCGGGAAATTTTCCACTTCGATCTTCCAGACCGCCTCCATGCCGAGTTCGGGGAAGTCGATGCATTCGACCTTCTTGATGTTCTCCTCGGCCAGGACCGCGGCCGGGCCGCCGATGGAGCCGAGGTAGAAGCCGCCATGCTTCTTGCAGGCGTCGGTGACCTGCTGGCTCCGGTTCCCCTTGGCGATCATGATGAGCGAGCCGCCATTGGCCTGGAGGAGGTCAACGTACGAGTCCATCCGGCCGGCAGTGGTCGGGCCGAAGGAGCCGGAAGCCTTGCCCGGCGGGGTCTTGGCCGGGCCGGCATAGTAGATCGGGTGGTTCTTCAGGTAGTCGGGGAGCGGCTTGCCGGCGTCGAGGATCTCCTTGAACTTGGCGTGTGCGATGTCACGACCGACGACGATGGTGCCGTTGAGGAGGAGCGGCGTGGAGACCGGGTGCTTGGAGAGCTCGGCGAGGATTTCCTTCATCGGCTTGTTCAGGTCGACCTTTACACCGTGCTCGTGCTTGCCGCGGTACTGCTCGGGGATGAGGCGGCCCGGGTTGCGGTCGAGCTCCTCGACGAACAGGCCGTCCCTGGTGATTTTCGCCTTGATGTTGCGGTCGGCGGAGCAGGAAACCGCCATCGCCAGCGGGCAGGAAGCGCCGTGGCGGGGGAGGCGGATGACGCGGATGTCATGGGCGAAGTACTTGCCGCCGAACTGGGCGCCGATGCCGAGCTTGTAAGCCTCTTTCAGGAGCGTCTCTTCCAGCTCCAGGTCGCGGAACGCCTGGCCGTGCTCGTTCCCCTTGGTCGGGAGCTCGTCGAGGTACTTGGCGGAGGCGAGCTTGACCGCCTTGAGGCAGGCGTCGGCGGAGGTGCCGCCGACGACCACGGCGATGTGGTACGGTGGGCAGGCGGCGGTGCCGAGGTACTTCATTTTGCCGACCAGGAACTTGACCAGGTTGTCCGGGGTAAGGAGTGCCTTGGTCTCCTGGAAGAGAGAGGTCTTGTTGGCTGAGCCCCCCCCTTTGGCGATGAAGAGGAATTTGTAGGCGTCGCCGTCGGTGGCCATGATGTCGATCTGGGCCGGCAGGTTGGTGCCGGTGTTGATCTCTTCGTACATGTCGAGCGCAACGGTCTGGGAGTAGCGGAGGTTTTCCTCGGTGTAGGTTTTGTAGACCCCCTTGGAGAGGTATTCCTCGTCCTTGCCGCCGGTCCAGACCTGCTGCCCCTTTTTCCCCATGATAGTGGCCGTGCCGGTGTCCTGGCAGACGGGAAGCTCGAAGTTGGCCGAGATTTCGGCGTTGCGCAGGAAGGCAAGGGCCACCCCTTTGTCATTCTGGGAGGCTTCCGGGTCACGCAGGATCTTCGCTACCGATTCGTTGTGCTCGGGACGAAGCAGGAAGGAGACATCGCGCATCGCCTCATTGGAGAGGATGGCGAGCGCCTCGGGGCAGACGCGCAGCACGTCCTGGTCGATGAACTTCTCGACGGCCACATATTTTTCAGAGCCTTCTATCTTGCGGTACTTGGTGGTCTCCTTCCCGAGTGGGAATGGGTCCTGGTAAATGAACGGTTTCGTGGCCATAGGTGATTCTCCTTTCTGTCGATATAATGTGTGGCAAAGGGCTAAAAGCAAAGGGGATGAATCCGGAGTTTTCCTTGTGCCTTTGCCTTTTGCCCCGTGCCGGTTTTTTGTATACAGTATGCAGGCATAGTATTGGAAAATTTTGTTTTTGTCGAGGGAGAAGTTACGGTGAGGTATAAAAACTTGATTAATTTTAATGGTTAAAGTGCAACATTGCAAAAAAAACTTGCCTGGAAGGAGCTCCCCTGTTACCTTGAGGCAAAAGGGCGCGTTGCACAAATTAAGAGTTCCGCCGGCATCCGGCTGGAATCCCCGATGCCACGTTGTGGAGGATGTAATGGGTCTCAGGATAATGATCGTAGATGATGCCCTGTTTATGAGGACCCTCTTGCGCGGCATCCTGGAAGAGGAGGGGTGGCAGGTGGTCGGCGAGGCGGCGGACGGTGCCGAGGCGGTGCTGAAGTACTTTGAAATCCGCCCCGACATAACGACCATGGATATCGTGATGCCAAAGAAGAGCGGCATCGAGGCTCTTACCGAGATTACCCTGCTCGACAGCAGCGCGAAAGTGATAATGTGCACCGCCATGGGTCAGGAATCCCTGGTGGACGAGGCGAAGCGCGCCGGCGCCAGGGGGTATATCATCAAACCGTTCGACCCCGAGCGGGTGAAAACTGTCGTCAGAAAGGTCGCAGGGCTTTGAAGCAGATTTGATGCGGCAGCGCCGCCGGAGCTTCTCCAGCCGGAACGACGGGTCGGGCAGCGGGGTAATTCATGTCAGGAATGATGACGTTTATGGAGAGCCAGCCGAAATGGCTCAAACTCCTCATCGGCTTCATCATTGTCGTGTTTATCGGGTATCTGGATTTTCTCACCGGAGATTATTCCCTCCTTGTTTTCTATCTTCTTCCCGTTTCACTGGTTTCCTGGTTCGTAGGCCCCTTGCGGGGGGCTTTGATTGCCATATCATGCGGCGCCGCCCGTTTGTTTGCCGATTATCCTCAATTCACCAATAAACGCCTTCTCTACTGGAATGCGGTCGAGGATATGATCTTTCTCGTGATTGTCGCTTTCCTCATCGCCCTCCTGAGAAAGGCGCTCGAATCGGACAATAATGCCTGAACCGCTGTCTGTAATCCCTTGAAACAATTGTCCTGGCACGAGATATGGCGCCTGCTCCGTAAACTTAGTTTACAGACCTTCCAGGCTCGATGCTCTCTCCTATGATTGCCGTTTCGGCCTAACTTCACAATTTTACTCGCCAAAGTACAATCAGTTAAACCGTCGGGAGGTAGCGATAAGGGAAAAAGGCGCGGAGTCGAAACTCCGCGCCTTTTTTCGTGGGGGAACCTGTTGCTGGCGGTCACCCAGATAGCGGGGCCTGCCGTGATCTGCGCGCATGTCGTTGATAACAAACCGGTTGCATGTATACAACTCCATTGCTGTGCACTCTTTTAATTAAAACCTGGCAGTATTGTAGGGCATAATACTACATAAGATATAAGTGATATACTTACAATAAAAAATTGACTGACATATTATTATTATACTAATTAAATAAAGGGTGCAAAATTTATTGCATGGTATAATTATTCTAACAGCGCTGCACATTGCCAGTTAAGTTTAGTTAGCGCTGATATGACATGCAAATCTATAAATAAATTTGCATCCTTAAGCCTATTATTATGCTTTATTGCAATTCAATATATGAGGTATCTGTTTACAGATAACAGTTATTACGCATTTGGCATGATAAATGTATTGGGTTGGAAGGTCGAGTTGTTTTCATATTTCTTTGGCAAGGAGGATACCGGACGGAGAATCCATTCCCCGGATGAACTTGAAAGTGCCTCCAACGTCATGCACGAAAATATAGATATGCGACAGCCATGAACAATAAAAGAGTTTTCGTCATAGCGAGCGGGAGGTAGCATGACCAGGCTGATAACAATTACTCTCTTTTTACTGGCGACAAGTGTTCAGGCTGAAGATCTTACAATCGTTGAGACTGACGAAGGGATCATTGCCAAATATAGTGGTACACTTTCAGAAAAGAGCAGCGAACATGAGACACCGTCCATGACAGCCACCAGTGCCGATGCGACAAGAGTGCAATACCTCACTTCTCAAGTTGAAAAATTGAAAAGGGAAGCCGATGAAATACTGGAACTATCCGGCAATGAAAGCGAAGATGAATTGATGTTGAAAAACGGGCTTGTTGATGAAATGAACCGTCAAATGGAGATGCATGCCGAGGAAATTCGCCAGTTAACGGGCGACTCCCAGCCACATGAAGGAGTGTCGAAAATGCAACAGAAAAAGGGTCGGGAAATAACACGACAGCTGAAGGCGTGGAAAAAATTGGGAACTTCTGCTCCATCTGACACAAGCCCTGAATAGATGTTCGCTTCGCCCGTATCAAAGCAGCCCCCCGGACATTATGGCGACTCACGGTGGTAGATAATAGTTGGAAAGGAGGTGACCGATACGAGTTGTCCACTTGAATAGGAGAGAATCGCAAGTTATCCATTACACAGGAGGTTACGAACCATGAAACGAAGAGGTATTATCCTGGGATTTCTGCTCGCGGTGCTGACAGTCGCGGACAGCTTTGCCTTTGTGCCCGGTGGGACGCTCGACCCCACGACGATCCCGAAATACAGGGATTCTTTGCCTATTCCCGAGGCGATGCCCAACTCCGGGACCATCGGAAGCAACATCGACTATTACCAGATCGCTGTCCGCCAGTTCAAGCAACAGATACTGCCTTCTGTATTGCCCAAGACAACCGTCTGGGGTTACGGCGCCGTGAATGACGAGGACTCCTTCCAGTACCCGGCCCGAACGATCGAGGCCAAGGTCAATCGCCCGGTGCGGGTCAAATGGATCAACGATCTCAAGGATTGCCAAGGGAATTTCCTGCCGCACCTGCTGCCGATCGACCAGACCCTGCACTGGGCCAACCCGCCCCAGGACTGCATCGATATGCCCGGGATGAAGATGACGGACTGCCGCGGGAAAAGCCAGCGCCCCTACAAGGGACCGGTCCCCATAGTCTCCCACCTCCACGGCGCGCATGTGGGAACCGATAGCGACGGCTATCCCGAGGCATGGTTCCTGCCTAATGCCAAGAACATCCCGAACGGCTATGCGACAAAGGGCTCCCACTACGACCAGATCGACGGTGCCCAAACAGTGCCGGGCCAAGCGCTCTATCAGTACCCCAACGACCAGCGGGCCACGACGCTCTGGTACCACGACCACACCATGGGTATGACTCGCGCCAACGTCTACACCGGACTGGCGGGCTTCTACCTGATCAGGGATCCGGCCAAGGACCCCGCCGGTCTGCCCAAGGGAGATCACGAGATTCCGCTCCTGATCCAGGACAAGTCCTTCAACAGCGACGGCTCGCTCTTCTTCCCTGACAACCGCGCATTCTTCGAGGGAGTGGAACCGTTCCAGCTCCAGATCCCTTTCATCCCGGATCAGGCCAACGGCGGGCGGAGCGACGTGGCGCCGATCTGGAACCCGGAGTTCTTCGGCAACACCATGGTGGTCAACGGCAAGACCTGGCCGAAGCTGAAAGTCGACGCGAGTCGCTACCGGTTGCGGATCGTCAACGGTGACGACACCCGGATGTTGATCCTCAAGATCGTGTCAGATAAACTTGCCAGACCCGGTACGCCGGCTATACCGTTCTGGCAGATCGGCGCTGACGGCGGATATCTGCCCAAGTCGGTGAAACTCAACGAACTCCTCATCGCCCCGGCCGAGCGCGTCGATTTGATCGTGGATTTCAGCGGATATGCCGGCAAGGAGCTGTATCTGATCAACGAGGGTCCGGATGAACCATTTGGGGGCGGCAGGGCGCCGGATGCTTTCGACTTCGCCGACCCGGCTACGACGGGACAGGTAATGAAAATCATTGTTGGATCGGATGGTTGCGATTCCAGCACACCTCCTGCCTTATTGATGCTGCCGGCCCGGACCAAGCTCGGTACGGCGAGTAAAACCCGTACCGTCTCTCTTAACGAGGCCGAGTCCGAGACCGTCCAGGTTGTGGTGGATGCGGACGGGAACATAGTGTACCAACCAGGTGATCCGAACGCAGTCCCCTTTGCACCGGTCGAGGCGCTACTCGGCACGGCGACCGTGAGCCACGGGATCATCACGCCTACTTCAAGGGAGTTTATGGATGCCATCACCGAGAACCCGGCACTCGGCGCCACTGAGGTCTGGGAGATCTACGATTTCACCGAGGATGCCCATCCCATTCACATTCACCAGGTGCAGTTCGAAGTAATCAACCGCCAGGCGATCTCGATCGCTGCGGACGGAACGGCAACGCTCAGCGGCAAAACCATTCCTCCCGAGGCTGGAGAAACCGGGACCAAGGACACCGTCCTCGTCTACCCGGGTATGGTTACCCGCGTGAAGGCCAAGTTCGACATCGCCGGTCTCTTTGTCTGGCACTGCCACATCTTATCGCAC
>JBGPCQ010000093.1:0-11677 GCA_041481895.1 Geobacteraceae bacterium | reverse complement strand
CCGAGGATAAACTGGGTTTTATCGAGTACTTCAAGAATCCCGTTGTCGATCTCATCCTTGATCTGCAGATACTGTGTCCTCAGGTCAACCATTGGAATCATTGTTAACACCTCGTTCCGCGTTTCGCGTTTCGGGTTTTGACTCGAAACTCGAAACTCGAAACTTCCTTTATTATAGTTTTTTATTGATCATCAATGCAGTCTCGAGGGCGAGTCTGCCGTCTTCACCGCTCACTACCGGCGGGTTCCCGGTGGAAATGGCTGCAAGAAACGCTTCGATTTCGCTTTTCAGGGCATCCCCCTGCTCAAAGCTTTGCTCATCCATCTGTATGTTGGGTACCCCGGGCTGCATTTCCCCTTCTCCCTTGCGGAATACTGCCAGTTTCTTGTTCTGGAAATCGACGGATATATAGGAATCCGGCTGAAATATCCTCATCCGCCGCTCGCTCTTGAGACTTATCCTGCTCGCCGTGACGTTTGCCACACACCCGTTGGCAAACAGGATACGGGCATTGGCAATATCTTCTTCACTGGTGAAAACCGGCGCACCTATCGAGTTGATCTGCGTGACCGGTGACTTGACCATGTTCTGAATGATATCGATATCGTGGATCATCAGGTCGAGTACCACATTCACGTCGGTCCCGCGGGGCTTGAAAGGAGCAATGCGGACCGATTCGATGAAACCGGGCTTCGTGAGGAGGCCATCGAGGGCCATGATCACGGGATTAAAGCGCTCCAGATGCCCGACCTGCAGGAGCGCTCCACGTTCTTTGGCTACCTTGATCAGCTCATCCGCTTCATCAAGAGTAGTGGTGATCGGTTTCTCCAGGAGGACATGGATACCCCGGTCGAGAAACGCCCTCGCCACCTCGAAATGGCACCGGGTCGGAACCGCAATGCTGACTGCGTCCACCATGCCGAAGAGCTCCCGGTAATCGTCCAATCCCCGGGTCCCAAGCCTGGCTGCAATTTCGTCCGCTCTCCGGCGGTCGACATCAACCACCGCCACCAGTTCGGCATCCGCAAGCTGAGCATACTTTTCAGCATGGAACTGCCCCAGATAACCGACTCCTACAACTGCTGTCCTGAGCTTTCCCATCAGCGACATATTCCCCTTTCCGATTTTTCGATAAAATCGATAAAATGTGTCAATTCCGGCAGACCGGGGAGCTCGTTTCTGATACGCTCCAGCGCTTCGGGTATCCGCAGCCTGGAGAGAACAAGTATCTTGTAGGCTTTCTTGAGGACTGCGATGGTCTCTTCGGAGAACCCGCGACGGCGGAGTCCCACCAGGTTGAGGCCGCGAAGCCTTGCACGGTCTCCTGTCGCAATGGTAAATGGGGGGACATCCTGCCCCACCATGGCGCCGCCTCCCACCATAACATGGCTGCCGATAGTGACAAACTGGTGCACTGCCGTAAGCCCTCCCAGTATTGCATAATCATCGACCCGCACATGCCCCGCCAGGGTTGCCCCGTTTGCCATTATCACATTGCTGCCGATGTGGCAATCGTGGGCCGTATGACAGTATGCCATAAAAAGATTCCCATCCCCCACGGTGGTCTCGGCATCACCGGTCACAGTACCGGGATGGATGGTAACGAACTCCCGAAAAATGTTTTTGCTGCCGATCCTGAGCCAGGTTTTCTCCCCCTTGTACTTGAGGTCCTGGGGGACTCCCCCGACTGATGCGAGATGAAATATCTGATTGTCTTCGCCGATTTCGGTCCAGCCGTCGATTACCGAGTGGGCACCGACCTTCGTCCCTCGTCCGATCCGCACATGTGCGCCGATCACCGCGTACGGCCCGATCTCCACATCATTGTCCAGATCGGCCCCCGGGTGAATGATAGCGGTAGGATGAATCATTGACACTCCGTCTCGAAGCGCGGAAGATCGGAAGGCCGGAAGAAAATGCATTTCAACTTCCGCGCTTTCCCCTCCCGTACTTCCAGCCTTCTGTGCTTCCACACTATCTGTCGGCAAACATGGCCTTGACTTCCGCTTCGGCCGCCAGCTTGCCGTCAACAAACGCCTTGCCCTGGAAGCACCATATACCACGCTTGCAACTGATCATCTCCAGTTCCAGGCGGAGTTGATCTCCCGGCAACACAGGACGCCGGAATTTGGCATTGTCGATGCCGGTGAAATAGGTGATCTTGTTGCGCTCACTCTCGTCGTACGTAAGGATGCCGAGAATGCCGGCCACTTGGGCCATGGCCTCGATGATCAAGACACCGGGCATGACCGGGTGACCGGGAAAATGTCCGGAGAAAAACTGCTCATTGATGGTCACGTTCTTGATGCCGACAATCTTCTTCCCCGGGTCCATCTCCACAACTCTGTCCACCATCAGGAAAGGAAACCGGTGCGGCAGAATTTTCATGATGTCATTAACGTCAAGCATGGCATGCTCCTTATTTTGCTAGTTTCATGTTTCGAGTTCCGCGTTTCGGGTTCAGGGTTGTAACCTCGGGACATTGTACTCGAAACACGAATCTTTCATTTCTCGGCCAGCTTCTCTTCCAGTTCCCGGACCTTCTTCTCCAGCACGCTCACGGCCTTTTTGAGCTCCGGCAAGCGGGGGATTACCGCCGATGACTTGAGCCATTCACGGTGGGGATAGGCAGGTATGCCGCTCACCAGCTCACCCGCGGGGATGCTGTTGGGCACGCCCGACTTTGCCCCGACGATCACGTTGTCCCCGATTTCCAGGTGGCCGGCCACCCCGACCTGCCCCGCCAGGGTCACATGATCGCCAAGTTTCGAACTGCCGGAAATCCCCACCTGGGAGACGATCATGCAGTTTTCGCCGATGACGCAATTATGGGCGATCTGCACCAGGTTGTCGATCTTGGTCCCCCTTCGGATCAGCGTGACTTCCAGGGCGGCCCGGTCTATTGCCGCATTGGCGCCGATCTCCACGTCGTCCTCGATCACCACGATACCCATCTGGGGAATCTTGTACCACCCCTTGCCGTCCGGCGCATAACCGAACCCGTCGCTCCCGATGACCGTGCCGCAGTGTACTATGACACGGTTGCCGATCCGGCATCTCTCCCGCACCGTGACATTGGCATGGAGAGTGACGTCGTCCCCCAGTTCCACCCCTTCGTAGATGACTACTCCGGGGAAAAGGGTCACTCTGTCACCGATCCTGGCGCCATCCCCGACAAACGCTCCCGGGTAAACCGTAACGCCCGTTCCCATGGTGACATTCCTGCCGATGCACGCCCCCTCCATAACCCCTTTCGGCTCCGGAGGGAAGACATGATACAGGGTAAGAATCTTGGCAAAGGCAAGATGGGGGCTTGCGACTTCAATACCATTTTTGCCGCAGGGGTCCGCCCCCGGCGGGAAAATTACCGCCGAGGCCTTCGTGGTAGCCACTTTCTGCACATACTTGGGATTGGCAAGAAAGGTGAGGTCTCCCTCGCCCGCATCATCAAGCCCGGCAATGCCGGTTATCCGGGTATTTTCGTCGCCGATCACCCTGCCGCCCAGATAGGAGGCTAATTCCTTCAGGCTTTTTTCCACAATCCGCTCCTCCTGTGGGTCACTATTCCGAAGAAGAAGGAACTACCCGTAAACGTGCTTATTTTGCTCTCGACCCATTGAATGATTTCAGTATTTCATCAGTCAGGTCAGCTTTCTCGTCGACGAAAACCATGCTGTCGTTCTTGACTAAAATAAAGAGATAGCCCTTTTCTCTCCCGTAGTTCTGAATCACCTTGACTATTTGTTCAACCAGACGGCTCGTCAGTTCGTCATTCTTTGCCTGCAGGTCTTCCTGGGCATCCTTGAGGAAACGGTCGAGTTCCTTCCGTTTCTGCATGAAAAGCTGCTCCTTGGCCTTGCGGGCATCGTCCGCAAGAACAACGCTCTGCTTTTCCAGCTCCCCCTTCAGTTGTTTGAGCTCTTCTTCCCGTGAGTTCTTTTCACTCTCGTACCTGTTCCCCTTGCCGGCAAGCTGTTCCTTGGCCTCTTTTCCGGCATCGGAATTCAGGAGGACCTTCTGGATATCGACTGATCCGATTTTTACGCCGTCGGCACCGAAGGCTGCAGTCGCCAGGACCATGGACAGCACACATGCAAACCCGATAACAATCCTTTTCATCTCATTCTCCTTGTGCATGATATGTTAGTTCCCACCCGGAAACCAATAGTGTCGCACCCGGAGTTTCCGGATGGACACTATGTTAGAAAAAACCGCCTATTGCGAATTCAAGCTTGCCGCTGGCCTTGTCTACGCCTGTCCGCGGGTTGAGGGGGATGCCATACTCGATCCGTAGCGGCCCCATCGGTGAAAACCAGCGGAAACCGAACCCGTAACTTGCCTGAACACTGGCAAACGAATGAATCAATTGTACTGGCCGTGTACCAACAATGCCATCTGTTACCGACCGGACAGAGGAAAAAATGTCCCCGATATTTTCACTGGAGTTCCCCGCGTCGAAAAACAGCACCCCTTTGAGGCCCGCTTCCTTGATGATCGGAAAGACATATTCCGCATTCATGAACGCTTCCGCATTGCCGCCGGTAAAGGCCCGGCCGAAGATTGGGTGCACCAGGTCTTTGCCTATCGGATGTTTTTGTTCAAAAGCAAAAAACCCCCCGGGGTAAATTTTATCGATCTCCGTATCCCGGTACGGACTTACCGTTCTGCTGGCGTAGCCCCGAACGGTATTTATCCCCCCCAGGTAAAACTTTTCGTCGATCGGCACATCCTTGCCGCCGTACCCGCCAATGTACCCGATTTCGCCGCGGAGGGAAAACGTCCCCCATTTGACGGGGAAAAATACCGTTGTATTCGCGATAGAGCGGACGAAGCGGCTGGTCCCCCCGAGACCGGCGAATTCCGTCGATACGCTGTTGATCATGCCGCGCGTAGGGTCAGGCCGGTAGTCGGTGGTATTCCTCGTCAGACTGGCGGTGATCGAGCTCGTCGTCGAGGTTGCCTCGGGCGCCGTCACCAGCCCATTGGCGATTTGATTCAGCAGGGCCTGGGATTCTTTAGAAATCACTTTATCTTCGTACTTGTAGACCCATAGCGTATTCAAGGTGTCGGACAGTGGGTATCCCGCCTTGATGTCGCCGCCGGTAACTCTCCGGGTGAAATCGGTAAAATCGCGCTGGGTCCGGTAGATATCGGTGCCGAGGGTCCATTTGGAGTCCAGGAAGTGGGGGTCGGTTATCCCGACGTTATAGGTCTGTGTCTTGCCGCCAAGGGAAGCAGATAGATTGGCCTTGAGGCCAAGTCCCAGAAAATTCGTCTGCTGGACCGATCCCTGCCCGACAATGCCGTCCAGGGAACTGTAGCCTGCCCCGATACTGAAGGTCCCGGTCGCTTTCTCCTTTACTTCTACATTGACATGCTGCCTGTTGGCAGCACTCCCTTTGGCGATTGCGACATTCGCCTGCTCAAAATAACCGAGGTTCATGAGACTCTGCTTGCTCTTTTTAAGCCCTGTCGCGCTGAAGAGTTCCCCCTCGGCAAACCTCATCTCCCTGCGGATTACCTTGTCGCGGGTTTTGGTATTCCCACTGATATTAATCCGGTCGAAGTAAATCTTCTCCCCCTTTTCAAATTCAAAGGTAAAACTGATCGTTTTTTTCTGAAAATCAATGGCAGATAGAGGATTCACATTGGTAAAGGCATACCCCTTATCGGCATAGATATCGGTCAGAACGGAAATATCACCACGCAACACAGTTCTGCTGAAGACCTCTCCTGTTTTCAGCTTGAGCTTTCCGGCCAGGATTTCCTTGCTCTCCAGAAGGTCGCCCTTGAAACTGATGCTGCCGGTCCTGAACTGATCACCCTCGGTAATGCCTATGGTAACTACGAGACCGCTCTTGTCGGGCAAGATTTCCACTTTCGGCTCACCGACCTTGACGTTCACATACCCGTTGTTGTAGTAGAGATCGGCAATTAGGGCAACATCGTTTTTCAGGACTTCTTCCTTGTAGGTGCCTGCATCGGTAATCCAGGAGAGAATCCACTTTTCGCCGGTTTCCATGACCTTCTTCAGTTTTCTGGCGGAAAAGGTCTTATTCCCTTCGAACCTGATAGTCTTTATCAGGACCTTTTTCTCCTCGGAAATTTTGAGCGTCAGCGTGATATCACCATCGGGCCGCTTAACCGATGAAGCATTCACCTCCGCCAGATAATACCCCTGATCGGTATACAGCTTTTTGACCTTTTTTACCCCGCTGTTCAGGTCCGTTGCGGACATAATCGCGTTCGGTTTGAGGGTAAAGGCTTCCCGAATCTTGTCTGCGGCAATCTCCTTGTTGCCATCGATTTTGATCTCACGGACAACCGGTTTTTCCGTGACCGCATACATCAGGATAACCCCTGCGTCACCCTTGACGCTCTCGGCCTTAACATCCTGGAAATACCCGAGTTTGTATATGGCGCGAATGTCTTCGTCCACGCTTTCGATAGCGAGGAGATCACCAGTCCTGAGCTTGAGGGTGTTCCGGATGACGGAGGATTCAACCTTCCGGTTCCCCTTGATGACGATTTCGGTGATTGTTTCACTCCCGGCGAAAGCAATCCCATAAAGGCTGAGCAGCAGAACAGCTGTAATGGTAACTTGTTTAGATATCCAGACCAAGTGTCCCCCTAAAGTGACATCGAAATAAAAAATAGTGCGGAATCATGCCTGGCACCCCCCATGCATCCATCTGCCGTTAGCCGATTTTTCCGTCAACCATCCGGATAACCTTCTCCATCCTGACAGCGAGCCTTTCGTTGTGAGTCACGATGATCAGCGTGACCCCTTTGTTCCGGTGTATCTCCGCCAGAAGATCGTGAATCTCGCCACTCAATTTCATATCCAGGTTGCCGGTCGGTTCATCAGCAAGCAGGAGCCGGGGCGACAATACCAGCGCGCGGGCTATCGCGACCCGCTGCTGCTCGCCGCCGGAGAGCTCGCCGGGCCTGTGAGTCAGACGATGGGAGAGGCCCACGTCCTTCAGCAACTCCACGGCGATGTCTTCGGCCTCGGTCTTTTTCATCCCGCTTATCAGGGCAGGCATCATGGTGTTTTCCAATGCGGAAAACTCCGGCAGCAGGTGATGAAACTGGAAAACGAAGCCGATGAAGCGGTTCCTGAATGACGCAAGGGCAGTGTCATTCTGGCGGAATACGTCCTCACCGTTAAAAAGCACTCTTCCGGAGGTGGGCCGGTCAAGGGTCCCCAAAATATGGAGCAGGGTGCTTTTCCCGGCGCCTGAAGCCCCAACCAGAGCTATAGTCTCGCCGGCCGCCACTTCAAGATTTATCCCGTTCAGCACATCGACTTTTCCAGCTCTGGTGCCGAAGGACTTGGTAAGGTCGGCCACCTCCAGCAGACAGCTCATCGAGGGACCTCTCCGATTTTAAAACGTGCCGGGTCAGGGAAACGTGATTTTTTCGCAAGGTCAAGGCGCTCGAGGGACTGCGCGGAGGCGTGGCAGCGCCACGCCGCACAAGGAGTCCCGAATAGCAACGCAGAGATTGCGGAAAAGGCACGTTTCCTACTCATAGCGGAGCGCCTCCGCCGGCGCCATCCTCGACGCCTGCCACGACGGGTAAAGGGTCGCGACGAAGGAGATCAGAACTGCCGTTACGGAGATGAGCAGCACGTCGGCCGGCACCACCTGGGATGGAAATCGGTCCAGATAATAAACATCCTTGCTGAAGAGTTCGAACCCGGTCAGTCTCTGGACCAGCCCGACTATCGGTTCGAGGTTACAGGCGACCAGGAGCCCCCCGAGCACCCCGACAGCCGTCCCGACAATGCCGATGATGAGTCCTTCCAGAACAAAGATCTTCATGATGCTATTCCCCGTCGCCCCCATGGACTTCAGAATGGCTATGTCCTTCGTCTTTTCCATGACCACCATGAACAGGGTGGAGGCTATGCCGAACGCAGCCACCAGGACAATCAGGGTCAGGATGATGAACATGACCATTTTTTCCGTCTTGAGCGCAAAGAGGATATTTTTGTTCATCTGCATCCAGTCCCGGGCATAAAAAGGGAATCCCATCTCACGGTTAATCTGGCGGACGATCTCGCCGGTATTATAGACGTCGCCAACCTTGAGCTGGATGCCGGTCACCGTATCGTCGAGCCCGAGAAATGACTGGGCCTCGCCGAGAGATACATAGGCAAGGGTCGAATCGTACTCGAACATCCCCGTATTGAATATCCCCGCTACCCGGAACTGCTTGAGCTTCGGGACCATCCCGAGGGGGGTTATGTTGCCGATGGGGGAGATGACACTGACCGGATCACCGACATGCATGTTGAGGTTTTTTGCCAGCTCCTTGCCAATTATAATGCCCGGCCTGGGGGGGGCGGAATCAACCAGGGGAGCAGACACCTTCATGTCCAGGTCGGCCAGCTTCCCTTTACCGAGAGATTTATGAAGATTGGTCACCAGCGGGTCGGTTTTAATATCAATGCCGCGCAGGACAACGCCTGAGACATTTTTACCGGATGAGATCATGACCTGACTGTAGATGAAAGGGGTTGCCGCAACGACCCCTTTGAAACTCTTAAGGCGGTCGATAAGGGCATTATAATCACCAATTCCCCCATTCGACTTGAGAACCACAATATGGGCGTTGGTGCCGAGGATTTTATCCTTCAAGTCTTCCTCAAAACCGGTCATCACCGCCAGAACGATAATGAGCGCCATTACCCCCAGCGCAACACCGGCGGTGGAGATAAGGGTGATTATGGAGACAAAGGCTGATTTGCGCTTGGCCTTAAGGTAGCGCAGCCCGATGAAAAGTTCGTAGGGCATTCGTTTTTCTTTCCGGGAAACGTGGAATTTTCGCAAGATCAAGGCTGTCGAGCGATTGCGCGGAGGCGTGCTGGAAGCACGCCGCACAAGTAATCGTGAAGACTTACGCAGAGATTGCGAAAAAGCCGCGTTTTATCTTATCTCTTTTCTCAGTTGGGGGAACAGGATAACATCCCTGATGGACGGCGAATCGGTCAGGAGCATCACCAGCCGGTCTATGCCGATCCCCTCTCCGGCGGTCGGAGGCATGCCATATTCAAGAGCCCGGATATAGTCCTCGTCCATGTAGTGGGCCTCTTCATCACCCTTGGCCTTTTCGGCGACCTGCGCCAAAAATCGCTCCTTCTGGTCACGCGGGTCATTCAGCTCGGAAAAGGCGTTGGCCATTTCACGGCCGAAGCAGAACAACTCGAACCGGTCGACAATATCGGGATCATGGTCGTTTTTCCGGGAAAGGGGCGAAACTTCGGTCGGATATGCTGTTATAAAGGTCGGCTGTATCAGCATGGTCTCGGCGACCTCCTCGAAAATCTCGGTAATGAGCTTGCCGTAACCGATATCGGGAGAGAGGTCCAGCCCAAGCTTCTGGGCATAGGCAAAGGCAAGGTCGCGGTCGTCAAGAGAACGGGCATCGATAGCGCCATATTCGAGGATCGCCTCCTTGACGGTAAACCGTTTCCACGGGCGCTGGAAGCTGATCCGCTCTCCCTGGCAGGTAAATTCGAGGGAGCCGAACAGCTCCTGCGCCACGTGACAGAGCAGCTCTTCGGTAAAATCCATCAGGTCTTCGAAGGTGGCATACGCCTGGTAGAACTCCATCATCGTGAATTCCGGGTTATGGCGAATGGAAATACCTTCGTTCCTGAAGTTGCGGTTGATTTCGAAAACCCTCTCGAAACCGCCGACCACCAACCGCTTCAGGTAGAGCTCGGGGGCTATCCTCATGAAGAGCTCCATGTCCAGGGCGTTGTGGTGGGTGACGAAGGGTCGTGCCGTTGCGCCGCCCGGTATCGGCTGCATCATCGGGGTTTCAACCTCCAGGAAGTCGCGGGAAGTCATGAAGGCGCGGATCAGGTTGATGATCCGGGAACGCTTGATGAAGACATCCCGCACCTCCGGATTGACGATCAGGTCGACATATCGCTGGCGGTAGCGTGTTTCCACGTCCGTCAGGCCATGAAATTTTTCGGGAAGGGGTAAAAGCGACTTGGTGAGGAGTCTGATCCCCGTTACATGGAGGGACAGCTCACCGGTCTTGGTCCGGAACGGGATTCCCGCGGCGCCGATAATATCGCCGATATCGAAGGTCTCAAAATCGGCAAAGGCTGCGTCACCTACGGCGTCTTTCTTCACGTAGAGCTGGATCCGCCCTTTGCGGTCCTGCATCTGGATAAAGGCAGCCTTGCCGAAGGAGCGGCGGGCAATGATCCGTCCGGCCACCGTACAAGCAGGCGCATCTTCCTCAATGGCTTCATGACCGCCATAGGCGTCCTTCACATCCTGCGAGGTGTGCTCCGGCTTATAATCGTTCGGGTAGGGATTTATCCCCGCCTCCCAGAGTGCATCAAGCTTGCGCCTCCTCTGCAACAACAGTTCGCTCAGTTCTTCCATGAACCTGCTGACCCTTTCCTGAAACAACTTCATTAGGCATTATCCAAACTGGCAAAATAGCCTATTTCACAGGGTTAAGTCAAGTAAAAAGGGGACGGGCAACAGTCGCTGCGGACAGGGGTAAAGGGTGTCCGGCAGCTAATATTGAGCGCTGCCCGGGGAGGTTATCCGGCAGAGATGTTCCCAGGAGTTCGAGGAGTGGTCATGGAGAAGTAAATCTTGCCGGTCTGAAGAAAATTCCGAGAAACAGGGTCATAATCCCGGGTCTTACTCAAGGGTCATGTGCGGCTGTTTCATCCCTCAACATTGCGGGTCTTTCGGCCCCTGGCGTTGTTGCGGCTCCTCAGCTCAGGAGGTGCCAGGCTTGCATCGCCGCGCCATGCCAGACACCAAAAACACTCGCAATTAAACGCCGGGGTTGATTATTTTGCTGTTAAGGCAGCTTTCCCGAACTCGAGACTCTTCGACTCGCCCGGCAGGCTTCCGTCAAAACGGGTCTTCCCGATGTATTCTCCCTGCCTGTAGCAGGTCGATTCACCGGGAGGCATTCTTTTTCCCGATCGATTCGTGAACAAAAAAGAAAGCGACGAGTTGGGAGGAGGGGAATAATTTTCCTTTCCAAGGGGGAACCGGAAGACCTCAACCTTTGACGGTCCACCCGGGGCAACTGCGGTCAACAGTTCAGCACTGTTTTCGGAGAGGAGCGCCGGAGCCACTGCGACCGCCCTCCCCTTTTCAGTTCCGGGAAGAAGAGCATGCATGGTGATTTCCACCTCTCCGTTTTTGTTCAGCCTGAAATCATACGTCGGCGTCCACTTCAGTCCGGGATTGAGGTAAGAGACCGCCACCCGCCCGTTCTTCTCGGCAAGCCATACCCGGGCGATGCGCCCACCAATGTTTCCCGCATCTTTGAGTAACAACAGCCGGGCTCCCGCAGTTTTAAACTCGTGTTCAGCCTTGCGTCGCGCCCTGTACACATCCTCCAGCTGGGTTATGGCAAACTCGGTCCCCCTGCGGATATTCTCCAGGGGCTCCCTGTTATTTTTGGTCGAACGGGGTGATTTGCCGCTCTGTGACTTTGCTGCAGCCCGGAAAATTTCCTCCTTGACTTCAAGGGCTTTCAGCCGGTCGGCAAGGGCATCCATACGCCCGGTCAACCGGGCTATCTCTGTTTCCACCTTCCGGTCGGAGCGCGCCTCCGCAAATTCCACGCGGGTTATGAACGCTCCCTGAAGCGGTTTCAAGCGGAGAGAATCGGCGGCCAT
>JBGPCQ010000092.1:0-11730 GCA_041481895.1 Geobacteraceae bacterium | reverse complement strand
TAGGGATCGAACCTACGACCTGACGATTAAGAGTCGCCTGCTCTACCAGCTGAGCTATGCGCCCATTGAACGGAAAACGATGGAGCTTTTTTATAAACCGGATACACCCTAAATGTCAAGAAGCCAATTCAATCCCGAAAGGGATGGAAACAGGCCTGGCGGAACACCCGGGTTGATCGGGTCCGTCAGGAGTCGGCTTTCTATCGATTGGGCAAGACCAGGAAAGGGATGTCCAGCCCTTCTTTTGCCGACTTGCTTCGCAACCTTCCGCTACTGTTAAGTGCCTATTCTCATTTATGCAAAACACAACCAGGTTTTCGCATTTTTGCAAAACCAGGTTCCCGCCATTCAATTCGAGTTCAACATGCTGAAATAATGGCGATATTCCGGTTTATGCTCAATTCCGGCCGGTCAAACGTATTTGCATTATTACGAATTGTCGCTCCAAGCCGCTTCACCTTCCCGCGGGGAATCAGTTTGTAACCATTTGGAATTAAACGTTAAATTTTATTTAATAAAAATATAAAACATTGGTATGCCTGTTGCTCTTCTCTTGTATATCAGTTTCGAGAAAAATTAAAATATGGAGGTGACAAATGTCACGAATATCAACAAACAAGGGTTGGCAGGTGACGATGGCCGGCCTGGGCATCAACCTGGCGCTCGGGGTGCTGTACGCATGGAGTATCTTCAAGGGAGCAATAAAGTCATCCATCGAAAAAGGGGGTCCGGATTCATTCCAGTGGAGTCTCACCTCCATAAACGATCCCTATGCTCTCTGCTGTCTTGTGTTTGCGTTTGCCATGATTGTTGCCGGCAAGTGCCAGGACAAGATTGGCCCCGCGCGTACCGCACTGATCGGCGGGCTCTTTGTCGGCAGCGGCTTCACCCTGATGTCATTATCCAACAGCTATGCTGCCTGGGTAATCGGCTTCGGAGTGCTCGCCGGCTCCGGTTTCGGTTTTGGCTACGCCGCTGCCACTCCTCCGGCCCTTAAGTGGTTTTCTTCAGCCAAGACAGGGGTCATCGCAGGTACGGTCGTCGCCGGTTTCGGTCTTGCTCCGGTCTACATCGCCCCGCTTTCGAGTTACCTCCTGGGAGCCTACGGCATCCAGAAATCGATGCTGTTCCTGGGGATCGGCTTTACGGCTCTGGTGTGCGGGCTCTCATTCTTTCTTGTCAATCCTCCGCAGGGGTATGTGCCTGCCGAGCCCGCCAAAAAGGACGATGGCAAGCCTGCCGCCAAGCCGGTCTACAATGCCAATGTCAGCGAGATGATTCGCTCGCCGAAGTTCTATCTCCTCTGGATGAACTTTTTTATCGGTGCGGGGGCCGGCCTCATGGTTATCGGCAGCGTCGCCGGCCTGGCCAAGAAGAGCATGGGTTCGATGGCATTTGTGGCCGTCGCCATCATGGCAATCGGAAATGCCGGCGGTCGGGTTATTGCCGGCATACTTTCCGACAAGATCGGCCGCAAAGCTACCCTTACCATCATGCTTGCCTTCCAGGCACTCCTGATGTTTGCCGCGATCCCGGTCGTAGGCTCCGGCAGTGGGGTTCTCCTGGTCCTGCTGGCGACCTTCATCGGTTTCAACTATGGTACCAACCTTTGCCTCTTCCCCTCCTTTGCCAAGGATTTATGGGGCTTCAAGAACTATGGTCTCAATTACGGTACGCTCTTCACCGCATGGGGGGTAGGCGGATTCGTCATGGGGCGGGTATCTGAAATGCTCAACGCCCACCCCGGCGGTCTGAACAAATCGTTCATTCTTGCAGGCACACTCCTTGCCAGCGGTACGGTACTCACCTTCTTCCTCCGCGACAAAAAGGTTGTCGAGGTTACGGCTCCTGTTATCATCGGCGAGCCGGTTGCCGTGTTGGAAAAAAGCTCATAGCAGGTGCAATTCAGGTTATCATCACCCATGACAGCATGTTATTGCTGAATTATTAGGGTCATGCCTCTCTGCATGGCCCTAATTTATTTCAAAATAAGAAAGAATATGAGTATACTATGCAGCAATTAATGGTGCGAGGATGCTGGAATGGATGACAGAGAAGAACAGGGAATGGACACCACCTATGTCGGCATCATGCTGGTGGTCTTTCTTGTGCTGGCGGCTCTGGCAGTCGACATAGGATACCTGTATGTCAGCGAGGACGACATGCATAATGCGGCGGAGCTGTCCGCTCTGGCCGGAGCCCAGGCTATCGGGCAGCGGATTCAGGCCGTCGCCAAAACCGGTTCCCGGAAGCTGGACGATATCGTCAACGATCAGGTGCAATCCTCCGCAAGGGCCGCTGCTATCGATGCGGTTTCAGGACACCACAAAGCGGCGGCCTTGATAGAAATTGCCAACAACAACACCAACAGGCTGACCACAGAGAATGACCTGACGGTCGGATTCTGGAATATCAGCACTCATGCCTATACTCCCGGCGGAACCCCGGTCAATGCGATTCAAGTCAGGACGCGGCGCACGGTTGAAAGCGAATCCGTCGGTCTGGGTACTGTGGGAAGCTTCCTGTCCAAAATATCGGGCCCTCAAAAATTCAACTACACCCCTGAGGCAATCGCCTCCTTTCCAGCCCGAGCAGACGCAAGCTTTTCGATCTGTGTCGATGCATGTGACACAGGATGCACCTATCCCAACGTCTGCACAATCCCGGAAAGGAAAATGATCCGGGACCCCTGGGATGCCAGGAAAGACCCTCCCGCCACAAACCGCTACGCGTACACCTCACTGTCATATCCGCCGGGAGAGACGACGAGGCTGTCCGATTTGATCTGCATGGAGATACCTCCTCAGGAGGTATGCGGAAAGGAGATTTTCACCATCCGGGACAGGGATGATAATCCCCTGCGCGATATGGAATCGATGATGTACAATCCGAATGTGGACAAATCCAACAAAGACTATGACAAGCCTACCGGCGCCTTGCAGGGATGGTGGGTTATTGCCCCTGTTACCGCGTGCCCGTCCGCACAGAAGGAAAATGCTTTTGAACGTCACACCGTGACCAAATATGCTTTGATAAGAATAAGCAGGATTTGTGTAAATGGAACAACCGGCTGCAAGCAAAATGGCACTTCTTTTGATGCGCCGGCATCGATATGCGGCAAAGATACCGGACTTTTCATAGATCGCATTTCTTGTATTAGTTGCGGAAGCCAGGATATGCTCCAATTCCCCGGGCTCCACCCGGTTATTGTTAAATCGTTATCATCAGGAAACTTGCCAGATTAAGCACGGATTTTTCTTGACAGCTGTTTCCCGATACTGCTATGGTTAAGAATCAAACCGCTGTTCCCGGAAGAAAACGACATTATCGTAAGCCCTGGAATATCTCCGGGGCTTTTTTTATCTGGAACACAGAAAGAGGATTCATGAAATTTACTGTATTTAATCTCCACCCCCAGGTAGCGGCCGGAGTAACGGCGGCAGGCTACGTTACGCCGACGCCGATCCAGGCGCAAGCCATGCCGCCGGTCCTGCAGGGGCGCGACGTGATGGGCCTGGCGCAGACGGGCACCGGCAAGACCGCCGCCTTTGCGCTGCCGATACTGCACCGCCTGATGCACGGGCCCCGCGGCCATGTCCGCGCCCTGGTAGTGGCTCCCACCCGCGAACTGGCGGAGCAGATCAACGAGGCTATCTGTGAACTCGGGCGACAGACCCGCCTCCGGAGCATCACCGTTTACGGCGGAGTGGGGGTCAACCCGCAGGTGGAAAAGCTGAAACGGGGCGTTGAGATCGTCGTGGCCTGCCCCGGACGGCTTCTCGACCATATCGGCCAGGGGACTATCGACCTGTCCCGCATTGAAGTGCTGGTTCTCGACGAAGCAGACCAGATGTTCGACATGGGGTTTCTTCCCGACATCCGGCGGATACTGAAACAGCTCCCCCGTCAGCGGCAAACCCTGCTCTTTTCGGCAACCATGCCTGACGAGATCCGGCGCCTGGCCCACGAGGTGCTGACCGACCCGGTTACGGTCCAGGTCGGCACTACAGCTCCGGCGGTTACTGTCAGTCATGCACTCTATCCGGTCGAGCAACACCTCAAGACCGCCCTCCTCCTGGAACTGTTGCACCATACCGATACCGAATCGGTGCTGATCTTCACCCGCACCAAGCACCGCGCCAAACGTGTCGGGGAACAGCTGGAAAAGGCCGGCTACCGTGCCGCGTCGCTGCAGGGCAACCTTTCCCAGAATCGCCGCCAGGCAGCCCTGGACGGGTTTCGTGACGGAACTTTCCAGATACTGGTGGCAACCGACATCGCCGCCCGCGGCATCGACGTCTCCCAGATATCCCACGTAGTCAACTACGACATTCCCGACACCTCCGATGCATACATCCACCGTATCGGCCGGACCGGCCGCGCCGCCCGGAGCGGTGACGCATTTACCCTGGTTACCGGTGACGACACGCTCATGGTGCGCGCCATCGAAAAGGTCCTCGGGTCGCCGCTCGAGCGCCGTACCCTGCCGGGATTCGACTACACTGTTCCCGCACCGAAAAAAGACACTGAATTCGTTCGTCCGCCCCGGCAGGCGACGCAGGGCCGCAAGCCTGCCGCGGCAAAGAATGCCGGTGCACAAGGAAGCGCCGCCGCACCGCCGGGCGGATCAAAGACGAAAGCTCCCGGACGGGCGGCGTCTGCCGCCGGTGCGCCGTCGCGCTTCAATCTTTCACGTCGCGCCCGCTGACATTACTTCAAGATGAGGACCGCAGAAATCAAAGGGGACAGACCATACGGCCTGTCCCCTTGTCCGTTTTGCAATCCCCGGCATTGTCCGCAATTTCTTGAAAATGGAAGTAAAAAGCGATATAGTTCCAGCATCCACTGCACAAGGAGGGTTTATGAATACATGGATCAGTTGTGTATTTATTCTGGGAGCTCTTTTCCTTTCCACAGTTGCGCCGGCCGTCGGGGCGGGGATGAAAGACGGACTCTGGGAGATTACCACGAACACGGAGATGCCCGGGATGCCCTACCAGCCCGCACCTAGCACCATGACCCACTGCTATACGAAGGAAGATCTGAAGGACGACAAACAGATCGTCCCCAAACAGGACGGGAATTGCAAGGTTACCGACATGAAGCATACGGGAAGCAAAATGACCTGGAAGATGTCCTGTACCGGTGATAACAAAAGCAAGGGAGAGGGCGAGATCGTCTACAAGGGTGATACCGCCTACGACGGCTTCATGAAGTTCGAGATGGAAGGGATGAAAATCACCAGCCGCTACAAGGCCAAAAGGGTCGGGGCGTGCAAATAGGAGAGGTTGTCCGGGCCGGCACGGAGGGGACCATGAAACTGCTCTCGATTATTCTGGTATTCGCTGCGTCCTCCGCGTTCGCCGAGGTCTATACTTGGCACGATGCGCGGGGGGCTCATCACTATACGAACAGGCCGGACGAAATCCCCGTTCGCTACCGCGCCGGGGCAAAGTCCCTCAATTACGGCGCAGAGCCGCAGTCGGGCGCCCCCTCGTCGCAACAGGTTCAACCCGCAGCACCGGCGGAGCAGCCGACGGCCCGGATTGCGGGCGTAAATCCCGTACAGCAGATTACCCCGCCCCATTTGCCGGGTTCCGGGGTGAATGAATTCCGGCAGCAAAGCGAGGAGCGGAGGCAGGCAAAAAAGAAAGCGAGAGCGGGCAGGAGTTCGAGAAATCAGGATTAGTGTCCTGGGCGCTCTCTCGTGCGCAGGATTTGTTATCTCCACTTCAGGGGGCAGGCCGGATTACAGCCTGTCCCTTTTTTTGCCATCATTATCCAAAGCGGATCAGGCAGACCCCGACGAGTATCATAAGGGCGGCCAGAAATCGGATGCGGCCGCATGATTCGCCAAGGAATACGACACCGATGAAGACCCCAGCGAGCACGCTCACCTGGCGAACCGGCACCGCGTAGCTCATAGGGGAAAGGGCGAGGCCGTAGCGGAAGGAGAGGAACGAGCCAACCATCAACGGACCGCCGGCAAGAATGAGATGACGGTTTTCCCGCCATTCGTCGAAAACCCGGGAGCGGTGGCAGGGGCGCAGCAAATTCGCCGTCATGAGCGCCAGCATGGTGACGACGAGAATATACGTGAAGTAGAGGGGGGAATAGCTCGTAACGCCGATTTTGTCGATAATGGCTCCCAGTGAATAGACGAAACCGGCGGCCAGCGCCGCCTGGACGGATTGGTCGACAAGGCTGCCGAAAGGGCGGAGCAGTTCGGTCAGGTGCAGCCGCTTCATCTGGAGCAGGTAGGCTCCCAGCGCCACGATGACAATGCCGCTCAGTCCGATCATGCTCAGATGTTCGCCGAGGAGCCAAACCCCCCAGAGCGGCAGATAGAAAATGGCGGTCTGGGAGAGGGGGTAGGTCACCGAGAGGTCGCCGGACCGATAGGCGCGGCCGGTAAACAGGTGGTAGAGGACGAAGCAGAAGGCCCCGCACGTTGCGAGGAAGAGCACTGTGAAGTCCGGCCGGAGGAACGGACCCGGCAGGAAGGGGAGCGCCAGGGTAAAGAGCCCTGTCGCGCTGACGAACATCCACCAGATGAAAACCGTCTTGTTGCGGCTCCGTTTAATGAGGAGGTTGTACAGGGCGTGCATGAGGCCGGAAAAAAGGATCAGGACGAAAGCAAGAGACGACATTGAATATAGTATAACTAAAAATAAATTTTATTTATACTAAAATAATCTTTCCTTAGAGCTTGTATGTAAATAAGCTCATAATGTCCCCCCGTCAGGATGCCTGGTCCAGCACCTCGGCAGCCAGCAGAATCCTGGCGTCTTCTTCGGTCACGGTAAGGGCGCTGTGTTCGAGCAGGTTGTAGAGGTGGAGATACTTGGCCACTTCTGCCGGTTCACCGGTCTTCCTGCCGTAATATTTGCCGGGCTGGGCGAAAACATCAGTCACGGCCCGGTCGTCGTAGACGGCAAAGTCGAAGGAGCTGTTGGTATCCCTGCCGCTGATGTCGATGGACGCGGGGAGTTCGTCACGGAAAGCGATCCGCACGTCGATGTTATCCCGGTACTGGGCAAGCAGCACCTTCTGGACATCGGGGTCCGCCATTATTTCGCGACTGGTGACAAAGATGCGGGTGATCCGGACGCCGCGATCGAGAGCCCTTATGTTGGACTGGTAGAAATTGAAGAGTGCTCCGCGACTTAGCCAGCCTGCCGTCAGGGGATCTATGGCCTTTATGTGGTGCCCTGACTGGTCGGAGAGCCGTGCTCCCTCCATGTAGAATTCCATTTCATCAAGGGGGATGTAGCCCTGCTGCAGCATCGTTATGGTCTTCAAAGTGCCGGAGATAATTTCCCCGGCCTTGGTCCGGCAATCAGGATCGGCTATCCGGGCAAGGGCAAACGGGATTTCGTGGACCTGGTGGTACTGTTCGGTGAGGCGTGCCTTGGTTTTTTCGATGTCTCCCCGCAGCAGGTAGGTCACGAGCGACAGCAGGATGCCGATACCGAAGATGATATAAGCCGCCTGTTCGTAGTGCAGCACCATATGGAAAAAGATCGCCAGTCCGGATCCCGCCAGAAACTCGATAAAAACCGCCATGTTCTGTATTTTGCCGTGCATCTTCATCATCGTATCCTCCTGTTTCATCTGTTCATTTTTCAAGCTGCGGATTTCCATCGCAAAAAAAAACCGGGACGCTTCAATATCGGTGCGATATTTCGGCGGCCCGGCTGTCTCGATGAGACCCTTTGGCTTTCCGTCCCACCCTCACGGATGGTTTAGTATTGTCGTCTATCAAGGGGAATTGTTCGGATTATGTTTGCACGATAGCGCAAGATGGGGTCAAAGTCAATAAAACTGTGGGTAAAAGACTATAACTAGCTGTTATTATTGATGTACATGTAATGTGACCCGCCTTGGCCACTCCGCTTTGAGCCGCTTTTATCCTGACGGCGGCGTGGATGATCGGTGAGGGAGGATTAGGTTGAAAATGATTTTCAAAATTAACTATTGCTGGTATAATGAAAACAGGAAGTGAGAAGTGAAAGGGGGTCATCGATCATGAAAGGCTCACAATATGACAAGGTATGCTACTGGACCGAACAGCGTGATGAGAATCTGCCCTTAAGGAATCAGCGAACGGGCGAGGTCGGTTTTACATTCGGTTGTACCAAGGAAGGTGCGACGGTCCAGGTTAAACTGGAAAACGGTGAACTCGATTCCTGGCGGAAAGAGGATTGTGTCGAGTTATCTGAAACGATTCACTGAATAGGGAGGCGTTCCGATATGAGAACAGCCCGCCGGTGCGGGCTGTTGCGCGTCTTCAGTCCGCCTGCCTGATAATGTCGGAGAGCTTTCGCAGGAACTGGCCGGGCCGGAACTGCTTCGGTATGGCAAAGATGCCGCTTTTCTCCACCGGCACCGAGATGGCGCCGAGAGGGGTATCCATGTCGAAACCGGCGGAGAGCCGGTAGGGGATGTTTTCCGGGTCGAGGCGGCGCTGCAGGAGTTCAAGGATGCTGATGAAGGAGATCCGGACCGGGAGCCGCACGTCGGTGACGGCATTACCCGGGAAATAGATCGCATCGCGCACTTCGGCTTGGGCAACGGGTACCGTGGCGATGTCCAGGTTATAGCGGTACCCCTGCAATTTCACGTCATAGGAGTTGGGGTTCCGGACAGCGAGATGAAATTCGATGGTCACACCGCCGTCACGCGGGCCGGAAAGGGTGATGTCGGTTACGGTGATTTCCGGGGTCCGGAAGAAGAGAGAACAGCCTGTCAGCATCAGGAACAGGGCGACAAGCAAGAAGGGGCGTATTTTCATGATGCCACTCTAGCAAATCGGGGAGAGACTGAACAGGATAAAATAACGGAGTGTGAAAGGGAGCAGGCTGCAGTATGGGAAAGCTTCCCTGCATGACCGTCGGCGACCCGATGGTCATTATTTTCGAAACAGCGCATCCAGGGCGTCGAAATCAAAACTTTTCTCGGCCAGGCTCCGCACCAGGTCGATCTTTTCCGTATCCTCCGCAGTCAACTTGGAAACATCTTCAGTGATGAGCTGATAGAGTTCGGCGGTGGTATGGCTCCGGGTGCGGAGGTAGGGAATGTTGCTCCGGTCGAGAATCTGCTGGGTGATTCTGCCGACGGGAATGATGCCGGGGATGACCAGGCCGACGATCTTGCTGCGGTATTCAGGGATATGGTAGAGGTTGGCCAAGGTGACCAGCAGTTCGTCGCGGCTGCTGGTGACAATGAGCAGCGTGGAATCCTTCAGCAGCTCGGCGACCCTCTGCGTTGAGGCAGCCCCGATCTGCACGTGGCTGATGATGCGCCGGGCATCACGCTTGTTCCCCTGCAGCGGGAGACCCAGAAGGTCGGAAACGCGCCGCAGGGTCGGGTTCGCCAGGATGGGCTGGTAATCGAATCCCGCCAGGACCTGGAACGGCTCGCCGGCAAAGGCCCGACGCAGGTAGTCGAGGGTTGTTTCACGCTTTTCCGGGATTAGCTTGTTGGTCAGGATCGCCCGGACGTCAACCCCCTCCTTTTCAAAGAGGGAAAGGTTCATGCAGACCGAATCGACAACATTTCCTATGCCGCCGCCGGTCACCAGCAGCACCGGCGCATCGAGCAGGCGCGCGATATGGGCATTGGAAAGCTTGAGCACGGAACCGACCCCGACATGGCCGGACCCCTCGATAATCAGGAAATCACACTTTTTTTCCAGCTCGGCGCAGGCGTCAACTATCCTCTGACGGAACTGTCCGATGGAAACCTCGCCGTCGATAGCTTTCCTGGTCGAGTCCGGGTGCAGGACCACCGGCGACATCAGGCGGAGATCCTTTTGCAGGCCGTAGACCTGTGCCATCAGGGCGGCATCCTTATCTACTTCGATTCCCCGCAGGACGGCCGGCTTGGGGCCGAGGGGCTTGATAAATCCGACCCTGCCGTATTTTTTCCTGGCCAGGTGTAAAAGGAAAAGGCTCGTCGTTGTCTTGCCGGTATTCTGCCCGGTGGCAGCAATGAAAACCTTCTGCGCCATAAGGACCGCCTTCTGAACAGGGCTGATGTTTCCCGGAAAGTATACCCGAAAGAAAAGGGAAAGGATAAAAATATTCGGTATCAGACAGCGGCTGGCGGGGAATTCTGACCGGGCTTGGCGGACGGTGACATCGGGGCGGGTGTGAAGCGGGGAAAACCGTTATTAATGCTAGGAGTCTGTCGGACTTAGGGGAACGTAACGAGACAGTAGATTCATTCCTAAGTCCGACAGACTCCGAGGCTCATGTCTAATAATTCGGAATTCCAATCGTGACCCAAGCATTAATGTGAGCTGCTGTGATGAGCCGCAGAGGGCTCATCACAGCCGGTTCATTATACTGCTTCAGGCTGCAAAGCAATAATCGTCGGCTTCAACGCATTCGGTGAGAGCTGATAAAAATGATTTTTCCTGCGCATCCTTGACAATTTCAGTCATGCCGTGGTTGACCGACCAGATTGTGCCGCAGATACTGCAGGTACAGATATCTTCAGCGAAGCCTGCTGAGTGCAGATCAACGTCAACGTGCTGTTCATGGGTTTTACATACGGGGCATTTCATTGTGATTCTCCTTTAAGGTCCGGTGCTTGTTCTATAATCACTATACACCCGTTTTTCAGCAATGCAAGGAGTAAAACAAAAAAAGATTAAATATAACAGTATGTTACAAAATATATGTATTACTGGGTAATCCTGTTTTATGAAATTGATGCCAATAATAGGCGAGTTGATGCCATAACTAGCTGATATTATTGTTTGATTGTAGATAAAACGACGTTATTAAAAATTACTGGCGGAAGAGGGGCATTATTCGGCAGGTACTGGAAAGGATAAAATTATTGTAATTACAGGAGGTTCGGTTCTGTTTTAGAAACTCTTTTGAAAACAGCTTGCGCCGGAGCCGGCACCCATTTCCCGTAAAACCGGGTTTAAGGATGCTGATTGACCTGACACGAAGGCCCCCCTCACTTCATCCCGAGGCAGAGCGCCGCGTAGATGCGGGCCGCCCCCGACACTTCCTCAAGGATGACCTGCTCGTCGGGGGTATGGGCTGTTTCCAGAGCCCCGGGGCCGAGGATGAGGGGCTTTGTCCCTGCCGCATAAAAGAGGTTGCCGTCGGAATGAGAGCGGAAGGCATCCATGCGCAACGGCAGCCCCAGGGACGGATAGATGTCCTGCAGAACGTGCGCAAGAAGATTTTCCGTGCCGAGGTTATAACCGGGAGAGGCGAAATCGAAATCGACCTTCAGGATCAGGCCGGGAATGGAGCGGCCGGCGGTCGAGGCTATCCGGCTGATCGCCTCCTGGATGAGGGCCGGGTCTTTATCGGGCGGGAGATGGAGATCGATCCAGGTTTCACAACGATCAGGGACGACAAAACCCGCCCGGGATGAGCTCATCTCCCGGATTGAATAGACGACCTCCGGCTTCTCCGGGTCGAACAGGGGGTCTTTCCCCAGGTGCAGCAGCACGCGCAGCATCGACTCCACGGCGTTGTGCCCCAACTCGGGGAGCGAGGAATGGCTCCGGAGGCCGTTGGTGACGAAGCCTGCCTCCAGGTAGCCGTAATGGGCAAAACAGGCCGTCAGTCCGGTCGGTTCGCCGATGACGACCCAGGGGGGGCGGCAGGACTCGAGGAAGGTCGCGCTGCCGTCGCCGTTTTCCTCCTCCCCGACTACCAGGAGAAGACCGACCGGCGGCCGCTCAGCTGCCGGCAGAGC
>JBGPCQ010000091.1:0-11794 GCA_041481895.1 Geobacteraceae bacterium | reverse complement strand
TTTGACACTGCCCGGGAAATCGATTAAAACTAGATGGTAACGACCATTCACTCCCGAGGTGCCCCATCAGCGAACTGGCCAGGCTCTACCGATACCTGCAGGAATGCCGGATAAGCTATCTTCTCGGAGCGCTTTCCCTGCTCGGCACCAACTTTTTCGCCCTCCTCATCCCCTGGTTTCTCAAACTGGCGGTGGAAAGTTTCCAGCACGGGGCCGCGACAGTCCATACTCCCGCTTTCTACGCACTCCTCATCATGGGCGCGGCCCTCTTCCAGGGGGTAATCAGGATCTTTTCACGCACCACCCTCCTCCATGCGGCCCGGCGCATCGAATACCTGATCCGGGAGGAGCTCTATGCACGGCTCATCTCTCTCGACCTCCCCTACTTCTCCCGGGAAAGGACCGGCGACATCCTCTCCCGCTTCTCCAACGACCTGACCAACGTCAGGATGCTGGTTGGCTTCGGCGTCCTCAATGTCATCAATACGGTCATCGTCTATATAGCCGCCCTGGCCCTGATGTCCCGCATCAACCTCCTGCTCACCTTCTGTGCGGTCATCCCCTTCCCCGCCATGATTTTCGTGGTAAAACGGATAAGCTCTTCCATGTTCCGCCGCTCGAAAAGGGCACAGGAGGAATTGGCTCGCATATCCGCCAAGGTGGAGGAGAATGTCTCTGCCGCTGCGGTGATCAGGGCCTACTGCCGGGAAGAAGGAGAACTGAGGTCGTTCCGGGACATCAGCGCGGGATATCTGGCAACCAACATGGCAATGGCCCAGCTGCGCGGCCTCATGATCCCCGTCATGGCTGCCACGGGGGCGCTGGGGACGCTCATCGTCCTCTTTATGGGAGGGAGCCGGGTCATCACCGGCGCATTGACCCTCGGCGACTTCGTCGCCTTCAACGCCTACCTGGCAATGCTCATCTGGCCGACCCTCATGATGGGGTGGATCCTCAATCTCATGCAGCGCGGAGCGGCCTCCATGTCTCGGCTCAACCACGTCCTCGAGGCACGGGCCACTGTCGTCGACCCGGCCGAACCGGCGGATATCGACAGGATACAGGGAGAGATCGAGTTCAGCAATCTCTGCTTCTCCTATGATCTGGATAGATCACTAGCGAGCGAAGACGGCCTGATCCTTAAAAACATTTCCCTGACGATCAAAAAGGGGATGAAAGTGGGCATCGTCGGCCCGGTGGGAAGCGGCAAATCCACCCTCGCGAAACTCATCCCCCGCCTCTACCCGGTAGCGGACGGCACCCTCTTTATCGACGGGGTGGACGTCAACAGGATATCTCTCCGGCAGTTGCGGGACGCCATCGGCTTCGTTCCCCAGGAGAGTTTCCTCTTTTCCCGCACGATCGCCGACAACATCGGCTACGGCAGGGAAGGAGCACGTCTCGGGGAGATCGAGGCAGCAGCCCGCATGGCCGGCCTGGCCCCCGACGTGGAGCGTCTGCCCGACGGTTACGCGACAGTCGTGGGCGAACGGGGTGAGACCCTGTCCGGCGGACAGAAGCAGAGGGCCGCAATCGCCCGGGCACTCCTCAAGAACCCGGCCATCCTCATTCTCGACGATCCCCTCTCCGCTGTCGACACCCGGACCGAAGAGGCGATCCTGGAAAGCCTCGCCGGCTACTACGGCGACCGGACCGTCCTGATCGTCTCCCACCGCCTCTCGGCCCTGCGCGGCTGCGACCTGATCGTCGTGCTCGACCGGGGGGAAATCGCCGAGCAGGGGAGCCACGAAGAACTCGTGGCCCTTGATGGCCGGTACGCAACGATCTGGCGGGAACAGCAGCTCCGAGCGGAGATCGAAACTTTTTGATAAGAGACTCGATGAAAACTTATAAACTTGCCAACGGAGTGGATGTAATAAATAAACGTTAACAGCAAGAAACGCGGATTTTTCGATAAGCGCAAGGCGCGCGAGGACCGGGACGCGAGGCGTACGACTGTACGTTAAGTGTTCCGGCCCGGAGCGCAACGCCGCGATTGCGGAAAAGTCGCGTTTCGCCACGGAGCAACATGCATTTCGGCGGTATTTATGAGAATGAAATAGTCGGCAAAGCCTACGACCGCAAGCTCATGGCCCGGTTTATCCGCTACCTTGCCCCCTACCGGTGGGAAGTGACCGGCGCCCTCTGCCTCCTCCCCCCCATGGCCGCTGCCAGGCTGGCCCAGCCGTGGCTGTTGAAGCTCGCCATCGACCAGCACATCATGGTAGGCCGGATGGAGGGGCTGCCGCTGCTCGCCGGCTGGTTCCTCCTCCTCATCGCCGCCGAGTCTCTCCTTACCTATCTGGAGATCTGGCTCCTCATGCACATCGGCCAGCGGGTGATGCAGGACATCAGGCTGGACCTGTTCGCCCATGTCCAGCGCCTCCCCGCCTCGTTCTTCGACCGAACCCCGACCGGGAGCCTGGTAACCCGCCTGACGAGCGATGTGGAAGTACTGGGAGAGATGTTCGCCGCGGGGATCATCACCGTGGTCGGCGACGTGCTCGTCCTGGTGGGTATCGTCGGGATCATGCTCTGGATCAACCCCAGGCTGTCACTCGTCACATTTACAGTTCTGCCGCTCCTGGTATGGATCGCCTTCTCCTTCCGCCGCAAGATGCGGGAAGCTTTCCGCGAGGTCCGGATGCGGCTGGGGAATCTCAATTCCTTCCTCGCCGAAAGCATCGGCGGTATGGCCGTGGTGCAACTCTTCAACCGGGAGGAAACGGAACATCGAGAGTTCACGGCCCTGAACGCCGCCTACCGGGAGGCCAATCTGCCGGTCATCTCCTGGGATGCCTCCCTCTACGCCGCGGTGGAGGCACTCTCCTCGGTGGCGGTCGGTCTCATCATCTGGTACGGCGGCGGTGAGGTCGTCCGCGGCGCTCTCACTTTCGGCGCTCTCGTGGCCTTTATCCAGTACATTGAGAAATTTTTCTCCCCCATCCGCGACCTCTCTGCCAAGTATTCGATCATGCAGGGGGCCATGGCGGCCATGGAGAGAATATTCCACCTGCTGGATACGGAGCAGGTCAACCAAATCCCCCTCAGTCCCCCTTTGGCAAAGGGGGAGGTAAAATCTTTGCCGCCAAACCTTCTCCCCCCTTTGGCAAAGGGCAACGGCGGGGGTGGTAACGCTCCCTTCCATAACATCGAATTCCGGGACGTCTGGTTCGCCTACCAGGGGGAGGAGTACGTCCTCAAGGGGTTCAACCTGCGCCTTGCCCGTGGCGAAAAGATAGCATTGGTCGGTGAGACGGGGGGGGGCAAAACCACGGTGACGAGGCTCCTGTCAAGGCTCTACGAGGTGGGCCGTGGTTCCATAACCATCGACGGGACAGACATTCGCACCATCCCTCTCCAGGAGCTCCGGAGGAGGATCGGGGTGGTCCTCCAGGACCCTTATCTCTTCACCGGCACCATCGAGTACAACATCACCCTCGGTAGCGATGAAGCCATTTCACGGGTGCAGCGGGCCGCCGAAGTCGTAGGTGCTGACCGCTTCATTGCCAGGCTCCCCCGAAAATTCGAGGAGGAAGTCAGGGAACGGGGAGTCAATTTCTCGGCCGGCGAGCGCCAGCTCATCTCCTTCGCCCGGGCGGTCGCCTTCGATCCGGAGATTCTGGTACTCGACGAGGCGACCGCCAGCGTCGATACGGAAGCCGAGCAGCTGATCCAGGAAGGTCTCAGGGGGCTCATGGCCGGCCGCACCTCGCTCGTGGTGGCCCACCGCCTCTCCACCATCCAGGACGCCGACCGGATCGTGGTCGTCCACCGGGGCGAGAAGGCGGAGGAAGGGACGCACCAGGAGCTCTTGAAGATGCGGGGACTGTATTACCGGCTCTACCAGCTGCAGTTTAAGGACTGATACAATGCGGCAGGCGGAAAGCTGAAGCGTGGAAGGCTCGATGTGCGGATGTAAAAGCTTTACAGTCCTGATTTCCCTTTCGCTCTTCCGTCTTCCACGCTATAAATTATCGGAGATAATTTATGAAACACCTCATCCTCGGCACCGCCGGCCACATTGACCATGGCAAGACCTCCCTGGTCAAGGCGTTGACCGGCACCGACACCGACCGCCTCCCGGAGGAGAAGGCGCGCGGCATCACTATCGAGCTCGGCTTCGCCAACCTTCCCCTCCCGGGAGGTATCGAGTTGGGTATCGTCGACGTACCGGGCCACGAACGCTTCGTCCGGACCATGGTTGCCGGCGTCGGCGGCATGGACCTGGTGATGCTGGTCATCGCCGCCGATGAGGGGGTCATGCCCCAGACCCGGGAGCACCTGGAGATCTGCCAGCTTCTCGGCGTCAAAACAGGGCTCATTGCCCTTACCAAGATCGACCTGGTGGACAGCGACTGGCTCGGCCTGGTGACCGAGGAGGTGCGGGACTACCTGGCGGGGAGTTTCCTCGCGGAAGCCCCGATCGTGCCGCTCTCGGCAAAAACCGGTGCGGGGCTCGAACTCCTGCAGGAAGAGCTGGCCCGCCTGGCTGGCGAGGAGGAGGGGGGAAAAGGGGACGGACCGTTCCGCCTCCCGGTGGACCGTGTTTTCACCGTCGCCGGCTTTGGCACGGTGGTAACGGGCACCCTGCTTTCGGGCGAAATCACTGTCGGGGACGAGGTGGAGGTCCTCCCTGCCGGTCTTGCCTGCCGGGTACGCGGCATACAAACCCACAACAGAAAGTCGGACACGGGGCTCGCCGGCCAGAGGGTGGCCGTGAACCTCCAGGGGGTCGACCACAGCGAGATATTCCGGGGGGATATCGTGGTACCCCGGGGGGTCTACCGTACCACCCGCACCGTGGACGTCCGCCTCGACTATCTCCCTTCGGCCCCGCGGGAACTGAAGCACCGTTCGACCCTTCGCCTTCATGCGGCCACCTACGAGGTGCCGGCCCAGGTGATCCTGATCGACCGGGATATTCTCCGTCCGGGGGAAATCGCCTATGTCCAGCTGCGCCTGGCAAAGCCGGTCCTGCTGCTGCCCGGCGACCCGTTCGTGCTTCGCACCTATTCTCCACCGGCGACCATGGGGGGCGGCACAGTCCTCGACCCCTCCCCTCTCCGGATGCGGCGGCGCTCCGCGGAAGCGCTGGAGCTGCTGCACGCCCTCGAATCGGGAGAAGACGCGGAGAAGCTCCGGATGCTCGTGGCGTCAACCCTTCTCTCCGGGCTGTCCCTTGACGAGCTCGTCAACCGGACCGGGATGTCGGTGAAGCGGATCGAATCCTCTCTGGCAATGCTTCTTTCTTCGGGAGAACTGGCCCAGGCCGTGAGGGAACCACGGATTTTCCTCTCAAGGGAAGCGTTCATTACCCTTAAAGCACGACTCCTCACCGAGTTGCAAACATTCCGGCTGGATAACCCCCTGAAGGACGGCATGGGGAAGGAAGAGTTGAAGTCACGCATCCCCAGGAGGAGCGACCCGCGCTTTTTCGGCTCCCTGCTTGCGGCACTTGAAAAAGAAGGGAAGATCGTAGTTGAAAGGGAACTGGTCAGGCTCACGGGAAGGGAAAGGGGGATCGCAGCCGGGCAGCTCGATTTGCAAACCGGGATTGAAACAGCCCTCCGCACAGGTGGAATGGAGCCTCCCACCATCAGGGAATTCTGCGCAGCGTTCCGCTGCACGGAAAAGGTGGCCCTTGAACACCTGAACCACCTCTCGCGACATGGCAAGGCAGTGAAGGTCAAGAGCGACATTTTTTATGCGCCGGAGCCCTATGCCGCCATCCGTGAAAAACTGACGGCCCACCTGAAAAAGACCGGTGCGATCACGCCTAACGAATTCCGCGAACTGACTAGCCTCTCCCGTAAATTCATGATACCTCTCATGGAACACTTCGACGGAGAAAAGCTGACCATCCGGGTAGGGGACAAGCGGATTTTGCGGAAAGGGTAAGCTGTACATACGCGTTGTTGTCGACCCGTTGAAATCCCCACTTCTTTTCACACGCCACCGAATGTCACGTATCGTCCTCACTGGCAGAGAGCCGAAACATTTGGTATGCTTTAGTGCAGGACTTCTGCAAGGAGGTATGCCATGTCAAATCTGGTAAGGAATTTTATCGCGGGAACATGGTCAGATTCTTTGTCAGGGAAGCGTTTCCAGAGCCGCAATCCAGCCGACACCCGCCAGGTGGTTACCGAGGCTCCTTTCTCGGAGCAGACCGATGTTGACCGGGCCGTGGCGGCGGCCCGCGCCGCCCTGCCCGGTTGGCGCCGTTTGCCCGCGCCCCGCCGCGGCGAAATACTCTATCGGGCCGGCGAACTGCTCATCAGGAGCAAGCATCGGCTCGGTGAACTGGTCACCATGGAGATGGGGAAGGTGATCGCTGAGGGGCTGGGCGATGTGCAGGAGGCGATCGACATCGCTTTCTACATGGCCGGCGAAGGCCGCAGGCTCCAAGGGGAAACGGTCCCTTCGGAACTCCCCGACAAGGACTGCAAGAGCGTGCGGGAGCCGTTGGGGGTGGTCGCCCTGGTCACCCCCTGGAACTTCCCCATTGCCATTCCCGCCTGGAAACTGTTCTCCGCCCTCATCTGCGGTAATACCGTCATTCTCAAACCATCATCGGACACGCCGGCCTGCGCCGCGGCCCTGGTGAAAATTCTGGCAGAGGCAAGGATCCCCGACGGGGTGGTCAATCTAATCTGCGGGCCGGGAGAGGGGGTGGGGGAATACCTTGTCAGCCACCCCGACGTGGACGCGGCGTCCTTTACCGGTTCCTGCGCCGCGGGCGAACGTCTGGAGCGGCTGTTGTCCCCGCTGCATCGTCCCCTGGCCCTGGAAATGGGGGGGAAAAATGCCATCATCGTCATGGATGACGCCGACCTGGAGCTTGCCCTCGAAGGGACGGTCTGGGGTGGCTTCGGCACCAGCGGCCAGCGCTGTACTGCCGCCAGCCGAATCATCGTTCATGAACGGGTGTATGACCGTTTCGTGGCGATTCTCAGCGAAAGGGCCGCCCGACTGCGGCTCGGCAGCGGCCTGAACCCCGAGACCCATCTGGGGCCCCTAATCAACGAAACGCAGGGACAAAAGGTCCTTGACTACATCCGAATCGGCAAGGAGGAAGGGGCACGGCTTCTGACCGGCGGGGAAAGGGTTGTCGCCAGCGAATTAGCCAACGGGTTCTTCATTGCCCCGACGGTCTTTGCCGACGTCACGCCGTCCATGCGAATTGCCCGGGAAGAGATCTTCGGGCCGGTGGTGAGCATACTCCGCTGCTCGTCCCTTGATGAGGCTGCGGCCATCGTCAACGGCGTTCCCTACGGACTCTCCTCAGCCATCTACAGTAGAAACGTGAACGTGACCGCCCGGGCCGAGCGGGAACTACAAACAGGGATCGTCTACATCAACGCCTCCACCATCGGCGCAGAGATTCAACTCCCCTTCGGCGGCTGGCGGCACTCGGGCTCCGGCCATCCCGAAGCGGGAGGGAGAGGGGGGGCAATCGACTTCTTCAGCCGGATCAAGGTGATCTATCGGGATTACAGCGGTAAACTGCAAAGGGCCCAGATTGACAACTGACGGCTTCGCCAAAAGTCCATCTCCGTTGTTACGAGAACCCTTCGTCACTTCGGCGTAGCGCTGATACGCCTTATTCCTCAGGCTTCTCGCGCCCAGGATCTGGAGCTTTTTACTGTGCCGCTTTTTTTCAGAAAAAGGGAGGAGGGACCGGATGTTCAAGGGAATCGACTACTATGACATCGAAAGCGGCCTCGGTCCGGAGGCCCGGCTGGTCCGCGACACGACCCGCTCCTTCGTGGAGCGTGAGTTTCTCCCCCTGGTCCGGGAGCACTACCGGGCCGGCACTTTTGCCCTCTCCCTGACGTCACGGATGGGAGAGCTGGGGATGTTCGGCGCAAACCTCTCTGGCTACGGCCTGCCGGGCATCGATTCCACCTCCTACGGAATGCTGATGAGAGAGTTGGAGCGGGGCGATTCGGGGCTCAGAAGCTTTGTCTCAGTCCAGGGGGCTCTGGTCATGTATCCGATCCTCACTTTCGGCAGCGAGGCCCAGAAAGAACGATGGCTGCCGCTATTGGCCTGCGGCCGGGCCATCGGCTGTTTCGGCCTGACAGAGCCCGACCACGGCTCCGATCCGGCTGGAATGATTACCCGCGCGGAACGGCGGAAAGGAACATATCTCCTGAGCGGGGTCAAGATGTGGATCACCAACGGCTCGATTGCCGACGTGGCTCTTGTCTGGGCCAAACTGGACGGGGTAATCCGCGGCTTCCTGGTGGAGCGGGGGACTCCCGGCTTCACCGCCAACGAGATTGCCGGCAAACTTTCACTGCGCGCCTCGATCACCGCCGAGCTGGTCCTGGACGAGGCGGAGGTGCCCGAGGAAAACCTCCTCCCCGGAGCCGTCGGCCTGAAGAGCCCCCTCGCCTGCCTCGACCAGGCCCGCTACGGCATCGCCTGGGGGGCGCTCGGCGCAGCCATGGCCTGCTTCGAGGAAGCGCTCGCATACTCGGGGGAGCGGAAGGTATTCGGCCGGCCGCTGGCCGCCTGTCAGCTGACCCAGGCAAAGCTGGCCGATATGCTCACCGGGATCACCGCCGGTCAGCTCCTGGCGCTGCAGCTGGCGCGGCTCAAGGAGGCGGGGCGGCTTCGCCCCGGGCAGGTCAGTCTCGCCAAGCGCAACAATGTGCGGATGGCCCTGGAGGTCGCCCGGACCGCCCGCGGGATGCTGGGGGCAAACGGCATCACCGACGAGTACCAGAGCATGCGGCATCTCTGCAACCTGGAATCGGTTGAAACCTACGAGGGGACCTATGAAATCCACACCCTGGCGATGGGGAAGGACCTGACCGGGTTCGACGCCTTCTCCTGAACAGGCGTCGGATGGCATGCCGGAAGAGCCTGTAAGTTTTCCAATTGAATAATTTGCCTGCCCAAGGGCAGGCAACGACCGGCTGATGTCGAAATCCTCACCAGGAGTCAACCATGTCCATGAACAGTGAAGCAGTCGCCAGGGCCGGGATAGCCTTTACCCCCGCCCTGCATATCTACCACCCGATCGTCATCGAGAGCGGTGTGGGATGCCGGGTGACCGACCTGGAGAAAAAGAGCTACCTGGACTGCTCTGCCGGACTCGCGGTCCTGAATATCGGCCATAATCATCCGCGGGTCATGGGACGGGTGGCCGAGCAGCTCCCCCGCTTTGTCCACACTGGCGGAATCTATTACAACGAGACAGCCCTGACGGCAGCGGAAATCCTGACATCGATTACCCCGCCGGGGCTCGATATGATATTTTTCAGCAATTCCGGCGCCGAGGCCGTGGAGGGTGCCCTCAAGCTGGCCCGCCATGTCACCGGCCGCCAGGGTATCATCGCATTCGACGGCGCCTTTCATGGCCGGACCCTCGGGGCATTGTCGGTGACCTCCAGCTCCGCCCGCTACCGGGAACGCTATCACCCTCTGCTGCCATCGGTGTACCATGCTCCGTATCCCTACTGCTACCGCTGTCCGTTCGGCTGCGCGGCATCGAGCTGCGCCCTCTCCTGCCTCAACTACCTGGAAGTGATGATGCGGCATTTCATAACTCCGGAGGAAGTGGCGGCAATCATCATCGAGCCGGTCCTCGGAGAGGGAGGCTACGTTCCGGCCCCGGCCCCGTTCCTGGAAGGGGTGCGCCGACTCTGTGACGATCACGGCATCCTGCTCATCTTCGACGAGGTGCAATCCGGGATGGGGCGGACCGGCGACTGGTTCGCGGCCCAAAGCTACGGCATTACCCCCGATATCCTGACGGTGGCCAAGGGGATCGCATCGGGGTTCCCCCTCTCGGCACTGGTTTCCCGGCATGACATCATGAACCGCTGGCCTTCCGGTGCCCATGGCACCACTTTCGGCGGCAACCCCGTCTCTTGCGCCGCCGCCATCGGCACAATCGAGACCATCCGCGATGAAGGACTGCTCTTGCGCTGCCGGGAACTGGGAGGAGCGGCCATAGCGCGGCTGCGTGCCCTGCAGGAGCAGAACCCCGTCATCGGAGACCTGCGGGGCATGGGACTGATGATTGGAGTGGAGCTGGTACAGAGCGACGGCACGCCCGCGGGCCGCATCTGCGAGCGGCTTCTGGAGGAGTGCCTCAAGCGGGGACTGATCATCGTCAACTGCGGACCTGATCGCAACATCGTCCGATTTATCCCGCCGCTGACCATCAGCGGCGCGGAACTGGACGAGGCATTGACCATATTCGCTTCGGCTCTGGGAGCGGTGACATGAAGCCGGCCAGGGTCATCATCATGGGGGCCGCGGGGCGCGATTTTCATAATTTCAACTGCTGCTTCCGGAACAACCCCGCATTCAGGGTCGTCGCCTTCACCGCCGCCCAGATCCCGTACATCGCCAATCGCCGTTACCCGGCGGCCCTTGCCGGAAAACTCTACCCGCGGGGGATTCCGATCCATCCCGAGGAGGATATCCCCGACCTGCTCCGCCGCCACCAGATCGACCAGGTGGTCTTCGCCTACAGCGACATCTCCCATGAAGAGCTGATGCACAAGGCCTCCCTGGTCATTGCCGGCGGTGCCGATTTCCGCCTCATCGGACCTTCGGCCACCATGCTGAAAAGCCGCCGTCCGGTGGTGTCGGTCTGCGCGGTCCGGACTGGTTGCGGCAAGAGCCAGATAGTCCGCTACTTCTGCGAAATCCTGCGGGGCAAAAGGATACAACCGGTGGTGGTACGCCACCCCATGCCCTACGGCGACCTGGAGCAGCAGGTGGTGGAACGGTTCTCCCGCACGGGGGACCTGGACCGGTATCACTGCACGATCGAGGAACGGGAAGAATTCGAGCATCTTTTGGACCATGGCGCCGTAGTCTATGCCGGCATTGATTACCGGAAGATCCTGCGGGAGGCAGAAACGGAGGCGGAAATAATCATCTGGGACGGCGGCAACAATGACCTTCCTTTCTTTCGCCCCGACCTGGAAATAGTTGTCACCGATCCCCTGCGTCCCGGAGACGAGACCGCCTACTACCCCGGCGAGGCAAACCTCCGGCGCGCGCACCTGGTGATCGTCAACAAGGTGAACGCAGCCGCCCCCTCGGCTGTCTCCAGATTGACAGAGACGATACAGAGAGTAAACCCGACAGCCGGCATCATTCGCACCGCCTCGATGATTACGGTGGACAAGGGAGAACAAATCGCGGGGAAAAGGGTGCTCGTGGTCGAAGACGGCCCCTCAATTACCCACGGTTCCCTGCCGTCCGGCGCCGGAATGACAGCAGCCCTGCAGTACGGTGCTGCCGAAATCGTAGATCCACGTCCATGGGCGAAAGGCTCCCTCGCCGATGTGTATACCCGATACCCGCATATCGGTCCGGTTATCCCTGCCCTGGGGTACCGGCGGGAGCAGTTGGCGGAACTCGAGCGCACCATCGCTGCTGTCCCGTGCGACATAGTCCTTTCAGCCACCCCCATCGACCTGGCGCGGGTCGTCACGTCGGACAAGCCGATCATCCGTGTCGCGTATGCCATTGTCGAGGCAGTCTGCTGTCCGTTGCGGGACTCTTTCCTCAACTTCCTCGACGAACGGATGGTCTCCCCTTAGGTTCAATTTTATGCATTACAGGAAATCTGCTTCATGGTATGATCAGGGTCATGGTCACCGCAACGCGCCCGTAGCTCAGCTGGATAGAGTACCTGGCTTCGAACCAGGGTGTCGGGAGTTCGAATCTCTCCGGGCGCGCCAATTATATCAAGGGCTTAAGACGTTATCTGAGCCCTTTTTGTTTGTCAGAATATCTTACGGCAACCTCTTGCCCCCCC
>JBGPCQ010000090.1:0-11952 GCA_041481895.1 Geobacteraceae bacterium | reverse complement strand
TAATCAGGATACCCGCAAGGGGTATCCCTACAGATTTTCCCGTCACCTGGATTGTTTGATAACGCCCTGAATTGGGTAAGGGTCCCGATCTGCTTCACGGATTCAGGCCGGGCGCGCCGCCATAAAAAAAGGCGACGATGGTCATCGCCGCCTCCTCTTTAATTATGGGGTGAGAATTACTTTTCGGCCAGAAGCTTGATGATCAGCGCTTCCATCGACTTGGCAATCTCATCGTTGAAGCCGAAGTACCTTTCGACGATAACCCCCTTCTTGTTGAGGACAAAAAGCGTCGGGAGGGAGCGGAGCCCGAAATCGTTGAATATCTCTTCATTGGCCATGGCAACCGGGTAATTGATCTTCTTGTCGACGATGAACGCCTTGACCGCCTTTTCTCCCCCCTCGTCGAGGCTCATGCCGAGCACCTGCAGTCCCTTCTTGTTGTACTTGTTGTTAAGCGCAACAAGATGGGGGATCGACAACCGGCACGGAGCACACCAGGTGGCGAAAAAATCCATGACCAGCACATACCCCTTGTAGTTGGAAAAGGTGATATTCTGGCCTGATGTGGACCAGACATTGATGGGGGGGGGAGAGGCCCCGATGGTTATCATGGCATGAGCCGACAGGGGAGCGGCAAGAAAAAGAGCCACGATTCCCGGCAGGCATACCTTGCGTATCGTCTCAAATAACCGCATAAATCTTCCTTTTAGGCAAGGAGCCTGTCGGACTTAGGAAATCGACACTCTAAGTCCGATAGTCTCCTAAAGAGCCTTTTTGATGAGCGCTTCAAGCTGCGCCTTGGGTACTGCCCCGACAACCTGGTCCATAACCTTGCCGTCCTTGAAAAGAATCACGGTGGGGATCCCGCGGACCCCGTATTTACCGGGGGTCCCGGGGTTGTCGTCCACATTCACCTTGCCGACCTTTATTTTGCCGTCGTAATCTTCAGCTATGGCATCGATAATCGGGGCAATGGCCTTGCAGGGGGCACACCAGGTCGCCCAGAAATCGACCAGCACCGGGACGGAAGCCTGCAGGACTTCCTGCTCGAAATTAGCATCGCCGAATGTCAGAACTTTCTCGCTGGCCATTAAAATCTCTCCTTTTGACAGCAGATAAATAGATATGAAAATTGCAATAAAGTATAGCGCAACCATGAAAAAAATCAAGGGGTAAATGCCGCGCACCATCCCTTGCCGCGGGAGGAGAGCGGCCTTGATTAATTTTACAATTCAGTATATATAGTATGTTTCCGTTGCCGCACCATTGCCTGTGGCTTAAATGGTCCGGGAATTGAAGGGTGTCATGCGCTATCTCCCGATAAATCTCGATGTCCGCGACAGGCAGGTTGTAGTCGTGGGCGGCGGCGCGGTCGCCTCCCGCAAATGCTCGGCCCTCCTCGCTGCAGGCGCCCGGGTAGCGGTCATCGCTCCGGGCCTTGACCGCAGTCTCGGGGAAATGTGCACAGACGGAAGGTTGCGTCACGTGGCGCGCGAATTCGTGCCGGGTGACCTTGCCGGGGCATTTCTCGTGTTCGCCGCCACCGACAGCCCCGCAGTCAATCGGGCCGTGGCCGAGGAAGCAGAGTCCCGCGCCATCCTGGCAGATATCGCCGATGCGCCGGATAGCGGCTCTTTTACCCTGCCGGCTGTGATGAGGAGGGGTGAGCTGCTGATCGCGGTTTCAACCGGGGGTAATTCACCGGCGCTGGCGCGGCTGATCCGCGCACAACTGGAAACGCTGTACGGACCGGAATACGGGGCAGCCCTCGAACTTTTGGGGAGTCTGCGCGAAAAGCTGTTGACTGAAAAGGGTAACAGCGCATACAATAAAGAGATTTTCAACGATCTTGCCGAGCAGCTGCCGGCCCTTATCAGGAATGGCTCTACCGCTGAAATAGACAACCTGCTCATGAAGCTTCTGGGGCCGGATGCTGCCCGTGCCGGCCTCGGATCGAGAGGAAAGGACCCTCAATGAACTCCCTGCTCTTCTACACCACGTTAGGCCTCTATGCCATCGCCACCTTCGCCTATCTCGTGTATCTCGTAAAACCGCAGCAGGTACTGGGGAAGGCTGCCAACTGGCTGATTACCGCCGGCTTCCTGGTCCACTGCACATTTACTCTTGTGCGCTACTTCGAAGCAGGGCACACTCCCATAACGAACCTCCATGAATCGCTTTCCTTCTTCAGCCTCACCATTGTCGGGGTCTTCATCGCTTTCGAGCATAAATACCACGTATATATCCTCGGCTCTTTCGTCACCCCGCTCGCCTTTTGCCTGATGCTCGCCTCGAGCATCTACCCTGCGGCCATTCCGCTGCTCCCCCCCGCCCTGAAGAGCAAATGGCTGCTGGTCCATTCGAGCCTGGCCTTCATAAGCTACGCGACCTTCGCCGTCGCCTTCGGCGCCGCCATCATGTACCTGATCCAGGAGCATTTCCTCAAGAGAAAACAGCTGGGGCCCCTCTACCAGAAGCTCCCGTCGCTCGATGTCCTGGATGAGATCAATTACCGCTGCCTGACCTTCGGCTTTCCCCTTCTGACGATCGCCATCATCACCGGCGCCATCTGGGCCGAAACTGCCTGGGGGACCTACTGGAGCTGGGACCCCAAGGAAACCTGGTCCCTGATAACCTGGTTCATCTATGCCGCTCTGCTTCACGGCAGGCTCACCACCGGCTGGCGCGGCAAGCGGGCGGCCGTCCTGTCCATCATCGGTTTCTTTGTCCTCCTCTTCACCTTTCTCGGGGTCAACCTCCTGCCGAGCGAATCGCAGCACAAGTATGAACGGCTGCTCGGAGGCAACGTCAAATGAACATTGTCGTTGTAGGCCTCTCCCACAAAACAGCCTCCGTGGATGTACGGGAGAAGGTCGCCTTTGCCCCGACCCATATGGAAAAACCGCTGCAGGATTTACTGAAACTTCAGGACATCACCGAAGCGGTAATCGTCTCGACCTGCAACCGGGTGGAGATTTACGCCACTTCCCGGGAGATCGCCGGGGGGATGGCCCGGCTGAAACGTTTCCTGGCCGATTATCACCACCTGCAGCTGGAGACTCTTGAATCACACCTCTACGCCTATCACGGCGAAGCGGCGATCCGCCACCTGTTCCGCGTCGCATCGAGCCTCGACTCGATGGTGGTGGGAGAGCCCCAGATCCTCGGCCAGATCAAGACCGCCTACGGCTTCGCCGCCGAATACAAAAGTTCCGGCATCATCCTCAATCGCTTTCTGCACAAGGCGTTCTCCGTTGCCAAGCGGGTCCGCACCGAAACCAAAATAGCCTCCTCGGCGGTTTCGGTCGCCTTCGCCGCGGTGGAACTGGCGAAAAAGATTTTCGGCGACCTCTCCGACAAAACCGTCATGCTGATCGGGGCCGGTGAAATGTGCGAACTGGCCGCCAAGCACTTCCTCAACAACGGTGTGCGCGGCGTTATGGTGACCAACCGGACCTACGAGCGGGCGGTGAAACTGGCCGAGGAATTCGATGGCAGGGCCGTCAATTTCGATGAACTGTTCGACCAGCTCCACAAGGCCGACATCATCCTCTCCTCGACCGGCGCGCCCCACTTCATCATCGGCCCGAAGGACATCGAAGAGGTCATTCGCCGCCGCAGGAACAAGCCGATGTTCTTCATCGACATCGCCGTCCCCCGCGACATTGACCCCAAGGTCAATGATGTGGCTAACGTCTACCTTTACACGGTGGATGACCTGAACGGCATCGTCCAGTCGAACATGGAGCAGCGGGGCAAGGAGGCGGAGAAAGCCGAAGAAATCGTCAGCCAGGAGATCGGCCAGTTCTTCAAGTGGCTCTCCTCCCTGGATGTAACGCCGACCATCGTGGCGCTCCGCTCAAAATTCGAGGAAATCCGACAGGCCGAGCTGGCCAGGACCCTGTCCGGATGGAAGGACCTCTCCCCGGACAGCCGGAAACGGTTGGAGGCCTGTACCAGCGCCATCATCAACAAACTGCTCCACAACCCGACGAGCGTCCTGAAGCGGACCGGCCAGGGAGGCCGTACCGACCTCTACGTGGATGCCCTGCGCCAGATGTTCGAGCTGGAGACGGGGGCGACGGAGGACGGGGAGCTGGGAGACCTGGAAGAATAACAGACCGGGCAATAGGCGCGAGGCTCCGGGAACACCTAAAACCCACTGCCCAGTACCCAGCGCCCAGTGCCTCGTTGATTTGCATGACCATACTGGTAAATATTTATCCAAAGGAGATGAGAACATATGCCGATGAAACAGTTGAGAATAGGCACCCGCGCCAGCCAGCTGGCCCTCTGGCAGGCCAACTGGGTGAAATCGGAGCTGGAGAAGCGCTACCCGGGGATGGATGTCACCCTGACGAAGATCAAGACTATCGGCGACAAGATCCTCGATGTCCCCCTGGCCCAGGTAGGGGGCAAGGGGCTGTTCGTGAAGGAGATCGAGGAGGCTATGCTCCGGGGGGAAATCGACATCGCGGTGCACAGCATGAAGGATGTGCCGACCGAGTTCCCCGACGGGCTCGGTCTGGTCTGCATCACCGAGCGGGAAGACCCGCGCGACGCGATAATCTCCCGCGGGGTGAAGTTCGTCGACCTCCCGCACGGCGCCAGGATCGGCACCAGCGCCCTGAGGAGGCAGGCCCAGCTCCTGAAGGCCCGACCCGACCTCAAGATGGTGATTATCCGGGGCAACGTGGAAACCCGCATCCGCAAGCTGGAAGAGGACAAGCTGGATGCCGTGATCCTCGCCGCGGCAGGTTTGAAGAGGCTCGGTTTCACCGACAAGGTAGCCGAATACCTTCCGGTCGACTTCTCCATCCCCGCCATCGGCCAGGGGGCGCTCGGGATCGAATGCCGCCTGGACGATGCGCTGCTGCGGGAGACTATCGCCTTTTTCAACCACCCCGACACCAACCATGCTGTCCGCGCCGAAAGGGCGCTTTTGTGGCGCTGCGAGGGGGGGTGCCAGGTACCCATTGCCGCCCATGGCATTGTGACAGGGAACATGCTTGAGCTGACCGGCTTTGTCGCCTCGGTGGATGGCTCCCGCTCCGTCCGGGGCACCATCTCCGGTCCGGCAGAGGAGTGCGAGAAACTGGGCATCAAACTTGCCGAGCAACTGCTGAAGGAAGGCGCCCACGAGATTCTCAGCGAAGTTTACCAGCGGGAAGTCTCCCGTGACAAGGAAATACCCGTTTAACCTCAAACGCTTAAAGCCTTAACCGCAGAGGACTCAGAGGAACGCAGAGAACCCCGGAAGGCAAAGTCTTTTGGATTTAAAAATCAAAAAAGATTTTTGCTTTTCTTACAGGATTTGCCTTTACTCCGCGTTCCTCCGTGTCCTCTGTGGTAAGAGCTCTTGACTTTTAAACCATGCCCGAAATTTCCCACAAAAAAGGTTTCGTCTCTCTCGTCGGCGCCGGACCCGGCGACCCCGGCCTCATCACGGTCAAGGGACGGGATTGCATTGCCCGGGCCGATGTCATCCTCTACGATTATCTCGCCAATGAATCCCTCCTCCAGCTTGCCGCTGCCGGAGCTGAACTGATTTACGCCGGCAAGGTGGGCGGCGCCCATAACCGCGAGCAGCGCCAGATAAACGAGCTTCTGGTGGCAAAGGCCCGGGAAGGGAAGGTGGTGACACGGCTCAAGGGGGGTGACCCGTTCGTGTTCGGCCGGGGTGGCGAGGAGTGTGAAGCGCTCCTTGAGGCAGGGATACCCTTCGAGGTGGTGCCGGGAGTGACCGCCGGCATCGGGGCTTCCGCCTACGCCGGCATTCCCCTGACCCACCGCAGCTTCACCACCTCGGTGGCCTTCGTCACCGGGCACGAACACCCCGGCAAGGAAGTTTCCGAGATCGACTGGGAGCGCCTCTCCCTCGGGAGCGGCACCATCGTTTTTTACATGGGGATGAAAAATCTCCCGCTCATAACCTCTCACCTCATCGCCCACGGCCGGCCGGCCGAAACCCCGGCAGCGCTGATCCGCCTCGGAACGCGTCCCGACCAGGAAGTGCTGACCGGCACCCTCGCGGATATTGCCGAAAAGGCCAGGAGAGCCGGCTTCAAAGCACCTGCAGTCACCGTGGTGGGGGAAGTGGTGCGGCTCAGGGAGAAGCTCCGCTGGTTCGACAACCGTCCGCTCTTCGGCAGGGGGATCATGGTGACTCGGGCCGCCGACCAGGCTGGCGAGTTCTCGGGAGCCCTCGCCGGGTTCGGCGCACATGTTTATGAATGCCCCACCATCGAGATCGTGCCGCCGGAAGAGTTCGCCGAGCTTGACGCAGCACTCCTGGCCCTTGCCGGCTTCGACTGGCTGATTTTCACATCGGCCAATGCGGTTAAATATTTCTTCGCACGGCTGGCGGAACTCGGGCTGGACAGCAGGGCCATCGGCCCCTGCCGGGTCTGCGCAGTCGGGCCGAAGACCAAGGCTTCCCTTATCCCCTACGGCATCAGGCCCGACCTGGTCCCTGCCGATTACAAGGGGGAGGGGATCGTCGCGGCATTCCAGGCTCTGGGCTGCTCAGGAAAGCGGTTCCTCTTTCCGCGGGCCGACCGCGCCCGGGACGTAATCCCGGCAGGACTCCGCCGGCTGGGCGCCGCAGTGACCGCCCCGGTCGCTTACCGCAATGTCGTTCCCGGCGGCCTCTCCCCCACTATCCTGCAGGCCCTTGAAGAACAGCGCATCCACTGCGTCACGTTCACTTCTTCATCCACTGCCGAGAACCTGGCGGCCATGGTCGGGGAAAACCGTCTTCTCCACCTCTTCAAAGGGGTGACTGTTGCGTCAATCGGCCCGATAACCTCGCAGACCTGCCGGGAGCTGGGGCTTCATGTGCATATCGAACCCCGGGAGTACACCATTGAAGCTTTGACCGCAGATATTGTGGACTATTTCGCACAACAGCACTGATACCCGATATTCATTTTGCCTGAAAGGAGACACGTCTATGTTCTACCCCCAGTACCGCGCACGCAGGATACGAGGCAAGGAGGTCTTCCGCAGTATGGTCCGCGAAACCACCCTGTCGGCAAACGATCTTATCTACCCGATGTTCTCGGCCTACGGCACGGGGATCAAGAAGGAAATCTCCTCCATGCCGGGCATCTGCCAGCAGTCGATCGAGCATATTGTCGAGGAGGCCCAGGAAGTTTATGAACTGGGGGTCCCGGCAGTCATCCTGTTCGGCATTCCGGAAAAAAAGGACGAGGTGGGAAGCGATGCCTATGCCGAGCTCGGCATCATCCAGGAGACCATCAGGGCGATTAAAAAGAACGTGCCGGGGCTTGCGGTCATCACCGATGTCTGCCTGTGCGAATACACCGACCATGGCCACTGCGGCGTCATCAGGAACGGCGATGTGGACAACGACGCAACCCTCGAACTGCTGGCCAGGGAGGCGCTCTCCCATGCGCAGGCCGGCGCCGACATGGTCGCTCCCTCGGACATGATGGACGGCCGGGTCATGGCGATCCGCGAAATCCTCGACGAGAACGGGTTCGACCAGATCCCCCTCATGAGCTACGCGGTCAAATATGCCTCCGGCTACTACGGCCCGTTCCGCGAAGCGGCCGAGTCGACCCCCCAGTTCGGCGACCGCCGCTCTTACCAGATGGACCCGGCCAACCGTCTCGAGGCTCTGCGCGAAGCGCAGATGGACGTGGATGAAGGAGCGGACATCATCATGGTCAAGCCGGGCCTCCCGTACCTCGACATCGTCCGCGAAGTACGCAACGAGTTCAACCTGCCCGTTGCGGTCTACAATGTTTCCGGCGAGTACAGCATGATCAAGGCCGCGGCAAAGATGGGCTGGATCGACGAGGAGCGGGTTATCATGGAAACCATGATCTCCTTCAAGCGGGCGGGCGCCGACCTGATCCTTACCTATCACGCCAAGGAAGTGGCGAAACTCCTCCACAAGGGGTACGAAATCACCCGGACAGGCCGATGCGGCTGCCCATAGGCGTGTTCAGCAGAATATGCATCATCACGAAAAAGGCCTGCGTAACGCAGGCCTTTTTCTTTGGGGGGGAACTGATTGGTCTGTACCCGATGAATGCGGAAAAAGCTCCAGATGCAAGGCTTGCGAATCCCGAGGAGCGAGGCGTAGCAGCGCTACGCCGCAACGACGAGGGACGAGCGTAACGCAGCAGATGGACTTTTGCCGCATTCATCTAAGCGCGGATCATCACCAGGAGCATCTTGAAGCGCTTCACCCCCTTCATGGCATGAGGCCGGCCAGCCGGCATGATGATCATCTGCCCGGCCGAAAGATGCTGGACGGCCCCGTCGATGGTGACCTCCACCTCTCCGTCAAGGATCTGGACAAAGGCGTCATAGGGTACGATATGCTCGCTCAACCCCTGCCCGGCGTCGAAGGAAAATACCGTCACAGTGCCGATCTTCTTGTCGATCAGGGTCCTGCTCACCACCGTACCCTCCTGGTAGGCGACCAGCTCAGTCATGGTCAGGGGCTGCCCGGTGGTGGAACCTTGTTGTTCGCTCATCTTTCCCTCCCTTCACTCTTTTATTTTTCAGGATTAGATATCTGAATCCTGCTGTACGCGAAGACCCGCGCCATGAAATCCTCGCGGTTTTCCGGATCATTGAGTCTCCCCTCCTCTTCGACCGGAAGAAAGGGGAAATGTTCCGTCACAGCCGCGGCAAACAAACCCCTGCTTCGCCCGTTTCCTCCAGTTGAAAAAACCTCAACCGGGAAAAGGGCGCAACTGGGGGACCTGCTCTTGAAAATGAAGCCGCACAGCTCCTCTCGTTCCAGCTCCGTTACCTTCCCGCGACAGTAGTCGAGCATCCGGTCGGTCAGGTCAATGCGCGTCCGTGACGTTACCAGCCGCGGCGCGGCCGGGTCCCCCTCCAGGCGCATCGCTTCCCGGGGGACGGGAAGGCCGCAGCCCACCTCGGGGCAGACCGGCACATATCTGCAGAACCGGCCGAGGATGTCCGTTATGGAACGGTCGATTTTGTGACCCCCGTCATAGCGAACTTTTTCGCCCAGGAGACAGGAGCTGACGCCGATCTTGATTTCGCCTGTCATGGACACCTTCCCCTACTCAACCGCAAAGATCCTGCTCCCTATCTCGACCCGGTCTCCGGGATAGAGTTTGCGCCCCCGTCTCTGCTCCACCTCACCGTTCACCCTCACCTCACCGCCGGAAATGCGCAGTTTTGCCTCACCGCCGGAAGAGACCATATTGACGGCCTTCAGGAAACTGTCGAGCTTGATGTAGTCCGTGTCGATTTTCATACGAAAACATCCTTTTCTGCCATTGAAATGTGCGGCCCTTTTCCCGCAAAACCGTACAACAATCGAATTTGTTGCTCAGCATTATGACATCTGCCAGTTGTTTTTATCACGTTTTTCTGCTAAAGATAGAATGATTTTTTTACAAGGAGAGGTTTCATGATTTCAACTTCAGATTTCAAACGCGGTCTCGTTATACAGGTCGATGGCGCACCCTGTGTAATTCTCGACGTCGCCTTCCAGTCACCCTCTGCTCGCGGAGCGAGCACCATGGTAAAAACCAGATACCGCAACCTCCTGACCGGCCAGGTTCTGGACAAGACCTTCAGATCGGGCGACAAGCTTGAGGAAGCGGACTTTGAACGGCACAAGGGGCAGTTTCTTTACGCCGACGGCGACCAGGGCATCTTCATGGACCTGGAGACCTATGAGCAGTTCGAACTCGAGGCGGACGGATTCGCGCTGATCGGTCCCTATCTCCTCGAAGGGACCGAAGTTGCGCTCGGCCTCTTCCAGGGACGGATGGTAAGTGTCGATCCTCCGCAGAACGTGGAACTCACCGTCACCGAAACCGCACCCGCCATGAAGAACGCCACCGCCACCGCCCAGACCAAAGAGGCCATTCTGGAAACCGGCTTGAAACTCCAGGTCCCGCCCTATCTCGAGGTGGGGGACCGGATCAAGGTAGACACCCGCGACGGCCGCTTTATTTCTCGGGCCTGAGCGGGGCAGACAAAAATCTGTTGACACACAACCGAAATAGATTTATAAAAAGAGTTCTCTTTTGCCCAGGTAGCTCAGTCGGTAGAGCAGAGGACTGAAAATCCTCGTGTCGGCGGTTCGATTCCGTCCCTGGGCACCACGTATATAGCTAAAATTATCTCTAAAAACAAAAGGCTTGCGATACCGATCGCAAGCCTTTTGTTTTTAGTTTATGTACTACAAGACCGGACATATTATAAGCTCGCCACAGGATCAAAGACGTTTATTTCAGGCATTGGAACACTCCCATGCACCAGAGGCACGCACCGCATGGCACTTCTCTGATATGGCAGTCCTGCTCGAATGTTTCCGTCTGGACATAATCACAGGGAGCGAGACTGCAACTGGAGCAGTCAGGGTAATCGTAGGAAAGCACGTTTTCGCGGAACGAACGGAATGCCGGATCGTTCCATATTTCAAGGATTCCCTGCCGGCCGAGATTTCCGAATACTTTCGGCTGCACCTGCTGCAGCCACCCGCTGGCAAAACAGCGGTAACGGTGCCAGAGGAAATAGCAGGGGGAGATGTTACCTTCCCACGAAACGAAAGCACCCCCTTCTTCTACGAAACTGCAGTGGCGCTTCCCACTCAGGGTTACCTCAGGGAGGCGCAGGTCTATCCCCTTCTCCCGGGCAACAGACCGGGCTTGGGCAAATACTGCGTCAACCTCGTCAGACGTGGTGATGTTCATTCGGAGGAGTTTTTTCATATCGATGAATATCTTGCGCTTTTCCGCTTCGGTCTTCATCGCCTCCACTAAGTCTACGAGCCTCTGTTCTTCCGAATTCCTGGTATATTTCCAGCGTGCATCAAAATATCGGAAAATATCCAGCCCCTGCAGTTCCGCCTCTGTTTTGCAGCTGTTAAACAACCCGATGGCCTCATCAGTACAGTTGGCGTAAGCGGCTTCAACCGCATGCAGTTCATCGTAAGGCAGGACATGGGTCACAATTGCGAAGGAGGCGCCATGTTCAACAGCCCAACTGAGAGCCGCGGGAAGCTCCCCAAGATTGCTTCGCATCACGACGAATTCTATCCCTACCTGGACTTCCGGCCTGTTGCAGCGCACCTTGGCCGCAGCGAGGGCGTTAAAGGCGTATTCGATGTCGAGCAGTTCGCCCCCTTCACGGACCTTGCGAAACGTTTCATGCGATGCGGCATCGATAGATAGGCAAATCTTGTCGAGACCTGCCTCGACCAGGGAAATGGCACGAAGGTTGGTGAGCAGGAGGCCATTGGACTGAAAGCCGACCCATCCGTTTGCCGGCATGAGTCTCTTGGCCCTGCGGATAAGCTCTTCCAGCCGCAGGTTGATGAGCGGTTCACCGATACCATTGAGCACCAGCGCTTCGAGATGGGGAAAGGCAGGCTCCAGCTTCTCGAAGATTGCCGGCGACAGGTCCCCCTCGGTTATCCCGCACTGCTGCGTCTGCTTGACACACATGAAGCAGCCGAGGTTGCAGCGCGTGGTAGTCTCAACAAAGAGCTTGCTGGGATACGCCCTGAGCGAAGGAGGAAGAGCGGATTGCGGCGATGAGGCATGATTGTGCATAAAATTCCCAATAGTTGAGACAAACTGCAGCGTAGCTTCGGGATCAGGAAGCCGGGGCGATAAAAAGCCTGATTGCCTCTCTCATCACGTTGGAAGCACTTTTCTGGGAAACTTTCATGATTTCCAGGATTGACCTCAACTCATCGCCTGTTACCCGTACGGATATGATCTTGCCGACCTGACTGTTTTTTTTTCTTCCCATATGACCTTCCCTTAACTTCTTCGATTATACGCCGAACATCGGAATTGATATAGTTAGAATTCCTGCTCCATGGCCTTCACCTGGCGGGCCGTAAAGACCGGCCCGTCCTTGCAGACGTAGACGTTCCCCACGTTACAGCGGCCGCACTTGCCGAGTCCGCACTTCATCCGG
>JBGPCQ010000089.1:0-11966 GCA_041481895.1 Geobacteraceae bacterium | reverse complement strand
GAGCCGCTGGTCGCCCTGATTTCCCACAAGGAGCCGCAGGTTCGAAAAGAGGTGCTCAACTACCTTGAACGGACTGCCGAACCCAAGGCCAGGACCTACCTGATGAAGTTCCTGCGGGACGATTCCAGCTCCCTCAGGATCAGGGCGCTTCAGGTCCTGGTCAGCACCAAAAGCGTGTTTGCCCTCAAACCGATTGCCGCCATAGCTTCAGCCGAACAGTTCCAGGAGAAGGATATCGCGGAAAAGCTGGCGGTATTCGAGGCGATGGGGGCCTTGGGCGATGGGCAGATGCTCCCCCTGTTCCGGGATATGCTGATGAAGAAGTTCTGGTTTAACAAGGCCAGGGAGAAGGAGTCGGTCATCTGCGCCGTGGCCGGGCTGGTGAAAGTAAAGAGCGGAGCGGCCCGCCAGCTCCTCGAGGAAGCGAGTGCCGTAAAGGGTGAAGAAATCCGGGAGATTATCACTCAGGGCATCGAGGCGATAGCCGCCGGAAATGCCAGGAACAGCACCGGTCGGTAGGGGGCAGTGATGGAAACCGAAAACAGTACGGAAAAACTGGATCGGCAGCTGATCAGGATGGGCAGGGCCCTGGTCACCAATTTTTTCGTCCTCCTCAAAACTGCTCAGAATTACCCGGAAGGGCATGCAGCGCTCACGATACCCCTTGCCAACGTCCTTGCCACCATTGCCGAGATCCAGAAGAAAAACGAAGAGGTTTCCATCAGGGTCAAGCGGGGGTATCTGCTTGTCGGCGAAAGCCGGCTGAAGCCGGATTCGACAGGTTTGGACGCTTTCAACTTCCTGATCGGGGAACTGAAGAGGTACCTGATCGGCAGTATCAACTTCCTCCCGCTGGTTACTGCCGAGGAGATCAGCAAATTTGTCTATATCTTCAACGAAATCGAACCGATCCCCACCCCGCAGACCCATTTCAAGTTCCTGGAGCGGATGCAGCAGCGGCTTGTGATGAATATTGAAATTGAAAGTCTCGGCGAGGACGACGACAGCTATGAGGATTTCGACGCGGCTGAACTGACGGACAACAAGACCCGGTCGCGGAAAATATATGCACAGACCATCAATGCGGTTGCGGAGGTTATGGATAACGCCAAGATGGGGCAGACCCTCCGTTTCAGGAAATCCAAGCGGGTGGTCCAGTGCCTGATCGACCAGCTGCTAGCCGCCGAAACCAACCTGATTGGTCTGACCACCATCCGCTGCCACGACCAGTATACCTACAATCATTCCGTCAATGTCTGTATCCTCTCCCTTGCCATTGGCGAGCGGATCGGCCTCTCCAAGCAGAAGCTGTGCGAACTCGGAATGGCTGCGCTGTTCCACGACATCGGCAAGTCGGAGATCCCGCTGGCCATTCTCAACAAAACGACGGAATTCTCCCGGGAAGAGTGGGAGATCATGCAGAAACATCCCATGCTCGGCGTCAAGAAGCTGATGAAGCTGAAAGGGCTCGATGCCCTCGGCGCCAGGATCATCTCGGGCGCATTCGAACACCACCTCTACTGCGACTTTTCCGGCTATCCGCGGCTCCCCTACAAGCGGCTCAGCCTGTTCGGCAGGGTCATCAGCATAGCCGACTGTTACGACGGTCTTACCTCATCCCGGGTCTACAGCAGGGTTCCCCATGCTCCCGATAAGGCGCTCCGCTTCATGCTGGCGCGGGCCGGCAAGATCTATGACCCGATCCTCTTGAAACTTTTCATAAACTGCATCGGCATCTACCCGATCGGGACGCTTCTCCTGCTCGAAAGCCAGGAGTTGTGCGTCGTTGTGGAAAACAACCTCGACCCCGAAAAATGGAACCAGCCACGGGTGAAGATGATCGCGGACGCGAAGGGAAAAGAGGTGAATGGCGAGATTATCGACCTGGCCGATCCCCGATGCGGGCTGTCGGTCAAGGAGACCCTGGACCCGAATCAGTACCAGATCGATGTCAGTAACTATTTTGTCTGATTACAGCTCTTTCAGTAATCTGACCAACAGGTAGAGACAGACGGCACCCCCCTGCCGCCACGGCCGTGGCGCGGAACCATGAAACCTTACTTTATGCCGCTTTATGCTGCAACTTGCAGAACATCTGTTCCATGCTATAATATTAAAATAATATACGATCTTCTTTTTGGCCGAAACTACGAAGAACATAGTACATCTTTCATTCCACGAGAAACCGGGAAAAATTCCCGCCGGGCACATCCTCCAGAACAACCCCTTCCTTCAGTAAAGGAGTCAAGAGATGAAAAGACCCCGTATCTCAAAAATGTGCAGTCTCGCAGTGGTTCTTGCCGCAGTGGTTCTTCTCCTTGCTGCCGGGATGTCCTTCGCCATTCCAGACGGAGACCTGACCGGCGACGGGAGCGTGACAATCGCTGATGCCCTCCGGGCGCTGCGTATTTCCGTGCAGCTGGTCCAGCCGAACCCTCAGGATACGGCCCAGGGGGACGTGGCGCCCCAGGTCGCCGGTCTTCCGGCCCCTGACGGGAACATCACTATTGCCGATGCGCTCCTCATCCTGCGCAAGGTGGTCGGCCTGGTCAACTGGCCGTCGGACATTTCCGCCCTGCTGACCGGTGACCAGGAAACACCCCCCGTCGTGACCTCTGCGAGCGGTGTCGGGACCATATCGGTCAACCCGGTGACGAAGATAATCAGCGGGGGCATCCTCACCACCGGGATTATCGGCACCGCCGCCCATATCCACGACGGCGATCCGGGGGTCCCCGGCCCGATCATCATCCCCCTTACCGGCGGGCCGACGGTCTGGACCATCCCGGACAATACCCCCATCACCGATGCGCAACTGGCGAGGCTCCTCGCCGGCGGGCTCTACTACAACGTGCATAGTGTGGCATTTGGCGGCGGGGAGATCCGCGGCCAACTCCCCCGGCAGGTGCGCTTCGCCTCACTCTCCGGAGCCGATGAGGTCCCGCCCGTCATCACGGCCGCCGCCGGCACCGCGGTCCTGGAGCTGAATCCCGTGACGAAACTGCTCAGCGGTTTCATCAAGACCACCAACATTGTCGGCACAGCGGCCCACATCCACACGGGCGCCGCGGGGGTCCCCGGCCCGGTCATCGTGCCGCTGGTAGAAACCCCGCCCCTCAGCGGCATCTGGGCCGTTCCCCCCAATTCCGTTCTGACCGACCCCCAGATTGCACTCTTTAACATCGGGTCGCTCTACTACAACGTGCACAGCGTCGCCAACCCCAATGGGGAGATCCGGGGGCAGATCGTGCCGACGACCATTACCGTCAAGACCGCCCTACTGGACGGCGCCCAGGAAGTCCCCTCGGTTATAACCGCCGCAACCGGGACAGGGGTAGCCGTGCTGAACAGCGTTACCCGGGAGGTGGGGGGTGACGTGACCACCACCGGGGTTGTCGGAACGGCCGCCAACATCCACGAAGGGGCAGTCGGGGCCACTGGTCTTCCCATCGTTACCCTCACGGAAACGGTGGCGGGGAGCGGCGTCTGGTTTGCGCGGGCAGGGAGCCCCACCCTGACGGCGGCGCAGGCGGCGGAGTTCATCGCCGGCGCGCTCTACTACAATGTGTTGAGCGTCGCCAATCCTACCGGGGAGATCCGGGGGCAGATCAATGTCATTCCGCTGAACAGCAGTTTTTTGACGGGGGGAGGTATTGCGACCGCTGCCCCGCTGGTGTCTTTTTCCGCTTCCATTCAGCCCATATTCACCACCAATTGCATCGCCTGCCACGCGACTGGAAGCCTCTTCGCCCCGTTCCTCCCGCTCACTGCCGGGGTGGCCTATGGCGCTCTCGTGAATCAGCCTGCCACCCATAACTTTAATGTGCCGGCCAGCCTGGTGGCGCCGGGGAATTCCGCCGCAAGCGTGCTCTATCAACGGATCAGCGGCATCGGCCTTGCCGACGTGCTCCTGGCCCGGATGCCTCAAGGCGGGCCGTTTGTGAGTGCATTCGAAGAGAACCTTGTCAAGACCTGGATCGATCAAGGGGCAGCGAACAACTGAGTCTGACTCAACTTTAGCGGCAGTGGTTTAGCTGTCAACGTGCTGTAACTGCTGTTTTGATCCGGTTATGAGGTTGACCGGACGTTGCCTGCAAAAAATAAAAAAGGAGACCATTTGGTCTCCTTTTTTATTCATCGGGACGACTATTTAATCACTGCTCGATGAGTTTTAGAGCATTGGTAACGCCGTTGTTGAGAGCAGGCTTAATCTTGTGTCCGGGGTACTTTTCTCTATAGTTTTTGACGCTTTGAATGGTCTTCAGTATGTTCGCCTTGTCTTCCAGTAATGGATTTTTGGCGGTGACGCCCAAATATCCGACTTCTTCATCGATGCTGGACTCAAGAGCTTCCTCAGCTTTCTCGATTTCGCCTTTTTTTATCGATTCAAGTGCTTTAATTCTTGAATTTACAGTCAAGGTGGAGGATAGGGCATTTCGGTTTACAAAGAACTTTAGAGTCTTTCTAGTTCCAGCGTAAAAACCGGCTTGCAGAGCTAAATAAATGCAAACCAAAACCAGCGCAACTTTCAGCAATTTTTTTAGCATTAATTTTCCTTTGTGTATAATGGCTCAAGGCGCAGCAGTTTGTCTGCTGACGCCGGTGGCTAGGACACATTTTTCGAGAGAAGTGCGGTGACCACGGCTGAGAGTGCTTTGCCAAGCTTTTCGTGTTGATCTATATCCAGATGGATACCATCTACCATACTGGAAGTTGTCACTCTTCCTGCATCAAAGAAATGACATCCGAGTTCCCCGCAGGTTTTATTGTATGCAGCGGCCAGCCCCACGCTTTTCTGCTCGGCACCCTCGAATTTTGGGGCAATGGGTCCTTTCAGGGTGCTAATAGGTGGGGGAGCGACTACCAGTACTGGCGGGACAGGCATGCCTGGCTCAATTGGAGCTGTGCGAATCGCAGACACGAGCTCTGCAATGCCTTGCGATGAATGCCATGCGTTGTGCTGGTGCATGGATTGGAGATCGTTTGTACCTAGCATGAGAATGACCAGGTCCAGAGGGGAGTGAATTTCTACACGCTGGGCCAAGCCCGTAAGACCGTTGCGCCCAGGTTTGAAAGGGTCATCCCAGACGGTACGTCGACCGTTCAGGCAGTCTTCAATAACTCGAACTTTGTGACCTTCGGCGATAAGCGCGATTTCCAAAATGCCAGGCCAGCGGACTTCGAATGCGAAACGCTTCCGTGTGTTTGGAATTATGCCCCATGACAAAGAATCCGAATAAACAAGTATGTGGCGCATCCGGCCTCCTTCTTGTGTGTCCTGACTCGGTATTGAGCAGACGACCAAAGTCATCTACACGTAGATGAAAGTATATACCTGTAGATGATGGCCTCTATAACTATATACCTTCTTTGTATATACATGTAGATGCTTTTCACTTTTGGTTATAGTTCCGTATTTATTGAGAGAGGCGGGCAGGATCTGCATCATTTCTTAAACCCGAACACCGTCACACCAGCCGTACCCGCCACCATTTCCGCACGGAATTGATCAGCCATATCTCTTCCGCCCGCTCCAGTTCTTCCCGGGTGATGACCCGCTCGGCAATCTCCCCCCGGTCCAGCAGTTCCTGCCGGAACACCCCCGGCAGCAGGCCGCACGCAAGCGGCGGGGTGACGAGCGCGCCGCCGATGCGCGCCACGATGTTGCTGACGGCCCCCTCGGTCACTTCCCCCCGCTCGTTGAGAAAGAGGACATCGGCGCAGTCGGGCCGCAGTGCGGACTCTTCCCGGTACCGCTCGCGGCTGGTGGTCTTGTGGTAGAGGAGTGGGTCGCGGGAGTCGGTACGGGACCCGGCAAAGGCCACAGGTGAGGATTCCGCGGCAGGTCCGGAAGCAAGGGGCTCCGTCGTGATGGAAAATGTCCCCTTGTGGGAGAGGAGGAGCCTTACCTTCTGAGCGGCGTCAAGACCGGCCGTGCGTCGGGCAAGCGCCAGCCTGAGCGGTTCAGGCCGGAAGGTGAAGCCGAAATAGGCGGCGGAACGCCGCAGCCGCTCCAGGTGGCGCTCGAGCAGGTAAAACCCGGTCCCCTTTTCGCAGAGCATTGTTTCCAGAAGCTGGAACTCCGGCCTGTTTTCCCGCGCGAAGCGCCCCTTGGCGAGGCATTCCTCGTATTCGGAGTCTGCCCGTGAGTCCCAGGTGATCCCGCTCCCGACCCCCAGTTCCCCCCTCCCTCTTTCCCGGTCGATGAGGACGGTACGAATTGCTACGCTGAATACCGCCTCGGGTCCCGGAGAAATGTAGCCGATGCATCCGGTGTAGATGTTCCGGGAGGAGTCCTCCAGTTCTGCGACAATCTCCATGGAGCGGCGCTTAGGCGCTCCGGTGATCGAACCGCACGGGAAGAGAGCGGTGATCAGCTCCGTCACAGTCTGTCCTCTCCGGAGACGGGCGGTTACTGTCGAGGTCATCTGGTGGATGGTGGGGAGGGTTTCCACGTCGAACAGGGAGAGGACATTGACCGAGCCGGTCTCCGCAACCTTTCCCAGGTCGTTGCGGAGCAGATCGACGATCATCAGGTTTTCCGCCCGTTCTTTCGGGTCTTCCCGGAGCCGCTGCTTTGCATTTTCGTCTTCCTCCCACCATCTGCCCCGTGGTGCTGTCCCTTTCATGGGACGGACGGTGAGATTCCCGTCCACAAGGCGGAAAAAGAGTTCCGGCGATGCAGAGAGGATGGCCTGGCTTCCCAGGTCGAGCCAGGCACAGAAGGGGGCCAGTTGGGAGCGGCAGAGGTCCCGGTAGAAAGTGAAGGGGTCTCCGGAGAAGGTGAAGTGCTGTCGGAAGGTGAGATTGACCTGGTAGGCGTCGCCTGCGGCTATGTATTCCCTGCCCCTGGCCACGGCGGCCGCATGCTCTGACGGAGACCAGGAGGGGCTCCAGCTCGAAGTCCGGTAATTTGTACCTGCCGCCATGGCAAAATGGCCGGCAGGGATGGCGCGCCGGTGTCGAAAGATCCCGAAGCGGACAAGCGGAATTTCACCGGCCGGCCGGGAAGGGAGGGACGGATCGAAGCCGGCGGCGGCCTCGTAAGATATGTAGCCGGCCGCATGGCAGCCGCGGGCAGCAGCCTCTTCGATCCGGTGAAGTGCCGGAAGCACCTCCGGGGGGGAGATGGCGACGATCTCCTCCTCCAGGTCGGCGAACAGGAAAGAGGCGGAGTCGCGCTGCATGTCGAATGATTCGAAAAGGGCCAGGGCATTCCGCTTCATGTCAGCACTTCTTCGCAGAGGGAGGCAACGGGGCAGGCTGTACACCTGAGCCGGTCACCCCCTCCGCACCCTTCGGATATCCCCAGGTGGCAGAGGGAGAAGTCGTATTTCACCGGGTCGGCAGGGTCGAGCTTCCTGAGCGCCGCGGTGATCTCCCGGGCCATCCGCCAGTCCCCCTGGTTGCGCCGGGTGAGGCCGAGATAGCGGGATATTCTCCGAATGTGGGCATCCACCGGGATGATCAGTCTGGCCGGCGGGATTTCATGCCAGAGCCCCAGGTCGATGCCGTCGTCAGGCCTGACCATCCAGCGAAGGTACATGCAGAGCCTTTTGCAGGCGCTCCCCGATGCCGGCGAGGGGAAGAAAAAGGGGAAATAGGAATCGTCCGGGATCTGCCCGCTGCCGAACACCGTCGAGTAATCCATGGCGAGGACCGCGGCGCTGAACTCGATCAGGGAAGGGGTGATGTCGTCGGCATCCCGATCGTAACAGCCGAGGAAAAATTCACCGATGCTGTCGGCCTCATCCAGTATGGTGCGCGCCGCCAGGAGGAGGGCGCAGAGGTCGCGGGCGTCGTTGAAGCGGTGTTTGAACCCGGCAAAGAGGGAGAGTCCCCGCTCCGGCTCGAATTCTTCCACGAACCGCCGCGGGGACGGACCCATTCTGCTGAAGATGGTTTCCAGGCTCCTGAGGATGATCTTCACGTTGCCGTAGGCGAAGGAAGAGGCGATCAGGCCTACGATCTCCCGGTCCTCGGGAGCTGCGTAGCGGCGGCAGAAGGAGAGAGGGTCGTTGGCCAGGTGCGCCTGGGAGCGGCCCGCGTAGAGCTTGTCGAGAACGGTTTTGAGTCGTTTTTTGTTCACCATTCACTCTTCACTGTTCACGACTTGCAAGAATGAACGTCACGGGGCCGTCGTTTATGAGCTCCACCTCCATCATCGCCTGGAAGACGCCGGTCGCCACCGGGACGGCCATGTCCCGGACCTTTGCGACGAAGTACCCGTAGAGCCGGTTCGCTTCGGCAGGCGGTGCGGCGTCGTCGAAAGAAGGCCTTCTCCCCTTGGCGCAGTTCCCCGCCAGGGTGAACTGGGATACCACCAGGAGTTTGCCGCCGACTTCCCCGAGCGCCAGGTTCATTTTCCCCGCGGTATCTTCGAAGATGCGCAGATTGACGATCTTGTCCGCCAGCCAGTCGGCATCCCGCTCACTGTCTCCCTTTTCGACGCCGAGGAGGACCAGGATTCCCCGGCCGATCCGGCCGACCGTTGTGCCGGCCACATCCACCTGCGCTCTGCTTACCCTCTGGAGAACCGCTTTCATGATAACCTTCCAGTGCGACGTAACGGGGCGTGTGGAGATACCTTTGGTTCGGGAACGAGCGATCAGAACCGGGCGTGAGCGGCGAGCTGCAGATAGGGCGCCGGGCGGCTGTCCAGTCGCACGTGTTGGTCGAAAAAATCCCACGAGCGATGGACCATGCAGCCGCCGCCGGCTTCAAGGGTCAGGGTGGGAAGCACCTTCCACGAGAAACCGGGGCCGACACGCACATCGGTGTAATCGACCGTGGCGTGGTTGAGAATCGGCATGCCATGGTCATCGCCGAAATGATCACCGACCACGTAGGTCCCGGCCTTGATTCCCGCCCCGAAGTAAGCCTGGAGTTTGTCGTTGACGTCGTATTCCACCCGCGGACGGGGCAACTGGAAGTCCAGGGTCCAAGCGTCGGCAAACTTCCAGCGGACCCCGGCCGCGGGAAGCGCGGGGTACTGGCTCCTGAGATCAACGCGCAGGCCGAAGAACCATTGCAGATCCGCATCATGCAGGTAGACCAGGCCCAGCATGAGCGGCGCATCGAAACTTCGCCAACCGACCTGTCTGAAATCACCATACAAGCCCGGCTGGATATCGGCACGCATGAGCCACTGGTCGGCCAGCTGGTAGTCAAGCCCGATGACAGCGCTGACCTGCTGCAGCGTGTCGGGCTGTGCGCCGGTCTGTGGCCTGCCGAACGAAAAACGTTCCCATTCGGCGCCGAACCGCAGCAGCAGGTCGTTGGTGACGTGCGACGAGACGACATACTTGATGTCCGCATCAAGTCCGGTGACGGAGCCTAAATGCCGGTCATCCTGGAGAGTCAATGCCCTCCCCGTAAACCCGAGCTCAACGTCGAGTTCATGGGAGACGGCCATTGATTCTGCAGCCGCAGACCCGGCAGGCGCTGCCAGTGCTGCCGCCAGCAGCATGGCCGGAAAAGATGCGCAGCTGAAGATGCATTTCACGGCCAGCCATATGGTGTCGAGGTGCCTGTTCATGGTTTTGTCCTGATTTCATTCTGGAAGCAGCGGATCTCTTTCTTGATTTCCTGGATCATGACGGAGCCGTAGGCGATCCGTTCAATCCCCTTCGTGTACCGCAGGGAGGGGGCCGCAAGGAAATCGACGCGCCAGACGAGGGAACCCGTTGTCTCCCCGACACGGATCGGCCAGATTTCATAGAGGGTAGCAGCGGTGTAATAGCAGCCGCTGACGTAGTAATGGAAGTCCAGCAGTTGATAATGGTCGCCGACAGCCAGCTGGTAGACCGCTCCGAGGTTGAGGGTGGCATGGCGGTCAGCTTCGAAAAGGCTCCAGTTGTACGATGGCGTGAGAGGAGAAACCAGGGCGCCGTCGTTCATCAGGCCGGATTTTTGTAGGATCGGGGCGAATTCCCGGGTGATCCGGCCCTGTTCCTGCAGCATCAAGCGGACCTGAGCGGCCGGGGATAAGGGCTCTTCCCCGGTTTCGTAGGGGAGCACGCCGGTGAGCCCCTTGTTCTGGAAAGCGGTGGCGCGCTCGAACAGCAATTTGGCCCAGCACGAGCTGACCCTGTTCGGATCGGGGTTTTTCCCGGCGCAGCCGGCAAGCTCGTGCGCTTCAGAGCGGGTCAGGTTCAGTCCCGAGTTGTCGGCGGTGATCGCCTGAGTCTTGTCCAGAAGCCACTTGACGGGGCGCTGTCCGGGATCGAGGTGCAGGCTGTTAAAATCTTTGAGTTCACACGGGATTTGCAGCCCGCTTGACGCATACACCTTCAGAGACTCACAGCGGGTAGGTTCCCAGGTCTGGAGCCGTTTGACCGTCTCCGCCGGAGTCAAACGCACGGCATAACAGATCTGGGACGAGATGCCGTGAGGAGAATTCATCAACGGGCCGCGCTGGCCAAGTATCTCGCCTCCCATCAACCGTTTGGCGTCGATATTCGGGAAGCCGCTTACCTGCTGTAAACTCTTCAGCGGATCGAGGTCGTGCGCAGGAGCAGCTATGCTCACCGCGCAGCATAGGCCTATAATCAGGCAGATTGACAATCGTTTCATGGTCTGAACCTCAAACTTCTGTTTAACTAAGCGCAGTTCCGGACTATGACGGCCTGCACGGTTTTTGCTGTTTCAGTGCCGGCCGAACACCCGTGCAAAGGTCTCCCGGTAGATCGCCAGCGCCTCGCGGCTGAACGGGACGAAGAGCACCCTCTCCAGTTCCGGGTAGTTCGCCAGTGCCGCCTCTGCCTCGGTCATGGCGATCCCGCACGCCCGGTCCATGGGGTAGCCGTAGACGCCGGCGCTGATGGCGGGGAAGGCAATGCTTTTCAGGCCGTTTGCCGCGGCTACTGTGAAGCAGCGGCGGTAGCAGGACGCCAGCAGTTCGGGTTCGCCTTTTTCGCCGCCGTGCCAGACCGGACCGACCGTGTGGATGACATGCCGCGCAGGGAGGCGGTAACCTTTCGTGATTTTGGCATCGCCGGTGGCACAGCCGTTCAGCGTCCGGCACTCAGCCAGGAGCTCGGGACCGGCGGCCTCGTGGATGGCGCCGTCCACCCCTCCTCCTCCCAGGAGGCTCTTGTTGGCCGCATTGACGATGGCGTCAACCGCCAGCCGGGTGATGTCGGTCTGGATGATCTCGATCTTTTCTTTCATGGTTGCCTCTTAAAGCGCGGAAGAACGAAAGTCCGGAAGGAACTGCATTGTTATTCCGGCCTTCAGCGCTTTTGTTGTTTTCCTTCCGCGCTTCCGCTCTTGATGAGGTCCCGCAGCACCTTGAGGTTGATGGCGTCCATCTCGTCATTATCCCCCTTGGGTGTTTCCAGTATCTTCGGGATATTCACGAAGCGGGGGTCGTTCATAAGGAAGCGGAACGGGTCGAGCCCCAGGGCTCCCTGCCCGATCTGCTCGTGCCGGTCGACGTGGGAGTTCAACCCCTTTTTGGAGTCGTTAACATGGAAGGCCTGGAGCCGGTCGAGGCCGATTATCCGGTCGAATGCGGCGAAGGTCTGGCGGTACCCTTGTTCGGTGCTTATGTCGTAACCGGCGGCGAAGGTGTGGCAGGTGTCGAGGCAGACCGCGAAGCGGCCGGGGAAAGCGGAGCCGTCGATGATGGCTTTCAGGTGCTCGAACCGGTAGCCGATGTTGGACCCCTGTCCGGCGGTGATTTCCAGGAGGACCTTCCCGGTGTATTCCGGCACCGCAGGAAAGAGCCGGTCGAACGCCTCGATGATCCGTTTGATTCCCGTTTCCTCGCCGTCGCCGGTGTGGGCGCCGGGGTGCATGACGATTTTGCCGATGCCGAGCCGGCTGCAGCGCTCCATCTCCTCGCGAAAAGCGGCCAGGCTCTTGTCGCGCACTTCGCCTGCGGGGGCCGCCAGGTTGACGAGGTAGATGTCGTGGCTGACGATCTCGTGGAGGCCGGACTCCTGCCATTTCTCCCGGAACAG
>JBGPCQ010000088.1:0-12151 GCA_041481895.1 Geobacteraceae bacterium | reverse complement strand
TGCTCCAGAATAAGCTGGACGCGGCGTACAAGGAACTGGAATTCATGAAGGATGAAGGGTATTGAACATGTCTGCGTTACCAGCCCGTAAAGCCGCTTCCGCAAGAAGCGGCTTTTTTATTGGAGCGGTGTGGGATGGGAATTAAGAATGATGTCCCCCGATTTTACTGCGCTGTTGACATTATATCTTCTGTGATATATCGTATTGCTATGAATGGCAAACAAGTCATCAAACTGCTGGAACAACAGGGATGGGTGCTAATCAGAGTGGGTGGCAGTCACCATGTCCTCAAAAAGGATGGCAAGACCGTCCCTGTCCCGGTTCATGGGACTGCCGATCTGGGCAAAGGGCTGATCGCTGCAATAGAACGTCAAACGGGGGTAAAATTGAAATGAAAATTGAATATCCATGCACCATCGAGCCCCAGGAGCCATCCGGGTTTCTCGTCCAGTTTATCGATATTGAAGAAGCTTTTACAGAAGGAGCAACTCTCGAAGAAGCGCTATTCAATGCGGCGGAAGTATTGACCGTTATTATCGATTGTCGCATGGACGATAAACTTGATATCCCGTTACCATCGCCACTCCAACCTGGTCAGTACGCCGTTGCTCCGGACGCCGCAACGCAAACGGCATTGCTAATCCGTCTTTCCCGTAAGGACAGAAGCCTTTCTGACCTCGCCCGCACACTAGGGACAAGTTGGCCAGCCGCCCAACGCCTGGAGAATCCCCATCATTCCCCTACCCTCAAACAGTTGGAGCGGGCAGCGGCAGCACTCGGCAAACGATTGATAGTGGAGTTTGTGTAGTCTCGTCACCGACCGTTAAAAGCCCTTAGGGAAAATCAGGAAAGCCCGCTTTGTGCGGGCTTTTTTTCAAGAATTCTATTCATAATTCATCCTTGCCTTTCTGCGTTTTGCCTTTTTTCATAATTCATCCTTCATCCTTCATCCTTGCCATTCCGCACACTCATGCAGGCTTAACCCTGACCTCTCGATGCAAATCACCAAATGCAAAGACCTCACTTTTCCCGAGCTTATGACCATCTCGATTTAGTTATCTGTATCTCTCTGCATTTTCCCTACAATGCCTCCGAACCTCATCAAGCCATGAGTCATACCAATACCACGCCTTCGCCACTTGGACGCCATACCCCTTAAAGCTTTTTTTTGCATCGCAGTTCTTCCAGAGGTTCGTGTGCTGTGTAATACCAAACCTCGGGAAACCTTCGTCTTTTATTATCGTCACTATTTCAGAGGGTAGCCATTTAGGACGTTCTGTTTCTTTGATTACAGCATAGGTGGCGTTAGCAGTCTTCGCGATTTCTGAATCAGCTTTTACAAAAGTGATAACCTGGTCTGCCTGATTTGGATGGTTCACAGTTTTTGGAACGAAGATCACGCGATACGCATATTTCTGACTTGCAAAGTCTTCCGACGTAAGCGTTCCATCGAATCCTTCGATATACCGCTTGATATGAGAGGGGAGCCCGGTATGTTTGCTGAGAGAATCAACCTGCTCTTCACTGAGCGATGAGAATTGCAAACTGAAGGCAAGGTGTTTCGCAATGCCGTATGGTTCTCCAAACAAAAGAGTAATGGCCTCGTGATAATTTATACAACATGCTTGAAAACGGGCACTGAGTAAATCGTCAATCCGTGTAGTCATCTGGTGTTCAATCTCATGGCGAAGACCGACTAAAAAAGTTAGGTTTTGAACGACGTTGTGATCAAGAGGGCATTTCTTGTCGTTCAGACAACGTTCCAATTCCCAGTATTTGTAGGCACCATGCTTGGTGCGGTCATACTGTTTCCGTTTTGATCCCTTGGTGAAGTAACGATAATCAACTTTCTGGCTGCGGTAGTAGGCATGAAGAAGATAGGTCCAGGCAACAATCATGAGGACAATGTATGTTTCGGATTTGAAAGTTATATTCGGGTTGTTGAAAATCTGAACCGCGGCAAGTGCAGCTTCACGAGATTTTTTCAGAAGCTCTTCCTTTACAGAGAACATCCGACGTGTTCGCTTCTCCGTGGTCATACCTCCAGCTCCTTCAAGTATTTCTCCGCATCATTCACCCGCACCACCTCCGACAGCAGCTTCGGTAGAAACGGGCTGCGAGGATACGGTATTCTCCGTCGTTGCCCTTTATCTTTTGCATTACACTCGCCGCAAAGTGGCCAAAGAAGAATAATGGATCGAGAATAATCAGGGGTCGCAACAGTCCTTGTTAAATGCTGAGATCTTACCCTTATTCCTCCTCAGAGCAGTCTTGGCGGTAACGATGATTATTTCCCCCTCCTTACTAGCCTTGCTTTCGCGACCAAAGCGGCAAACGCAATGCACCTTTCGACATTGTCATCAGAATCAAGAATTTTGAGAAACATTTCACCAAGTACGTTGCTATTAAATCTTGCTTTAATTACAGCATCAAGAGCCTCATCAATGGTATTCGGGGGCTTGATCTCGACATTATATAATATGTTGTTATCCTTGTTAGGAGAGTTGTTATCTTTATTTACTCTATTAGATTTAATCTCTTCCTTATTATTATCTTTTTGAATGATATTATTCCTATATTTACCAATAAAAGTATCATTAGTATTATCAGAATGTTTTGGAATAGGTCTATGCTTTATAAGAAAGCTTTGACCATAAGACGATTTAAACCATTGCCACATAGTGGTATTATTTTCACCAGCAACTTCATTACCAAAAGGGGTAACTTCCCCTAAGGCGGAAAATCTCATTCCATTTGGAGTTGTTTGAAGTACATCTAGCTGATTACTTGGTGGAGTCCATGAAAGAAGGTCAGGATAACTAAACGTTTCACTGCCCATTCCTTGACCAATTTTATACATACGATCTGCTTCAGAAACTATATATTCATAATCCAGTAATTTCCCACTAGGAGCATCATCTGCAACTGCTCCAGCAATAGCGCCAGCCATTGTTGCTATCGTGTCAGTATCGCTGCCGATTTCATTAGCAGAATTAACAACTGCTTTCTCAGGATTGCCACTTGCTAAATATGCAAGAACATTGGCAAGAATTGCAGTTTTAACCGCAGACCCTTTATTTTCAGCCTTGAATCCACCCACAGCTGATACAATATCGTGATATTGCGATAGTTCTTTGTCGATTAAAAAATGCTGAATACTATTAATGTCGAAGTAAATTTCGTCGATAACCTGAATACATTCATCCTTCAAAATCTTTTTACTCGTCTTTTCCCAGAGTGGTAACCATACATATGATAGTTGGTCATCGTCCTTAATAACTTGTGAAACAAGCATCAGATCTTTAAGACATTCAACCCAATCATTGGGAGACGGTACTACATTGTTTTGCAAAGCTTGAAGAAGGGATAATCCATGGAATACCGCACCAAGGATACCACGCATGTGGCCATGAGTAGTGATTGAATCACGAATAATATCTCGGATTAAAATCAGCTTGTCTCCCGAAAGGGGAAAACTCCAAACATGGGGTTGAATACGCATTGCCGCACCATTACCACCCATGTTCACATATTGGAGATCATCTGACTCGAAAAAGTTGTTATTCCATGTTGCATTCCGTTTAGTAATGCTTAAAGCAGCACACTTGCTCCCCCTTCCCGCGCCTAAAGCATAATTAGTCCAAATAGGAAGCTCGACTTTCGCAAAAGCCTCGACATCAAAAAAGCCTTTAGCACCAATCGCCCGTGAAACAGAAAGACGCAACTGAGTATCATCAGAATAACACCCTGCGGGCAAAGCAATATTAACTCCAAATTTACCACCTATACGTCTTTTCCAAGGAACTGTTTTTACTAAATGGGTTACACCTGCTCTTTGCTTAAGATTGGATAATGTTGCTAATTCGGATATGAATCCAATAGCATCACCGTATGCTGCCCATAGAGCTGAGTTTCTTACATGATTATTTAAATCCATTTTTGCCTCGGCATATCTATCTAAAATAAGTTGCATCAACTATGTGCGGTATTTGGCTGTACCCTAAAGCAGCTAGTTGCCCAGCTAAGTTGTCTTGTTGTTCATGCTCTGAAAAAATAATGTGTTGAAGATACGTAATTGGAAGCTCTCCCGGATAAAGAACTTCAGCCTGAGAACATGTTGGATTGTAAGGTTTTTGCGTAGTCCGCAATACGTATTTTTCGTCCCATTGCTTTATTCTGGGTGCAAACAAAGACAACAAGCCAGATACTCCAGCCTCCCTAATTACACCGGTATATCTGTTATTCGTAGTGGCAAAATAAACATTTTCATGGGTCATTATCTCAGGCCTGAAGGAGAGTATGCACCATTGGCTATTGGCATGCCACTTGCTAGAGCAAATCCCAAAAAAGTCTTTGTTTATCACTTCAATTGACAAATTTACATAATCTAGCCAGGCAGCATCATATCTAATGTGACAATTAGGTTCGTAAATACATTCCAGGTATTCATCTTCTGGCAAGCGTTTACGCGATTTAACAAACCCGGAGGCTAAAATTCCGAGTAAACCTTTTGTTGTAGTAAAGTGCAACACTTGTGTAATTTGCTTTTCACGAAAAACATCTTCAATAGTCATCGTCACAATCTAACCTCATTAAAGGTGCCCTCTTTAAAATAGCGAACGAGCGAAGAAGCTTCTAGTTCTTTATAACCGATAACAATTGAAGTCCGAGCACGGCCAAGGGCCATCACCAAGAGACGGCGTAACGTATCCAACTGCACATCTCCTGGCTCCATTCCATGCGGTGTCATTTCATCATTCAGCCCCAGCACTATTACATGATCGAATTCTAGCCCTTTAGCAGAGTGCATTGTGCAAACAGCAATATTTTCTGTGCCGCCAGGCCAATCACTTTTACGGGTCAATTCAACAAATTCTAAATCCTCTTTCAACAATCTCCCACGTAAGGTTTTGAACCAGTTCCCTCCCAAAGGTTTCAAAAAGGCTACCGATTCGTTCTCTAAATCGACATTTTCTCGTAAATATGAGATAGACCAGTCTAGTTGCTGGAGATATGTCCCTATAATTACGTTTGGAAGAGGCCCATGTTTACTGCAATTTTCGAAGTTTGGAATAGCGCCTTCATCGCCACCGATATCAACTCCAACAAGTACTGGAGAAACAAATGCTGCAATTTCGCTGGTATTTCTGTAGTTTTTGCTCAGCTTAAAAATTTGGCTACCCTTTGCTGTCAACCCTACTTCACGCCATGTGAAGTTTTTTGCATAAATACTTTGCGCTGCGTCCAGAACAAATGTAATGGAATGATCATCTGCCAATTGCTTCGTAATTGCTCTAACTTCATTAGCCGAAAAATCTTGTGCTTCATCTATAACAACTACATCGTATACATTAATGGGTTCAGATACATTGAAAAGTCGCACAGCAAGATCATTAAAGTCAAGCTCACGTCTTTCGTTTTTCCATTCAGTATAAGGCTCAATAATGTCATCAATTATCGTCTGCCGCAACGATTTGTCGCACCTAGGTGAAACCCCTCTTCCTACCCTTTCACATTCAATGTATTCTCCAATATCCTTTGGCAAAAACTTACCCATTGCGTAATCGACTTCTTCTATAATAAAACGAGTATTTTTGAAACCAGCAGCCAAAGAATAAAGTTTTGCGGTTCTTTCCTTGGTGTTTATTAAAATTGTCCCGCCCAGTTCATCGTAAGCCCATTTTGCAAATGTCTTAACATCAAGCTCAACAGTTGCCTCGTCTGGGACCTGTTGGTCAGTAAGCTCTTTGATATATCCTCGTAAAGTTTTGTTGTAAGTCAGTACCAACATTTTTACAGGCCTATCAATTCCTAACCTACGATGGCGAGTCGTCCATGCTGCGGCTAAAAACTTTATGCGCAATAGTGCAGTTGTAGTCTTCCCACTTCCCGCCGATCCTCGAATAATTGTTACACCAGGATCATTACGGTGAATTATAGGGAGCTGTTCCGGTGTTGGCGGCACATTTTTCAAAACCTTCATTTTAACCTCTCACTAAAATGCATTCAAATCCTTATTTTTCCTTTCAAGGGACAGTAGGGTCAAGATTGCAAGAATGCAACTTTGTCTCAAGGTCAAATTACAAAAGCCGCCCCATCAGCCTGAAAGCTGACCCGAGCGGCCCTTGCCTATCATCAATACAGGTCTCTTAAATACGGTGAATGGTGAAAAGGGAAAACTCATTTTGCCCCTTCATGAACCATCGAGATGTAAAACGCATCCAACCTTCCGTACAATCTGCTGCGTGCAGGATAAACATTGCAGGAATCTAATCGATGTACGCGCATTTATTGCACTTTTCCCTTTTCATGTCAAGGTTTTAACGTCGCATGCCCTTTCGCCCATGAGATAATCCTTCCTCCTTGACCTTGGTCAAACCAATCCCCCCGGATGCAGTTACAGATACTAACGTAGGAAAATATTCCGGAGGTGTTACCTGATGATTCAACATGCTGCCTGTTGTGCACTGCTGTTGTGCGCTTTATTCATTTCCGACAATACGGCTCGCGCCTTCGAATGCAACGTCTGCCACAGCAAGAACCCCGCCATGGTCCGCATGCACAAGGCCACCCAGGCAAAAGGTATCGGCTGCTTCGACTGTCACAAGGTCGGGGAAAAGCTGATGGGCAAAGGCCGGCCGAAAGACCGCGAGTCCTCCCTGAAGCGGAGGGTTGCAGACCCGGCCTGCGTGGAGTGCCATAACAGCGGGAAATTATGAAGGATGAATTATGAAGGATGAACGGAGAACTGCAATTATGAAGGATGAATTATGAATTATGAAAGGAGAACCGGATTCGGGACGCTCCTTCGCGCTGGTTCGCTCCGGCGCGCAGGCGTGGGGACTGGCAGCTTCTCACCCATCAAGTGCTGCGTAGCAATAATTAAATCCAGTTTCTGATTAATGCTCTCGGACATGATGCCGACATGATGCTTGAAGTTTTCAGACGCCACATCGACATGACGCTTGAACATATCTTCTATTTTCTTGAAATCGTCAGCGTCCATGAAATCTCCCCGCGTGTCATCTGTACCCCTTCAATTAATGCGCATTTATACACTTTTCCGGTCTTGTGCCAACGGATTTAACGTGAGAATAAGGGGCTGGGAACTGGTGGCTCTGGAAGGGCGAATCATGAATGAAGAAGTCAAGGTCGAAATTTCATAATTCATAATTCATCCTTCAACGTTACCCAACCCTCCCCACCGGCGCGAGATACACAACGAACTCCTCATTCCCATCCACCCCCACCAGTTCATCGGCAAGACCCTGGTTGTAGGCGGCTATGGCACAGGTGCCGGCGCCGATCGCCTCGCAGGCGAGATAGAGATTCTGGCAGACATGACCGGCATCGAGCGCGATCACCTTGTAGGACGCTTCGGCATACCGCCATTCGGTCCGGCCGGCAACGGCAGTCCAGATGAAGGTGGCCGCCGCTTCCCCGGCAAAGCGCTGCCCCCGGCACGCGGCCGTTACCCGCTCCGCGAGGTGATCGGGGGTCCGTTCCCGCACGAGTGCGTGGTCGAGGGGGAGATAGCGGTAGATCCCGGGGGAAAGGGTGTCGACCCGCAGGACAACGACGTAGGTCTCGAAAGGATGGCGGCAGCCGGCGGAAGGGACGGTCCGAAGCACCGCCGCCTCGTGGAGGCGTTTCCGGACCCCCTGGGTGCTCCAGAGGAGAAACGCCAGCTCACCGAGGGTGAGCGTGCCGGGGAGGAATTTTCGGCGGCTCTCCCGCCGGGAGATGGCATCTACAAGGTCGCAGGGGGGAATCTGCCACTCTTCCCGCGCCGGGAGGGGAACGAGGGGTGCGCCCTCCGGCGCCGGCTTCTGGACGGGCGGAGGGGCGTCTCCCCGCGATTGGGGTGTGTCCCACCAGTCCACCTCTTCCCTGATCCGGTCGGTGAGGAAATGGCGGCCCGATTCCCTGGTTATGGATGGTTTGGTCATGGCATGCAGTCTCATCGTGCGAACAGGTCGATCATATCCAGAAGCGGCCCCGGATAGATCCCCAGGAACAGGATCACGGCAGCCGCACACACGAGGGCGACCATCTCCGGGAATGTGCCGGCGGCGGTAATGTCCCCGGTATCGGCCGGGCGCATGTAGAGGTTGACCACCACCCTCAGGTAGTAATAGACCGAAACGACCGCAGTCAGTATGCCGATGACCGCCAGCCCGACCTCCCCTCCCCTCAAGGCGGCGGAAAAGATGAAGAACTTGCCGATAAAGCCGGCGGTGGGGGGGATGCCGGCCAGGGAGAACATGGCCAGTGCCAGGATACCCCCCTGGAACGGCCGGCTGTAGCCGAGCCCCCGGTAAGCTTCCAGGTCTGCGGGCTCCGTCTCCCCTGTGAGCGAGGCGATTGCGCCGAAGGCGGCGAGGTTCATGGCCGTGTAGGCAACCACGTAAAAGGCGGCCGCTTCATACCCCCCCTTCCCGACCACGAGCAGCGCCAGGGCGACATACCCCATCTGGGCGATCGCCGAGTAGGCGAGCATCCTCTTCAGGTTCCTCTGCAGCAGGGCCGCCAGGTTCCCCACGATCATGGAGAGGAGCGCGAGCGTCCAGAGGGGCGTCCGCAGGGGGCCCGCTCCTCCCGCCGCCGCAAGGAGGAGGAGAAGAAAGGCGACCGCAGCCCCCTTGGAGGCGGTCGAAAGAAAGGCGACCACCGGTGTCGGCGCCCCCTCGTAAACGTCGGGCGTCCAGAGGTGGGCCGGGACGAGCGACACCTTGAAGGCGATGCCGGCCAACAGAAAGCCGGCCCCGGCAAGCAGGAGGGGGTTCTCCCTTCCTGCCACGGCCAGGGCCTTCATGGCCGGGGTGATCTCCAGTGTCCCGACCCCCGTGTAGACGAGGGCGATACCGAAGGCCGTGAAGGCCGCGGAAACGGCCCCCATCAGGAGGTATTTAAGCCCCGCCTCTCCCGCCTCCGGCCGCTCACGGTCGATGGCAACCAGAAAATAGAAGCCGAAGGTCAGCCCTTCGAGCCCGAGGAAGAGGGTCAGGAAGTTTGTCGCAGCGCTGAGGACCCCCATGCCGAAGGCAGCGAAAAGCACGGTGGCAGGATATTCCTCCCCGGTAATGCCGCGCCGTTCGTTGTAATCGTGGGAAAGAAGGAGAACGAGGAGGGCGGTCAGAGAGAAGAGAACCGTGAAAAACCGGGCGAAGGGGGTGAGCGCCAGGCCGAAAGACGGGATCACCGTATGGGGCGGGGCCTGGAAGCAGCAGATAGCCGCACCGAGGAGGGCAACGACGCCGATCCACGTCCCGTAACGCCCCGGCGCGACCGCACCGAGAAGCAGCACTGCCAGTGCTCCGGCGGCGAGGATCAAAATCGGCATGATTGTCCAGAGTTCGGCAGCTGACATTTACATGCTCCGTAAAAACGGGTATTTCGTATCTATAGTTGAACAAATCAGAAAGGCTGCCTGACAACCAAGCATGGCAGACAAAAACCTGTTATTTGGCCACAGATAAAGGCAGATAAAATCAGATAAAGACATAATAATCTCCGGGTTCATAACCCAAAAGAATCTAGCAGTTCAGATTTCATCCGCCGTTATCCGCCGTTATCTGTGGCCAAAATTGCTTATAAGGTTACAGCTGTTAAGGTGTTCCGGTCAACAAAGCCACCGGCACCTTGAGGATTTCTAAAAGCGGCGCGGGATGAACCCCCAGGTAGACTACCGCGAGAGCCATAACAACCAGAATCCCCCCTTCACGCAGCGAGAGGTCGGCCAGGGCCATGGGCCGCCGCTCGGTCACGAAGAGCAGTTCCTGCACCAGCCTGATCGTGTAGACGAGGGGGAGGATGATGCCGACAATCGCCAGGGCCGCGGCCAGAGGGGCAACCCGGAACGACCCGGCGAGGATCAGGAATTCCCCGGTGAAGTTGTTGAGCCCCGGCAGACCGGCCGAGGCCATGCTGAACAGGAGGAAGAACGCGGAGAACAGGGGGGCCTTGCCCCAGAGTCCGCCGTAAGCCCCGATCTCCCGTGTCCCGGTCCGCTCGTCGAGCATGCCGACCAGGGCGAAGAGCGCGCCGGTCGTGGCGCCGTGGTTCACCATCTGCAGAACGGCCCCGGAGAGGGATACCGGGGTCCAGGCGGCGATCCCGAGGGCGACGAACCCCATGTGTCCGACGCTGGAGTAGGCTACCAGCCGCTTCATGTCGGTCTGGGCATACGCCACCCACGAACCGTAGATGATGCCGATGACGGCGACCGTCAGGAGGAGCGGGGTGAATATCCTGGCCGCTTCGGGGAACAGGGGGTAACCGAAGCGGATGATTCCGTACGCGCCGGTCTTCAAGAGGAGGCCTGCCAGGAGCACGCTGCCGGCGGTCGGGGCGTCGGTGTGGGCATCGGGGAGCCAGGTGTGGAGCGGAAAGAGCGGCACCTTGATGGCGAAGGCGAGGAGAAACGCGGCGAAGAACCAGCAGGCGACATCGAGCTTGAGCGTTGTCTGCACAAGCGCGGAGAGTGCAAAACTGTAGATTCCGGTCTGTGCCCCGTGGATCAGGTAGATCCCGACGATTGCCAGGAGCATCAGGAGCGAGCCGAACATGGTGTAGAGGAAGAACTTCACCGCCGAATAAATCCGCCGGCCGTGCCCCCAGATGCCGATCAGGAAGAACATCGGGACCAGCATCACCTCCCAGAAGAGGTAGAAAAGGAAGAGGTCGAGAGAGAGGAAGACCCCCATGAGGCCGGTTTCCATGACCAGGATGAGCAGGTAGTGCAGCGCAACCCGCTCCTTTACCCCCCGCCAGGAAACCAGCAGGGCGATCACCGTGATGAACGCGGTCAAAAGGGCCAGAAGCCCGCTGATCCCGTCCATGCCAAGGGTGTAGCGGACGCCGAAGCGCTCGATCCAGGCGGCGTCCTCCCAGAGGAAGAAGCCGGGGGACGCGCCCGGCGTCTGCGGCAGGCCGGATGCAGTCATGAGCAGCCACGCCGTCAGGGCAAGCTCCAGCACCCCTGCCGCCAGGGCAATGGGCTTTACCCACCGCTCCCGGCTCCAAATCGGGAAGAGGCAGAGGGCACCCGCCAGGGGGAGGAAGAGCAGGATTGTCAGGATCGGGTAGCCTACCATGCCACCACCCACGCCAGGTAGACCAGTATCAGCGCCAGCCCCGCAGCCAGGCTCAGGAGATAGACCGAGACCCGGCCCGTGGCCCACGAGCCGAGCCCCTGCCCGGCCCTGCCGAGCAGACTGGAGAGCCGGTCGAGGGAGTCATCGATCACTCCTTCGTCGATCCGCTCCCAGAGGACTTTGGCAAGCGCCTCAAAGGGACGGATGAACATGAAGCGGTACAGATCGTCGAACCGCCAGCCATTGCGGAAAAACGCCACTAGCTGCGATTCCGGTCCGGCTGCAGCCTCGACCCGCTCGTGCCGTCTTTCCCCGCCGTAGCGGAGATGGGCGATCGCCAAGCCGGCCAGTGCTGCGATGCACGCAACAAGCTGAAGGGTCAATTCAAGGACGCGGGGCGGCTCCGCTTCTTTCCCGCCTGACAATGGTAAGAAGAATCCCCCCAGCCAGCCATCCCCCAGATACGACGGAAGATTGAGAAAGCCGCCAAACAGGCCCAATAGTGCTAGGGGAACCAGCACTGCTTCCATGACTCTTACGCTCCCTCCCCCTTGACGGGGGAGGGTTGGGGTGGGGGTGAGAGCAGTTGATTCACCCTCCCCCTCGCCCCCTCCTTTAGGCCCACTGTTTGGGTCCGTCAAGGGAGGGGGGACAGAACCGGGGCCGCCGAACACAAGGTAGATAACCCGGAAGGTATAGACCGACGTCAAGAGCGCAGTAATCAACCCGAGCAGGTAGAGGCCGCCGAACAGCACTCCCCCCTTCATCCAGACCGCCGCCAGGATCGAATCCTTGCTGAAAAAGCCCCCGGTGAGCGGCAGTCCTGCCAGGCAGGCCGCCCCCGCCAGGAAGGGCCAGAAGGTGAGCGGGATGGCACGGCGCAGCCCCCCCATCCTGAAGATGTCCTGCTCGTGGCGCATGGCGGCTATGACGCACCCCGCCCCGAGGAACAGGAGCGCCTTGAAAAAGGCGTGCACCAGGAGGTGGAAGGTGGCGGCGGTGAGCGCCCCGGCCCCGACCCCGAGCATCATGTAGCCGATCTGGCTGATGGTGGA
>JBGPCQ010000087.1:0-12213 GCA_041481895.1 Geobacteraceae bacterium | reverse complement strand
GAGGTATTTCAAAGCTTTTTCGAACGCATAGTCCTGCAGTGCGTCCAAGCCGGACTGGTTGACGGCAGCAAGATATTTGTCGATTCAAGCCTGATCGATGCCAATGCCTCCAATAACTCTGTCCTCGACACGAAAAACCTGAAATACCAGCTCCACAGGAACTACAAGAAGTTGGAAGCCCGTCTGGCAGAGGGGAACGAAAGTACTGATTCTTCACGGTACTATGAGGAGAAGAACAGCCGCTACATTTCCAGTACCGACCCGGATGCAGCCATCGTCAACCGTGGCAAGCCGAAGCTCTCTTACCAGGTACACCGGGCAGTAGATGGAAAGAACGAAGTCATTACCGCAACCGATGCTGCCTCTGGAGATATCAACGAAGCTCATCTGATGCTGCCGCTCTTGGAGAAACATGAGACGACAACCGGAATCAAGGTTGACACCGTAGTAGCAGACAGCAAGTACGGCACCATTGACAACTATCTTGCTTGCCTTGATCTAGGCGTCAAGGCGCATATGCCGGACATGGGGAAAGCCAATCGTAAGCGAATAGCAAAGCTCAACATATTTTCCGACGATCAGTTCCGATATGACCCGCAAAGTGATACGTACTGCTGCCCGACCGGAAACCTGCTTAAGCGTAAATCACTGCATATGCAGAGAGAGAGCAGTGATTATGGGGCGCCCAAGAAAGTCTGTGCGGTCTGCGAGTTGCGCGAGCAATGCACCAGGAACAAAGCCGGACGAACGGTCAAGCGCCACCTGCGACAGGACGAACTGAATACCATGCGCGAACGGAGCCATTCAGTCGAGGCCAAAAGGGACATAAAAACAAGGCAGCACCTAATGGAACGTTCATTTGCCAGATCAACCCGCTACGACTTCGACCATGCGCGGTGGCGAGGACTCTGGAAGATGAAGATTCAGGAGTATCTCACCTGTGCGCTCCAGAATATCCAGACTTTGATCAGGTATGGATCAAAACCTCAAAAGGCTGTAGCAGCAAGAGTAAAGGCCAGGCAAATAGCGCCAGAAGTGGCTAAAGCGACGATTATGTCGGCAATAGAGGCTGTCTTATGGCCGTTGGATATTAACTCAGGGCTGTTTTTCAAAGATCATGCATCAGTGAATCAAAGATAGCTGCGGATTCATTACACGGCGAATAATCTCTGCTTCACGAGAAAAGTAGTTTGGGCAACAGGCCGTTGAAATGTAAGTAAATTTCTTTCCCCGCCGCTCCTCACCAACTAGAAAGCCCGCTGAAAGCGGGCCTTCTAGTCTGAGTCAGAATCCCGGGGACACCACTACAAAAAAGGGGACAGGCTGTTTTGTTCAATAAAGCAACCTGTCCCCTTTTCACGATGCGGGTTTAATGGATGTCCCCCGAATTCCTGAATTCCTGGGAACGGTCATTCGGTAATGATGATCTTCCCCGTCATGTTTTCATGCCCTTCGCCGCAGAAAAGGTCACAGTGGAACTCGAAAGTGCCGGCTTTCTGCGGCACGAATTGGACCCGGTTGACCTTTCCCGGCATGATATTGGTACGGATCCCCAGGTCCGGGCAGTTGAAGCCGTGGGGCCGGTCCAGGGAAGTGAACTCCAGTATTACCGGCACCCCCTTCTTCACGGTGATCTCGCTCGGGTTGTATTCGTAGCGCTTGGCGGTCACCTGGATTACCTGGCCAGCCCCATCCGCGAAAGCGCCCCCGACGGCACCGGCCATCAGCGCGACTGCCAGGAGGCAGGTGGCGGCAGCGATCATTTTCGAAGGATTCATGGCGCTATCCTTCTTTTATCGGGTATTCGGTGACGGAGTAGTCGGCCTTCTGCACCTTAGCCTCGACGCCGCGGAAGCCCATGTTCTTGTAGGGAACGGCGGGGTCCCACGGTACCGGAGCCTTTTTCGGCTGGGAAAGCGGGGGAGGCAGGGGGTACATCAGCCCATGGGCGGCATGGTGGGGGATATGGCCGGTCAAATGGTGATTCTCCTGGTGGATGTGGCCGTAGAAAACGACCACATTCTTGTAGGGCATGAGGAGTTCGATGGCCTTTGCCCCGTCACGGGTCGCCCAGTCCCACGTGGGAGCGAGATCGAACAGCGGGCGATGGGTGAAAACCACGATCCGCGCATCCTTGTTGAGCTTCTTCAACTCTTCCTCGAGCCATTGCAGCTGAGCGTCGCCGATGCTCCCGGTCGGGTCCGACACGTTGTCGATAACGATGAAGTTCACCCCCTTGTGGGCGAAGGTGTAGTGCGTCGCGCCGAAAAACTCCTGGAACGCGGCGCCGTTGTCGAGGGATGCGTCGTGCTCGCCCGGCATGAAATGGACGGTTTTAACCTTCAGTCCGGCGACGATGTCGCGGAACCCGGCCAGGCGCTTGCGCCGCTCCTTTTCGTCATCGGTAGTATGGGAGAGGTCACCGGTGAACATGATGAAATCAGGTTGAGTGGAGAGGCTGTTCACCTGCGCAACGGCCTTCTTCAGTGTGCCCGCGAAGTCGGGATTGACCTTGGGATCGCTGAACCCCCAGTGGGTGTCGGAGAGCTGGATGAAGAAAAAGTCGTCCTTCGCCCCCTTTTCCCCAACGGCAAACGCGAGACTGTCTAAGCCGGCAACGAAAACGACACTTCCGATACCTGCGAGTTTCAAGAACTCCCGTCTATCGACTCTTTTTTTCATTTTATCCTCCTTTGGCACGTCTCCTATTGATTGGTAAAAGGTGGCGCAAATATCAGTACAAAGATGGTTAATATGGTCATGGCGATAACGGACAGGTAGGAGATTTTTTTTGCATCTTCCCTTCTTTTGATGGCACTGAAGCACCTGATCAGAAACGTCAGTGAACAGAGAATACCGATAATTATGGAAGAATCGATGTTGTCCGGCATCCGCATGCCGATCCCGATTAGCTTGTCCGGCCTCATTTTTTCCATCAAGAAATAAATAGCACCAGGAATAATGAGCATGATTCCGTCGGATGCATACCATTCTCTCATCTTCAGGAAGAACTTGAAGAATACGAATATCGCCGCCGTCAATGGCACGACGGTAATCAGGTAAACCGACATATAGTGGAAAAAATCTTGCATAATGCTTACGTTTGGTTTTGTGGATAGAAGAATTTATTGTTTGTTTTTTGCCCCTTAAACAATAACAAGCTTTCGGTCGAAGTCAATCTGGTGACGGGCGAGAGAAGCGACTCAAGTTAAGAGAATATCCCGAAGCTGAAAAATTCTCCGCTGGGCGAGTACCACATCCAGTTTCACATCGATCACCTGCGCGAGATACTGGCGGCTCTTTCAAGCAGGGAGTAAGGAGATCTCCTCTGGGGTTGACATGTTTTCATTATTGTGTTTAACTTTCAACAACATAGACAAAGGTGGTAGACGATAATACTTAACCATCCGTGAGGGTGGGGCGGAAAGCCTATAGGGTCTCCCAAGAGACAGCCGGGTTGCCGAAATATCCCTGATATTTCCGCGCCCGGCTTTTTTTATTTTGCAGTGCAATTTCAAAATCGCACGTGGCTGGCCCGAGTCGGCAAACACAACTCACAACCTCAAGCCACCGATAACTCTTGAGAGGAGCCCACGCCGTGTCTTTTACCGGAGACCTGGAAGACCTGCCGATTGTCGACGTCATCCAGCTTTTGCATGCAACGAGAAAGTCGGGCATTCTGCGGGTGAAAAGCCGCAAGCGCGAAAGCAGCCTGGTCTTCAAGGACGGCTCTATCGTCAGCGCCAGCCACGTGAACAACAGCGTCCGCATCGGCACGATCCTCATCGAGCGCAACATCATCACTCCCGAAATTCTCGACCAGGCACTCCTGGAACAAAAAAACGCCGGGGCTGATCGCAAGCCATTGATCATAGCGCTCCTTGACAAGGGGGTAGTCAAAGAAGAAGACGCATACCGGGGACTGGAACATCTCATAGAATTGACCATCGTCGAGATGCTGACCTGGAAAAAAGGGACCTTCATCATGGATGTGCTGCCCGTTGGCACAGCCGATGAATACCGGTACTATCCGGGCAAAATAAACCGGGAAATCAACATCGATGCGCAGGGAATCCTGATGGATGCGCTCTGTGTTTTCGACGAGAAGTTGCGTGATGGCGAACTTGCGGAAGAGGAAATCCCGGAAGACAACGGCGCTGTAACGGCCGCCGTTCCGGACGAAGAGGTTCCGCCCCTTTCGGCGGCCGAACTTCGCCTGATGAGCCTGGAGCTGGAAAGGGCGGACCGGGAAGAGAAGAAAAAGCGTCGGCATTACGCTGCCGGCGAAGCCTTCCCGATGCCGGAAGAAGAGCCGGTGCCGGCGGCACCGGTCGTAGAGGTTCCGATAGAGTATGTCGGCAAGGTGGCCGTCCTTGTCGGATTTGTCGTACTGTTGTGTGGCGTGAAGGGGCTCTGCGATTACGGGCAGTTTCAACCGGCGGCAGCCGTCCTTCCCGAGCTTGAAGACACTCCCGGTCCGTTCAGGCTCTACCTGACCCACGGCCTGATTCCTACTCTGCAGGCGCTCGTCGGCATGTACACTGTAACGGCCGGGTCCCTGTACCTGAAGATGCGGCCAGGGTCCAGAAAATGGTTGGAGGCGGCTGCCTGGAGCGGTATTGCCTTCGCCGTCGCCAGCGAACTGGCTAACCTGATCGCCTCGATCAGCAGGGCTTCAAGCTCCCCCTCCTTCATGTACTACCTGGTCGAGTTCCTTGGTTTCATCCTGATGACAGCCTTCTGGATCGTACCGCTTTTGGCGGCAGTCTGGTTTTTGCGGAGGGATGTCATCACCGATGAAGAAAAGGGATCAGGCTTGCATCATGGAATTAACTGGTAGGGGGAAAGGGCAGGGGGCAGGTCTCGAAATGTAAGTAAAAAGCCCGCGAAAAGCGGGTTTTCCTGTCTGAGTCAGAATCCCGGGGACACCACACTCATTATACGGTCTTCTATGGCTTTATCTCAACAATCGTGCCTTTTGGCGCTATCTTGGCAATTTCCTCTATTTCTTCGTCTGTTACGGCAATACACCCTTTTGTCCAGTCAACCTCTGCGTGAGAATCACCAACCCACGAGAAACCATTCTTAATTCCGTGGATCATGATGTTTCCGCCCGGAGAAACACCCAGTTCTCTTGCCCGCTTTTTGTCTCTCTCGTTTGGATAGGAAATATGAAGAGACAGGTGATAACGGCTGTCCTTGTTTCGTGAATCGATGACGTAGGTTCCCTCCGGGGTTTTGTTATCGCCTTGGCATTCTTTAGGCCCATTCGGGTTTCCCCCCAAGGCTATCTTGTAGATTTTGAGCACCTCACCCTTTGAGATCAACATCAATCGTCGTTCTTTTTTTTCTATCAGAATCTTATCTATCGATCCTGTCCGGATCGCATAAGCAAAAACCTTTTGTTCGAGCGCTTCAATCTTTTTTTGCAGGGTAACAATCTCATTCTCCTTGCTTTTAACCTCTTGCCGGAGAGTCTCAATCTGTGTTTGCTGCGTGGTAATCATCGTATCCTGCGTGGTAATCATCTTATCCTTGAGAGTGACATTATTGATATTAAATATCATCATCTCACTGTCCTGCCTGTACCCGCTCCCCGGGTAATCCTTTATGAGTTTCTGAAAACATTCCAGGGATTTCTGATAATCTTTGTGCTCATTCTTCGGATGCGCATAAATAATACCCATCTCAAAGAGAACCCTGTCTGCTGTCGTGGGATATTTTTCAATAATCTGCTCGTATTTGTCCAGAGAGGCCTGGTAGCTTTCCTGGTTAAATAAATTATTCGCTTCTTCGAAGGTTGGTTTGGCCTGATATCCTTCATTGAAGTGACTGCATCCGCAGATGAGCATAGGTGCCATCAAGATGCAGAAAACGACAAGGTAAAAGTACCCACCCATCCTTCTTTGTTTCTTACCCATATATATCTCCACACTCCATGGCAGAACCGGCAGGAATATCTAAGCCCGATATCCCGGCTTGACAGGTTAAGAGCTTGTTCGTAAATAACTGTCGCGTCGGACCGCGCCCGGATTTGGGGCAGATTTGTCTTGACCGATTGAGCAAAACCGCAGGCGTAGCAGGGCTACGTCGAGGATTTTGCGATTGAGGGCGGGGCAAAGATGCTCTGAAGACGGGTGCGGTGAAATGGCAGGGTCTTGAGCCCCTGCCATTTCATTTGTCCGGAGCACCAAAGGTAAAGCTGACAGCTCCCTTGAAACTGACTTACTTCCTCATCGATTTCTGAAACGCCACGTCAGCCTTTTTCGCCTTTTCATCTGCGATCTTTTCCCTTTCCTCTGCCGCCTTAATGGCATTGTCGGCGCGGGCTGATGTTTCATCTGACTTTAACTTGGCCGCATCGGCTGTGGCCTTGGCAGCTTGCGCATCCTGCACTGCCTGATCAGCTTTCGCATCAATCAGTTTTTGCTGCGCCTGCACTTTTGCGAGGTCGCCGGATGTTGCACAACCCGTCAACGCAGTACCGATAACAAGCATCATTGAGATCACCAAAAGATTTGTCTTCATCTCTAATACCTCCTTTGTGTTAAGTTTACGATTGAGATTACCAAAAGACTTTTCTTTGTCTCTAATCACCTCCTTTCTGTTAATATTCAGCGCTTCGACTATCCCTTCTTGACAGGTTCAATCACTATACCGTCTATTTCCAGATCAATCTTCAAGCGTCTGGCTGCTTCTCTGGCCTCGCTGATATCATTGAAAGGGCCGGCGATAACACGGTAGCCATTGCTCCTTGATAATACCCTTGCCGGGATTTGTGGCCCCTGGTGGTTGATAATGGCGGCGAGCCTCAGAGCATCGATCTCGTCATGCAGATCAGCAGCCAGAACATACCACGCATCCAGTTTCAGTTCCGGTATTTCCGGTCTGCCGTACAATTTGTCCGGGTGCTCGACTTCTATGGTTTTCGCAGTCTCTTTTTCACTTCCTTGACTCATCTCGAAGATGGGAACGGGAATCCCACGGGCCTCGGCCTGTACTTCCTTAACCTTTTTCCAGTCAAGCGTGCGGCCTGATTTCTTTTCAATAGTTTTCAATTTTGCATATGTCTTCTCCAGCTCAATGGCGCCCGAGTCCTCCAGAGGCGTATGAGCTTCCATGTAGAGCATTCCATTACGCTGGCCTATGAGATATGGCTGGCTGACAATCACTACAGGCGTATTAACCGGAGTGTCATTGTAGAGCATCTTCACGTTTTCCGGATAGAGTCTCATGCAGCCATTGGATGCTTTAAGACCAATGCTGGCCGGTTTATTCGTACCATGGATCAAATAGCCCGATTTACTTAAATAGAGTGCGCATTCTCCCAGGGGATTTTCTGGTCCCGGCGGAACTTCTGCGGGGAGAGGATCTCCTTTTTTTCGATGATCCTCAGCAATTGAAGCAGGCACATGCCAGGTCGGCCGGGTTGTCTTGCGCACCACACGCATTTGACCTGTGGGCGTGGGTCGCTCTTTGGTTCCGATACCGACCGGGTAGGTCGACACCACCAGTGACGTACTATCCCCTTTAAATTCAAAGAGCCTCAGGGTGGCCAGGTTGATCACAATGCCTTTTCTGGGAGCATCCGGCAGGATAAAACTCAGAGGCAGCATGATACGCTCTCCGGCCTCAGGCACCCATACATCTACCCCTGGATTAGCTGCACTGATTGCATTGATCCCCAAACTGAAGTGTCGTGCAATATCCGGCAGCGTATCCCCCTTTTCAAGCCTGATGACTGCCAACCGACCAATGACGTCGTCTCCTCTTGCAACCGAAAACGCATTTCGTTCGATCTCCTTTTCAGCATGGCTTGGGAATAGCCATGATGTCTCCTGAGCTCTTTTCATAGCAGCACATCCATTGAGAGATACGATGAATGTACATAGTGCTATAAGACGAAGCCAATTGGATAAAAGTGACAGGTTAACGATTCGGCGCATGGGTTAAATAAGCTACCTTTCTCAATAATGAAAATTAATATAAATAAAAAGCCGGGACCGAATATCGCGTGACATTTCGGCAACCCGGCTGTCTCAGTGAGACCCTGTAGGCTTTCCGCCCCATCCTCGCGGATGGTTGAGTATTATCGTTTACCACCAACCGTTTTAATGCCGTTTTCCGTTACCGACGCGAACCGGCATAATACGGAGCCCTTTAAAGGCGCACCTCTTGCTGAATCGACCTCCTGAATGTTTTGACAACAAAAAAGCCGGGTCCGAATATCGTGTGATATTTCGGCAACCCGGCTGTCTCAGTAAGACCCGTAGGCTTTCCGCCCCATTCTTGCGAATGGTTAAGTATTATCGTCTATCTAGCTTAAGCAATTTTTATGCATCTTACATCTCTATGAGGATTTGTCAACATTATTCTAAAGTCCAGTTGATTCGGGCAAGAGAGCTTGAAACCAGGAAGAAGTCGATCCAGAAGGGCAGGGGAGCAGGTCTTGAAATATAAGTGCCTAAAAAAGGCCTCCTTGAATATCTTGCTATTCTTCGAATCTGTGCTAATCCCTTAAATAGGATTCATATTTCAATGCATATAAGGATGAAAGCATGAAAAGAATATTAGTTGCACTATTTGCAGCAACCCTTTCAGTTACCTTTGCCGCGGCCATTTTTGCTGACGACGTGGAACAAGAGGCCGTTCCCGGCCAGGAAATGAGGGATATGCCCAGTGAAGAACAAATGAGGGATATGCCCAGTGAAGAACAAATGAAGGATAGGACCAGTGAAGAACAAATGAAGGATAGGACCAGTGAAGAACAAATGAAGGATAGGACCAGTGGGGAACAAATGAAGGATATGCCCAGTGGTATAAATATGAAGGATTCTCCAGAGTAAGACAACCTGTAAGACATTAGTTACAAAGTTGAAAAGGGGCCCGGCTGCTTTTTAACAAAGCAGCCGGGCCTCATCTTATTTTGCCTGTAAAAAAAAAAACTGAAAAACTGGGGACATAATACGGATTTTTGCGGCTTCTAGATGCCAGGTTTCTTGCTTGCAGGGGAGTCGGCAGGTTCAGTCTCGCGTGACAGCCGGCACGATGCGGTAATCGCGCTGAAATACCAGGTTATGCAGATCGGCGGCGGTGATCGCCCGCAGGGTGGGGAGTTCGGGTGAGGCCTGACACTTCAGGACGACGGGACCTGAAATCGGTCGCCATACCTTGGAAAATCGGTATAGCCGGCCGCATCAAAAGAATACCAGACCTTCATGTCTGCCTGTGCATTCAACGGCCAGCCGTTGGCGAAGCGTTCCACGAGGTCGGGATTGCTGATGATCGGCCGGCCAAAGGAGATCATATCTGCATGGCGGCCCTGAACTGCAGCTTCAGCTGTTTCCTGCGTGTAGCCGCAGTTCCCGATGAGCGGGCCATCGAATTCTGTCCGGAATTCCGCCAGAGTCATTGGCTGTCCGTATCCATGAAACCCGAAGGCTAAGCCATCCAGAATGTGGAGGTAGGCCGGTTTGTACTGGTTGAGATGTCGTGCCGCATAGAGAAAAGTCTCGCGGAAATCGGGCGACCCCATGTCGTTGAAATTGCCGTTCGGTGCGAGGTGCACGCCGATTCGGCCGGACGGCCAGACGGAAAGTATCGCCCGCACGATCTCGTCCAGGAACCGGAAGCGGTTCTCCATGGTCCCACCGTAGCGGTCAGTTCGGTGATTGGTTGTGGTCTGCAGGAACTGGTCGATGAGATAACCGTTGGCCGCGTGTATCTCCACTCCGTCGAATCCGGCTTTCATCGCCCGCTCGGCGGCGCGGCGGTAGTCTTCCACGATGGCCGGGATCTCTTCTGTTTCGAGCGCGCGTGGTGTTTCATGGGGAAGCATGCCGATGGGGGTATGAATATCGTCACCCTCCAATTTGATGGCAGAAGGGGCGACCGGAAGTCCCTCTTCCTCGTGAAAGGATGTATGGGAAGCCCGTCCGCAGTGCCAAAGCTGGAGAAAGATCGGCGTCCCTTTGGCATGTACCGCGGAGACAACAGTCTTCCAGGCTTCGGCTTGTTCGTCGGTAAAGATCCCGGGACTGTTCAGCCAGCCGATTCCCTGCTTCGAGATCACGGTCGCCTCGGTGATGATCAATCCGACAGAGGCCCTCTGGGAGTAGTATTCGGCCATCAATCCGTTCGCCATGCGCTCCACGCCTCCCCTCGACCGTGTCAAAGGGGACATCACCACTCTGTTTTTCAGTACTAGTCCATCCATTTCGAACGGGCTTAACAATGCGCTGGGAACATTTTTTGAAATAGATGGCACGGCAGGTTCTCCTTCAATTTATTTGCCAAGAACTTCCTATGTGAGCCCGGCACCTTCTTGAGAGGCTCCGCCGGGCACTACAGCTTTTTCCACTATCTCCTGCTCGGCTGCTACAAAACGGACAAGTGTCGGACCTGCGGTGAATGTGCATGTCGCTTCCTCGATTTTCAGTCCGAGATTCTCCAGTCCAAGATTCAGTTCCGCAACAATCGGTTTCAAATACTCCTCCCTGTCTTCTTCCCCTTGCAAGGGAAACGGCCATACCAGGTGGGCAGAGCTCTTAAACAGCTGCCTCTTGACTACCAATGTCAGTTTCTCCTGATAGAGAACAAAATTGTCATATGCCCGCTGCCACGCAGTCAGTTCCATGATGTAACCGAGGCTGAGTGACAGGCGGCAGGAATACAGACCCCCCTTAGTGTCCGGGGAAAATATCTCCAGCTTGTAGGGCCGATCGAGCAAGCCGAAGTGCGGCAACTGGACAATGGTCTGCCCTCGCGATGCAAAATCGAACCGGTCACGAACGGTCTTCTCGGGGAGAAAGAAGATCACTTTGCCATCGCGCACTACAACCGAATTTGCCGGGATCTTGAGGCGGATCAGTCCTTTGTAGAGGACGAGGACGCACAGGACAATGAAAATCAGCGCTGCCAGCCACTGATCGTGCGAAAGCGCATAGACGATTGCGACCAGAAGCGGTATCAGCAACATATAGAATATCATCCGTCCTAAAATCCAGATAATCCTCTGAATCCACATCAGTTACCCCCTATTAAAGAAAATCCCGCATAACCGGCACAGCCTTGGCCAATGAAAACATATTTAAAAGTTTACACCAATTCCGACAAATGAAAACCGCAGCGAATTCGACTCGAAATAATTCAAGGAGGGAAGGGGGGCAGGTCTTGAAATATATTTTCCGGGGCGCCTTTTTTCTTGACCGCCTCTTAAATCAAGGTAAAATGGGCACAGGCAGCTGGAATTGCGGCGTATTATCGATTTCGGGGAGGTCATTCGGCGAGTCCCACCGTATTCAGGGCAGACGGTTTCCGGTTCTATTTTTTCTCCCGGGAAGAACCGCGACTTCATATCCATATCCATGCTGAAAGCGGAGAAGCAAAGTTCTGGATCGAGCCCCGGCTTGAGCTGGCTCGAAATTACGGTTTGTCGGATAACGAACTGGGAAGAGTCAGGACGTTGATCGAGGAGCATGAGGATGACATTCGCAGCGCGTGGCGCCGGCACTTCGGCGGCTGAAGTCACTAATATCTCGAAGCACGGATTCTGGCTGATGATCGGCGACCGGGAGGCTTTTCTTCCCTTCGAGAGCTTTCCCTGGTTCAAGGATGCGCCGGTAGGAAGGATCCTTAACGTCGAACTCCCTTCGCCGGACCATCTCTATTGGCCCGAACTGGATGTGGACCTTGAGGCGGAGTGCATTTTTCATCCGGATGAGTATCCGCTGGTGAGCCGTGTGCATGAAAAACAGGAGCAGTATGCGGCGCTGGAACGCGAGGATAGCGTGGACCGGGACAGGATTGACGATTGCGTCCTGGCGCTTCTGCAGTTGACATTACACCTTGGTTCACGAGCCTGGAAGGGTTTGGACTACGAGGTCATGGACCGGCTCCATGCCAAGGGGTACATTCTCGATCCCCGGAACAGAACGAAGTCCATTGTCCTTACAGAAGAGGGGTCTGCCCGTTCCAAGGCGCTTTTCATGGAGTTGTTCGCGAAGGCAAAATAAGGAATTCATCATCATTCCCCTCCATCACCCCCGCAATGAAGACAAAGTCGTCTCCTTTGACTTGTCCGTCATGTCGGATACAATTGACTCCGATGGTTCCATCAAACGAACAAATCATTCGACTTTCTTTCTTCTTCGGAGTCCTGGCGTGTGTTGGCGTCTGGGAGATCATCGCTCCCCGGCGTGCGCTGACCGACAG
>JBGPCQ010000086.1:0-12588 GCA_041481895.1 Geobacteraceae bacterium | reverse complement strand
GCCTGCAAGGCATTGAGAACAAGCTTTTCTTCCCTTGAACTCTTGATCCCCTGGATGAGCTCGTAGAGTATCACGCCGCAGGTGGCCACTTCCCCCTGCAGCAGTGCATGCTCAAGCGCCTGCGCCATCGGCGTCGGCTTCCCCTTGAAAAACTCGATCCAGGCGCAGGTGTCCGGCAGGAGCCTTTCAGGAGTCATAGCGCTCCCGCTCTTCGGCGGCGTTCAATTCCGCATCCTCCTCCTGTTTCCAGTCATAGTCGATCTGCACTTTGCCGCGCAGCGCCAGCAGGTCTTCCATCTTCTTGCGCCGCACGTACTCTTCCATGACGGTCACGATGGCGCCGGTCTTTGATTTTTGCCCGGAAAGCCTCTGCACTTCTTCAATAAGCTTGTCAGGTATGTTTAGTGTTGCACGCATAGAGAGCACCTCAATGATATGCATGAATTATATGCCAATCATACTGCCTTAAGCAAGAAAATACTTTATTCCCCTTTCCCCCGAGACAGAAAGAGACGCCGCCCGCCGTATCACAGGTACGGCGAAAAAAGCTTCGCCACGCCGTCCCTGACCCTTTCCGGCAGACTCCTGCCATCAACTTCCGCCAGAGTGACCGCTCTGGAAACAGTCACCGTCTCCTCGAAGTGCCGCTCCAGAAGTTCTGCAAACTCCCGGTCGTACACTTCCAGGTCAAATTCGAAGTTGAGCCGGAGGCTCCGCGGGTCGAGGTTCGCCGAACCGATCAGGCTCCAGATACCGTCCACCAGGAGAAGCTTGGTATGGACAAACGGGGGGGGCTGGTAACAGACCCTGATCCCCTGCTTCAGGAGCTCCCAGAGGTAGGCCCGGTTGGCCCAGTGGACATAGGGGAGGTTGTTCAGGGCAGGCAGGACCAGCGTCACCTCGACCCCGCGCAGGGCGGTGGTTACCAGAGCGGAGATGAGCGGCTGGTCGGGAATGAAGTACGGGGTCATGATCCGGACGTGGTGCCGGGCACACGCCAGGGCGCCCATGATGATCTGGTGAAGCTTGCGGAATTCCTTGTCCGGACCGTCGCTGATGGCCCGCGCCAGGGCAAGCCCGGCAGGAGGAAGCGGGGGGAAGAGATGGGGATCGTTGAGGATCTCGCCGGTCACGAAATGCCAGTCGCCGAGAAAGACCCGCTGCAGGTCCGCTACCACCGGCCCCTCGACCATGAAGTGCAGATCGACCACGGCCGGCGCCGCAGTTTTACCATGCGCCATGTGACGGCCGCTGATATTCATTCCGCCGGTAAACGCGCGGCAGCCGTCCACAACCAGGATTTTTCGATGGTTGCGCAGGTTGATGTAGACCCCCTGACTCAACGGGAGAAACCGGCCGATCTTGACCCGCGAATCCTTCAGGAGCCTGCGCGCCGTGGGGCGCGAGTATTTCTCCCCCAGGCTGTCGACCAGCACCTTGACCTCGACCCCCCGGTCGGCCGCGCTCTTCAGGGCATCCGTGAAACAGCGCCCCGTCTCGTCACCGTCGAAGATGTAGGTGCTGAGGTGCACCGAATGGCCGGCCCCTGCTATCGCTGCCAACATGGCGGGATAGGCGTGCTCCCCGTTTTTCAGCGGGACGACCCTGTTGCCGGAGAGAAGGGGGAAATTACCTACCCTGTCACCCAGCCGGTGCAGCTCGGTCAAATGCTCTTCATCCGCCGGGAGGGCGATTACCGTTTCCTCGCCGCGCCGTTCCGGGAAATTGGCCCACCCTGACAGGCGGCGGCCGCTCTCCAGCCACTGGCGGGCCCGCCGGTGAATCCGGTTGACCCCCATGGTCCAGTAGAGGAAAGGTCCGAGCAGGGGCACGGTCAGACAGATGACTACCCAGCCGAAGGCAGATCTCGGGTCCCGCTTGAACAGGAGGGCATGGCCGGCCGAGAGCAGCGACAGTGTGACCGTCCCCGTAATGAGCAATCCCCAGAGAAAATGATCCAAGTCTTCTCCTTAACCCTTTGAACGCCAGTGTCCTGTGCGGTTAGTTCACCGCATAAATTGCGCGGGATTTTGGTTCCTGGCACGGCGCGGCGACGCAAGCCTAGCACGGCCTAAGCTGAGGAGCCGCAACAAAGCCAGGGGCCGAAAGGCCCGCAATTTAAAGGAATGAATTAGCCGCACAGGACACTAGTGCGCACTATACCATAAAAAAGGGGGCAACGAGGCCCCCTTTTCCGAATCAGCGTATTTATAACCTACAAAAGACTGTACGGCTGGGCACGCTGCGTCCATTCGCTTGCCGGGTATTCGGCCTTGAGCTTCTCATACGCTTCTTTGAGGGGCTTGGGATCATGAGAGGCTTTGTAGCGGCTGACACCCCGGAGGTAAATTGCTTCCGGCGCGGCGGCACTCTTTGTATAGTCGGCCAGGAGCCGGTCGAAATGAATGATGGCATCATTGAACCGGTCGGTGTCGAAATCGATTGTGCCAATCCCCAGGATGAGCGACGGGATGAATTCTTCGGGGGGAAAGAAGCCTACCGTGCGGTGGTGCTCCTTGCCGTAGCAATCGAGGACGACGATGGTGGGGGTCCATTTGACCTTGAATTCATCCGCCAGCGGGCTGTCCGCCAGCACCTGGAGGGGGACCATGCTGCTCATGACGAAATCGGCAACTTTAGTGTTAGGGTACGTGACCGCACCCATCTGTTTGCAGCCGATTCAGCCGGGGTTGAAAAAATCGAGCAGAATCGGCTTTTTCTCCGCCTGCCCGCGTGTCAGGGCCTTGCTCATCTCTGCTTCCCAGATAATGACGTTCCCCATAATCAAACCTCCTTTCAGCAATAATAACTTCCTGTCTGTCATTGAGATTAGCTCAGAATGCCGTTAAGTCAAGGACGTCACATTAGTGTCCTGTGCGGCTAATTCATTCTTTTAAATTGTGGCGAACTAACCGCACAGGACACTCTTGCAGTTTTGCCCGGCAATGATTATAATGAAAACGCTACTCTGTAAATAGATTTGCCTTAATAACAACGAGGTACTCTGATGAACGCAGTGAAAACGACATTTCTCATGGCCCTCATGACCGTGCTCCTGGTGCTCGCCGGCGGCGCCATCGGGGGGAGATCGGGCATGACCTTCGCCTTGGTCATGGCCGGGGTAATGAACTTCGTATCCTACTGGTTTTCCGACAAGATCGTGCTTGCCATGTACGGCGCTAAAGAAGTAACCGAAGCAGATTACCCCGAATTCTACGGACTCGTCCGGCAACTGGCGGTCCAGGCAGGGATGCCGATGCCCAGGGTCTACATCATCCAGTCGGAAACACCCAACGCCTTCGCCACCGGGAGAAACCCGGAGCATGCGGCCGTGGCCGCAACCACCGGCATCATGAGAATTCTTACCCGCGACGAGTTGATCGGGGTAATGGCCCATGAGCTCTCCCATGTGCAGCACCGCGACATCCTCATCTCCTCCATCGCCGCCACCATTGCCGGCGCCATCACCTACCTGGCCCACATGGCCCAGTGGGCGGCCATATTCGGCGGCGGCCGGGACCGGGACGAGGAAGGGGGGGGAGTATTCGGCCTCATCGTCATGGCCATCGTCGCCCCGATTGCCGCCGTGCTGATTCAGATGGCAATCTCCCGCTCACGGGAATACGAGGCGGACCGGGGAGGCGCCACCCTTGCAGGCAACCCCCTCTGCCTCGCCGGCGCCCTCAGGAAGCTGGAGATGGCCAACCAGCAAATACCTATGCAGGCGAATGCGGCAACGGCACACATGTTCATCGTCAATCCCCTGACCGGCGGCGGCCTCATGTCCCTCTTCTCCACCCATCCCCCCATGGAGGAGCGGGTGAGAAGGCTTGAGGAGATGGCGTACAGGCCGAAGCGCTGAACAGGCAGTGCGGAAGGCGGTAGCGCGGAAGCACGGAAGGAAAAGGCTTTTTCATCCGCTTCCGCGCTTTTTGCTTTATAATTCTTTGGCAATCCTCCGGGTTGTCCTTTACATCTATACTCAGGAGCTATTTTGACCGCAAATCCCCGCCGTGCCGCCTTCGATATCCTGCTCCGCATCGAGAAGGAACGCTCCTACGCCGACATCCTCATCGACCGGGAGCTCTCCCTGGGCTCCCTGAAAGGACCGGACCGGGGGCTCCTCACCGAGCTGGTCTATGGTGTGCTCCGTCGGCAGGGGACCCTCGACCATATCATCAGTCACTGTTCGACCCAGCGCCTTGACCGGCTGGAACGAGCGGTGCACCTGCTCCTCCGCCTCGGTCTCTACCAGGCCTTTTTCCTCGACCGGGTCCCGGTTTCCGCCGCCGTCAACGAAACGGTCAAGCTCGCCCATACCCTTGTCCCCCGCGCCGCCGGGTTCATCAACGCGGTCCTCCGCAGGGCCGACCGGGAGAGGAACGCCATTCCCTATCCGGACAGGGATGCCGACCCGGCCGGATTCATCTCCGCCAAATATTCGACCCCCACCTGGATTGCCGCGGACTGGATCGAACAGCTGGGGGTGGAGGAAGCTGAGTCTCTGGCCCAGGTCATGCTGGCGCACCCCCCCTTCACGGTACGGGTCAATACCTTGAAAACGGGGCGGGAAGAACTCCGGTCCCGCCTCGCCACCGAAGGGGTGACGGCCGAAATCGCCCGTTATTCTCCCTTTGCCCTGCATCTCTCCGGCCCCATCCAGCTTGGCATGCTTCGCAGTTTCAGCGAGGGTCTCTTTACGGTGCAGGACGAATCATCCCAGATGGCCGCCATCCTTCTCGCCCCGCAGCCCGGTGAACAGGTGCTCGACCTCTGTGCCGCACCGGGGGGGAAAACGACCCACCTGGCCCAGCTCATGGACAACCGGGGCGCCATCTTTGCGTGCGACGCCGCCCCGCGTAAATTGGAACTTGTCGAGGAGACCGCCGCCCGGCTCGGCATTACCATCATCACCACCGCCTCTCTGAACGCCGCAAGGCGGCTGCCGCCCATGGTCAAACCATTAACCGATTCGCATTCAAAAGGAGATCAAGGCGGCGAGGAGAAAGCGACGCAGGCAAACAGAACAGTACTCCGAGGAGCGAGCGACGAAGCCAGCGCAGATATCCGAATGAAGGCGGACCGGTTCGACCGGATTCTCGTCGATGCCCCCTGCTCCGGCCTCGGTGTCCTCAGGCGCAATCCCGAAGGGAAATGGTGGAAGTCGCGCCAGAACGTGGCCGAGCTCGTCTCAATACAAAAAGCGATCCTCCGGAACGCCGCCAACTGTCTGGCGGAATCCGGCACCCTTCTGTATGCCACCTGTTCGACCACCCGGGAAGAAAATGAAGCGGTGATCAATGATTTTCTTTCTCTGCGCCCTGATTTTATGCTAGAAGATTTACGAGAGATTTTCCCCGATTATGCCGGTCTCTTCACCGACAGGGGATATTTCCGGAGCTGGCCCCACCGGCACGGCATGGACGGCTTCTTCGCCGCACGGCTGCGCCGGACGGATGCGTAAAAAGTCCATCTGCGGCGTTACCCTTCGTCGCGTGGCATCTGGAGCTTTTTCCGAATCCGTTTGGACAGGCAAAGTTTCGTGGAGAAACAGACAAAAAGCCATTTGGAGGAAACATGAAAAAAATTGCGCCATCCATCCTCTCGGCGGATTTCTCCCGTCTGGGTGACGAGGTGCGGGCCGTTGCCGCGGCAGGCGCCGATTATATCCATCTGGATGTCATGGATGGCCATTTTGTGCCGAACATCACCATCGGCCCCCTTCTGGTCGAGGCTGTCAGAAAGGTGACCGACCTGCCGCTCGATGTCCACCTCATGATCGAGAACCCCGACCTCTACATACCCGATTTCGCCAACGCCGGGGCAGACATCATCGTCGTCCACGCCGAAGCGACCAACCACCTCCACCGGACCGTTCAGCTCGTAAAGTCCTTCGGGAAAAAGGCCGGGGTTTCCCTCAATCCGGCAACGTCCCTCCATCTCCTCGACTACATCCTGGAGGATCTCGACCTGGTGCTCCTCATGACCGTCAACCCCGGTTTCGGCGGTCAGTCTTTCATCGAGGCATGCCTCCCCAAGATCCATGCGCTCCGGGCGATGCTCGACAAGCGGGGACTGGAGGCGGAACTCGAAGTGGACGGCGGCGTGAAGATAGAGAACATCGAGCGAATATCCCATGCCGGCGCGGACGTTTTCGTTGCGGGAAGCGCTGTTTTCGGCAGCAAGGATTACGCCGCCACCATTACGGAACTCAAGAAGCGGGCGAAGGAACCGGTACTTTAAAGGCAGTTTTGAGTTATTTAACCCATAATTCATAACTTTATTATTTATGGACTTGACGGATAGAATCAAAACCGCACTTGCCGCCCATGAGCGCATCTCCATGACACCCGGCCCGGTCCCTGCGGCTGTTCTCCTCCCCCTCTACCGGAAGGAGGGAGTACGCCACGTCCTCTTCACCAAGAGGACCGAACACCTCCACCATCACCGGGGAGAGATTTCATTCCCGGGCGGGGTGCGCCACCCGGAAGACCGCGACATGCGGGAAACCGCCCTCCGGGAAACCCGTGAAGAAGTCGGCATCGAGCCTGCCGATCTGGAAATCCTCGGGATGCTCGATGACTTCTACTCCATTCACGATTTCTGCGTGACCCCGTACGTCGGTCTGCTGCCCGACGATTACCGGTTCCGCATCAACCCGGCAGAGATTGAACGGATCATCGAGGTCCCCCTCGCCCACCTGCTCCGCCCGGAGATCTTCAGGGTCGAGGATTGGAGCTGGAAGGGGCGCAGCCACCCGGTCTGTTTCTACACCTATGGAGACGACGAGATCTGGGGTCTCACCGCGGCGATCCTCAAGCAGTTTCTCGATCTCGTATTCCCGGGGAAATGAGGCACCATGGCAACGAGCATCCTCATCATCGACGATTCCAAGACGGTAAGGCAGGAGATTGTCCAGTTCCTGAAGGAGATAGCCCTGTTCGACGACTACCGGGAGGCGGCGGACGGCATCGACGGATTAAAGTCCCTCTTGGAAAACAAGGCCGATCTCATTATCTGCGATGTGGAAATGCCCCGCATGGACGGCTTCAAATTTATCGCCATGATGCAGACCCGGGAGGAATTTAAAGATATACCGGTTATCATGCTGACCGGCAGGGGAGACCGGGAGATGAAGATCAAGGGTCTCGACCATGGGGCCTGCGACTATGTAACCAAACCGTTCGATCCCGGCGAACTTGCGGCCCGGGTCAAGGTCCAGCTCAAGATCAAGACGCTCCAGGATGCGCTCAGACGTTCCAACCAGCTCCTCCTGGAGCTCTCCAACACCGATCCCCTCACCGGCATTTTCAACCGGCGCTACTTCATGGAAGCCCTGGAAAAGGAGTTCCAGAGGGCCCAGCGCAAACATGCGCCCTTCACCCTTGCCCTGCTGGATATCGACCACTTCAAGAGGATCAATGACAGGTTCGGCCACCCTCAGGGAGACCTGGTGCTGATTGCGCTGGCCGCCGTCATCCAGGGAGAGCTGCGCCGCTATGATATTATCGCCCGCTACGGTGGTGAAGAGTTCATACTCCTCCTCCCCGAGACCTCCACTGACGAAGGGTTTGCCGTTGTCGAGCGTCTGCGGGCGGCAGTCGAGAAGATGGTCCTCCCCCACCCCATGGAAGGATACAGGGTCACGGTCAGCCTGGGAGTGTCGGCCTTTCCGGCGGAACGAATAACTTCGGTTTACGATCTGATCAGTGAGGCTGACAATGCTCTCTACCGGGCTAAAGCCGGGGGGAGAAACCAGGTCAGGGCAATGGCGGGAAAAGATGGGTAATCCCCTCCTGCTTACTATGTGCAGGCAGCAGTTCGTTCCCCGATTCAAACAGTTGCCAGATAAATTTGCTGCTCAGGATCGACATCTATGGCATCCAATATTCTTATCGTGGAAGATTCAAAAACTGTCCGCGCCCAACTCGTGGCAACACTCACTTCGGTAGACCTGTTCGACAACTGTTACGAAGCGCGCGACGGGATCGAGGGATTGAAGATCCTCGCCACTACCCCGATTGACCTGGTCCTCTGCGATCTGCTGATGCCCAACATGGACGGCTTCCAGTTCCTTGCGGCCGTCAAGAAAAAAGAGGAGTTCCAGCATATCCCGGTCATCATCCTGTCGGACCGGGGAGAAAGCAAAGCAAAGATCAAGGGACTGAGGAACGGAGCGCGCGATTACATAACCAAGCCATTCGACAGCGGAGAACTGATCGCCAGGATCATGGTGCAGCTGAATATCAAGGCCCTTCAGGACGACATGCGGAAAACCAATGATCTCCTCAAGGAACTCTCCATTACCGACCACCTGACCCACCTGTACAACCGCCGCTACATGATGGACGAACTGGCAATGGAGTTCCACCGGTCACTGCGCAAGAAGGGAGACCTCTGCCTGGTGCTGATCGACGTCGATCATTTCAAGCTCGTCAACGACACCTACGGCCATCAAAACGGCGATATGGTCCTTGCTGCAATTGCCGAAACGCTCCAGGTGGAGCTGCGCCGTTATGACATGGCAGCGCGCTACGGCGGCGAGGAATTTGCGATGGTCCTTCCCGATACCCCCCTGCAGTATGGCTGTGCGGTGGCGGAACGTCTGCGGCAGTCGGTTCATCAGATTACCTTTCCCTCGCCCATGGAAAACCTTGCCGTCACCATCAGCCAGGGGCTTGCCGCCTTGCCGTCGCCCCACATAAGTTCCGTTGATGCATTGATCAAGGCAGCGGATGACGCTCTCTACCGTGCCAAGCAGAACGGGCGCAACCGGATCGAAAAGATGAAACTAACGACATAGAAAATGAAGGACGCACCCCGCGCAGCGCTGCTTTTTGCGGCAGTGCTCCTTGCCGTGGCGGACGATGAGAGCATGGTATTCGTTAAACAGCCCCGCATCTCCGGGGAGGTTATCCATGAACAGTGAGCGGACCTCTTCATATCCTCCGTTTTCCCGGACCAGGCCAAGGCGTGAAAAAAGCCTGACCGTATAGGCGTCCACCACGAACGTCGGCTTGTGGCCCGCATACAGGAGCATGGAATCTGCGGTCTCCCGGCCAATCCCTTTCACCGAGAGCATTTCCTCCCTTAGTTCCCGCCAGTCAGCACTGAACATCCGTTCCAGGCTTCCGCCGTACCTGTCATACAGCCAGTTGATGAACCCCTTCAGCCGGACACTCTTCACGTTGAAGAACCCGGCAGGCCTTATAACCGCAGCAAGCCGCTCCAGGGGGAGATCACGCAGGTCGTGAGGGGTCAAAAGCCCCTCCTTCTTGAGATTGGCGATCGCCTTCTCCACATTCAGCCAGTTGGTATTCTGGGTCAGAATCGCTCCCACGCAGATTTCGAAAGGGGTATCCGCGGGCCACCAGCCGAGCGGCCCGTACTGTTCGAGGAGAAGGTCGAATATACGGAGAAGGGTCTCTTTCATCTTGTTTCCGGTACCTAGTTTCCGTCCGGAAAGGGTGCTTTTCCGCCCCGGCGGTGTCAATCTGCGGACTTACTTGTGCGGCGTACGGTCGTACGCCTCCGCGCAATCCCTTGATTTCCTTGCCAGGACAAAAAAGCCCCTCTTCCCGATTCGGAAACCAGTAGTTTCTCATCCGGAGTTGCCGGATGGAAACTACTGCCTGGAAATTACGGCAACCCCTTTATAAATCAAGCCCGGATAAGGTTGCAATCAAAAAGCCGGATCGTTACACATTCATCATTGTTGTTTTTCCCTCCCTATGTGATAAGATAGGAAGACTGGGCCATACCCGTCCCGGTTACGTTAACAAGGAGTCTGCCCATGATCAATCGCCTGATGCCCCTTCTTGCCATCCTCTTCTTCCTGTCGACAGGCTGCGCCATGTTTACCGCCTGGAGAGCCATACCACCGCCGGGGGGATGCGACCAGTGCCACACCGTGCCGGTCGGCCACAACTGGCAAGTAACCTACCAGGCCCCGATTCTCAGCGATGAACGCGACCGGCTCTATTTCCAGACTGAACAGTACACCATGCCCAAGGGGGCAAAACCCGAATCTTCGCTCGAACTCCGGAAAGAACAAGACCAGGCCTGCTTCGAATGCCACAGGGCGCCCAATTCCAAACATACGGAAAGGAAGGGACGCTATCATCACCATTGAAGGATGAACCGTACTTTCCGTCTCCCGTTTCCGCCTGCAACCTGATAATAGGATAACAATGACCAAATCATCCCGCAAGACCAAGATCATCGCCACCCTCGGTCCGGCCAGCTCATCCTTCGACATGATCGAACGGCTCATCCATGCCGGTGTCGATGTTTTCCGACTCAATTTTTCCCACGGCTCCAACGAAGCAAAAAGCGAAACAATTGCCGCTATTCGCCGTCAGTCGCGCACTCAGGGCCGTCAGATCGCCATCCTCGCCGACCTCCAGGGGCCGAAAATCAGGACCGGCCGGATGCAGAACGGGGCACTCCCCCTTGTCAAGGGCGACCTGCTCGACATCACCACCGATGACCTGCTGGGGAGGCCGGGGCTCATCTCCACCATCTACCGGGCGCTTCCCCACGACGTGAAGCCGGGGTCGCGGATCCTCATGGACGACGGCCTGATCGAGCTGAAGGTCCTCTCCGTTGCAGACGGGATAGTCCACTGCACGGTTATCGAGGGGGGCATACTCAAGGACCTGAAAGGAATCAACCTCCCCGGTGTCAACGTTTCCAGCCCCTCCCTGACCGACAAGGATCGGGTGGACCTGGAGTTCTGTCTCGGGATGGGGGTGGATTTCATTGCCCTCTCCTTCGTCAGGAAAAGCGAGGACGTCGACGACCTGAAGCGGATCATTTTCGAACGGGGGCTCAATATCCCGGTGATAGCCAAGATCGAAAAACCGGAGGCGCTCCGCAATTTCAAGGCGATTCTCAAGTCCGCCGACGCTGTCATGGTGGCGCGGGGTGACTTGGGGGTGGAAATTGCCGCGGAAAAGGTCCCGCTGATCCAGAAAAAAATCATCCGTGCCTGCAATGCCGCGGGAAAACCGGTGATCACTGCCACCCAGATGCTCGAATCGATGATCAACCATCCGCGTCCCACCCGGGCGGAAACATCGGACGTCGCCAACGCCATCCTGGACGGCACCGATGCGGTCATGCTCTCCGGCGAAACCGCTTCCGGCCAGTTCCCGGTCGAGGCCGTAAAAACCATGGTCAAGGTCGCCCTCGACGTGGAGAGGTCTGAACTCAGCGGCAAGGCGCCGCCCCGGGAAAAGCAGAGCAGCAGCATATCCGAAGCGGTGGCGGAAGCGGCCTGCCAGGCCGCCTTCGCGCTCAAGGCCAAGGCCGCGATAGTATTCACCCAGTCGGGCAGCACGGCCAGGCTCATCGCCAAGTTCCGCCCCAAGATCCCGATCGTCGCCTTCACCCCTTTCCCGGAAACCGCGCGGCGACTCGCCCTCTCCTGGGGGGTACAGACCTGTCCCATCGGTTCGGTGGAAGGGACCGACCAGCAGATCGCCGCCGTGGAGAAGACCCTCCTCAGCTCCGGGTTCAGACGGGGCGACGTGGTGGTGATCACCGTAGGGGTGCCGGTAGAGGCCCGGGGCTCCACCAACCTGATGAAGGTGCACAAACTGGGGACCGGCGTATTTTATGAAATCTGCTGAGCTGCTGGAAGCGCTGAAGATAAAACCTTTTCTTCAGCGCTTCCGCACGTCAGACTCCCGCGCTGCTTCAGGAGAGGTCTATGAGAAAAGTTTTTGACGAAGCCCGGATCCATACCATGCCCCTCGCCAACCGGCTGGTCCGCTCCGCCACCTGGGAAGGAATGTGCGAAGAGGACGGACGGCCCACGGCGAAGCTCGCCGTATTCTATGCCAACCTGGCTAAGGGGGGCGTCGGGCTGATCATTACCGGCTACACGTTCATCCGCCCCGACGGCAAACAGCTTCCCGGACAGATGGGGATACATACCGACAGCTTCGCAGACGAAATGCGGGCTCTGACCCGGGCCGTGCACGGGGAAGGGGGAAAAATCTGCCTCCAGCTCGTCCACTGCGGTGGGCAGACCTCGGCAAAAACCATCGGCTGCCGGCCGGTAGCCCCTTCGGCAGTGGAAGTAAAGCAGTTTCCGGAACTCCCCGCTGCATTGTCCGTCGGCGACATAACAACCCTGGTCTCCCTGTTCTCCGCAGGCGCGACCCGCGCCCGGGAATACGGCTTCGACGCAGTACAGCTCCATGCGGCCCATGGCTACCTGATCAACCAGTTCCTCTCGCCGCTCACCAACAGGAGGACCGACGACTACGGGGGGAGCGTCGAGAACCGGAGCCGCTTCCTCCTGGAAGTCTACAGTTCTGTCAGGCAGGCGGTGGGGAGGGACTTTCCCGTGCTGGTCAAGCTCAACGGGTCCGACAACCTGGAAGGCGGGCTCGATAGTGACGATGCGCTGATTGTCGCCCGGATGCTCGATGAAGAAGGGGTGGACGGCATCGAAGTGAGCGGCGGAACCCCCGCCTCGGGAGACCGGACCCCGGTCCGCCAGGGGATCGATCGGCGCGAGATGGAAGCGTACAACCTGCCGCTGGCGGCCCGGATCAAGAACGTGGTGAGCTGCCCGGT
>JBGPCQ010000085.1:0-12662 GCA_041481895.1 Geobacteraceae bacterium | reverse complement strand
GAGCTCACCGACAATGACATCCATGCCGCTTTCTTTAAGGTTGTTGGCATGGGCGTGACCCTGGCTGCCATAACCGATGATGGCGATCTTCTTTTTCTTGAGCAGGCTCAGGTTGCAATCCTTGTCATAGTAAACTTTCATCACTTCCTCCTGGTTTAATGTATTTCTAGCTTTATTATAGTATACGGCAGTATGCCGCCGGGAACGTGGATTTTTCGCAAGATCAAGGCAATCAAGGGATGAGGCGGAGGCGTACGGAGGTACGTCGCATAACGAATCCCACAGATGAATGCAGATATTGCGGAAAAGCCACGCTTCCCGAGTCTAGCCTTTCCAGCCTTTGGGGCCCCGTCCAATCGCCACCGGCCCGGACCTTACCAGCTCCTTCAACCCCAACGGACGGAGAAGTTCAAGGATCGCGTCGACTTTTACCGGCGCCCCGGTCACTTCGATCGTATATGATTTGGGCGTCACGTCGATTATCTGAGCCCGGAAAATGTCCACAATCCGCAGAACCTCTGCCCTGCTCCCCTCCTCGGCAGCCACCTTGATCAGAGCCATCTCGCGCTCTATAGCGCTTTCGTCGGCAAAATCGATTACCTTGATAACGTCGATCAGCTTGTTCAGCTGCTTGTTGATCTGTTCCAGTATCTGCTCGTCGCCCCGGGTGACGATAGTCATCCGTGACAGAGTCTCTTCGTTGGTCGGGGCAACCGACAGGGAGTCAATATTAAAGCCGCGCCCGGAAAAGAGGCCGGCTACCCGGGAAAGGACCCCGAATTCGTTTTCGACGAGCACCGTAATTGTATGTCTCATGGAAGGACCTCCGGTATTATACACCATATCATATTACAACGTCAGATTTGAGATGATACCAAGGCGGCGAGGAGGAGGCCCCGGAGACGTACTAATGGTACGTCGAGGACGCCGACGACGCGCCAACGCAGGTAGCGCTCAAATATGGCGTTGTTCACGGTCAGGATGCCAGGACCATCTCCGTCAGTGATGCTCCCCCGGGCACCATGGGGAGGACTTTCTCCTCACGGGCGACCTTGAACTCCATGATGACCGGCCCGGGGGTAGTGAACCCCTTTCTGATCACCGCTTCTACCTCGTCCGGTTTGGAGGCCTGAAAACCGTTGGCGCCGAAGGCCTCGGCCAGCTTGATAAAATCGATCGGAAGCTCCATGCAGGTCTGGGAATAGCGTTTATCGAAGAAAAGCTCCTGCCATTGCCGCACCATTCCGAGGAAGTTATTGTTCAGGATGCAGATCTTCACCGGGAGCCGGTTCTGTACCAGGGTTGCCAGCTCCTGCAGGTTCATCTGGAAACCACCGTCGCCGCAGATGGCAATCACCTGCCGTTGGGGAAAAGCCGCCTGCGCCCCCATGGCCGCCGGCAGGCCGAACCCCATGGTCCCCAACCCTCCGGAAGAGAGCAGGGTGCGCGGCTGGGTGAACTGGAAGAACTGGGCGGTCCACATCTGGTGCTGTCCCACGTCGGTGGCAATGATGGCGTCAGGGGCACTCAGCTCGCGCAGCTTCTGGATGACGAACTGGGGCTTAATGACGGTGGTTGACTGCTTGAAGGCCATGGGGTGCTTCGCCTTCCACTCCAGGATTTCCTGGAGCCATGGTGCGAGGTTTACCTTCAACTCTGCCAGTTTGTCCCCATGTTCCTCGAGGACCTTCAGCATCCGCGCCAGCACACCCTTGACATCGCCGACAATGGGGAGGTCGACCCGGACATTCTTCTTGATGGAGGTCGGGTCCACGTCGATGTGAATGATCTTGGCATGGGGGGCAAAAGTGGAAATCTTGCCGGTCACCCGGTCGTCGAAACGGGCGCCCACAGCAACCAGAAGATCCGCATTGCTCACCCCCATGTTGGCGTAGTAGCTGCCGTGCATACCCAGAAGGCCGAGCGACAGGGGGTCGTCCTCCGGAAAGGAGCCAAGCCCCATGAGAGTCGTGGTGACCGGGATGTTCATCGTGCGCGCCAGTTCGGTCAGCTCGGCGGAGGCGTTCCCGAGAATGGCGCCTCCCCCTACGTAGATCACCGGTTTTCTGGCCGTCAACATCATCATGACGGCCTTTTCCACCTGCCGCGGGTGTCCTTCGATGGTCGGTTTGTAGCCGCGGATGTCGACTGTATCAGGATATTTGAATTCGGTCACGGCGATCTGCACATCTTTAGGAAAATCGATCAGGACCGGACCAGGCCGGCCGCTGCGGGCAATGTAAAAGGCCTTCTTGACGATGGTGGCAAGGTCCTTGACATCTTTGACAAGGAAGCTGTGCTTGGTGCAGGGACGGGTAATCCCGATGATGTCGACCTCCTGAAAGGCGTCGTTGCCGATCAGGGCGGTCGGCACCTGGCCGGTGATGATCACGAGCGGTATCGAGTCCATGTAGGCGGTGGCGATGCCGGTAATCGTGTTGGTCGCTCCTGGACCGGAGGTGGCGATGGCCACCCCGACCTTCCCTGTGGCCCGGGCATAACCGTCCGCGGCATGCACCCCGGCCTGCTCGTGGCGGGGAAGGATATGATGTATCTCCTTGAAAGAGAACAGTTCGTCATAGAGGTTGATGACCGTCCCGCCCGGATAGCCGAACACCGTGTCCACCCCTTCCAGCTTGAGACATTCCAGTAAAATTCTCGCCCCATTCATTTTCATAGCAAACCTCCCAAATGGGAATCAAATAAACAACCCGTTTTCGATCAGAAAAGAGCAATTTTTCGCAAGGTCAAGGCGATCGAGGGATGACGCGGAGGCTTGGTACCGCAGGCATAAACAGCGCCAAGTCGCACAAGGAATCCCGAAGATTAATGCAGAGATTGCGGAAAAGTGTTCGTTTCTATTCTGCGGTGGTAACCGCCCCGGTGTATGCCGACGTAACCACCTTCGCATACCGTGCCAGCCAGCCGGTCTTGATCTTCGGCTCCGGCGCACGCCAACGGGCTTTGCGCTCGGCGAGGGCCGACTCATCCACCAAAAGATCGAGCCTGCGGGCCGGAATATCGAGGAGTATCCGGTCACCCTCCTCCACGAGGGCAATCGGCCCGCCTTCGGCAGCCTCCGGTGAGACATGGCCGATGCAGGGCCCCCGGGTTCCTCCCGAAAAGCGGCCATCGGTAATGAGCGCAACACTGTCACCGAGACCCAGACCCATAAGGGCGGCAGTCGGCGCCAGCATTTCGCGCATTCCCGGACCTCCCTTCGGCCCCTCGTAGCGGATCACCACCACGTCGCCCGCCGTGATCCGTCCTTCCATGAGCGCGGCCATTGCCCCCTCTTCAGAGTCGAAGCAGCGGGCCGTCCCTTCGAACTGCATCATGGCGGCGGAAACGCCCGACTGTTTCACCACTGCCCCTTTGGGAGCAAGGTTGCCGAACAGGACGGCAATCCCCCCCTCCTTTTTCACCGGATTGGAGAGGGGCCTGATTACCTCTTCATCGACCCTCTCCACACTGGCGGCAAGCTGCAGGGTGGACAGGCCCATGACCGTCGGATTGTCCTTGATTTTATCCCCCAGCTGTTTCAGGACGCCGAGCACGCCGCCGGCATTATCCAGATCCTCCATGAAATATTCCCCGGCCGGGTTCATCGAGGCAATCTGCGGCGTTTCCTTGGACAGCTGATCGAAGGTCTCCAGCGGCAGGTCTACCCCGGCTTCACGGGCAATGGCCAGCAAGTGGAGCACCGTATTGGACGATCCTCCCAGCGCCAGGTCGACCCGGATGGCATTCTCGAAAGCCGCGCGGGTCAATATCTGTCGCGGTGTCACGTTGTTGTTCACAAGCTCCACTATCTTCTCGCCCGATGCGAAGGCGATGCGGCGCTTCAGGGCCGACACCGCCAGGGCGGTGCCGCAGCGGGGGAGGCTCATGCCGAGGGTTTCAGTCAGGATGGCCATGGTATTGGCGGTAAACAGCCCCTGGCATGATCCCATGCCGGGGCAGGCATTGTCTTCGCAGACCTGCAGTTCCTTGGCGTCGATCACTCCAGCCTTGTAGCGCGCCATCGCCTCGAAGGTATCGGTTACGAAAGAGAATTTCCGGCCGGACTCGCCCCGGCCGCTCATCATCGGGCCGGCGGTCACCACGATGCACGGAATGTCGAGCCGGGCCGCGGCCATCAGCATGCCGGGGGTGATCTTGTCGCAGTTGGTGAGGAGCACCAGTCCGTCCAGCCGGTGAGCTTCGGCCACCGACTCGACCATGTCGGCAATCAGTTCGCGGGTGGGAAGGGAATAGTGCATCCCCTTGTGCCCCATGGCAATGCCGTCACAGACACCGGGAATGCCGAAGAAAAAGGCATACCCCCCCCCGGTATGGACACCTTTTTCGATGAACCGTTCCAGATCACGCATTCCCACATGACCCGGGATCAGGTCGGTAAAGCTGGTGGCCACGCCGATAAACGGCTTTTCCATTTCGCTCTGCGGCACCCCGGTCCCCTTGATAAGGGCGCGGTGCGGCGTCCTTTCCAGCCCCTTTTTGATCATGTCACTGCGCATAAACGAACCTCATGGAGGGAATCGGCGGATGCCGTACCCCTTAAAAGTAAAGTATGAACATAATATATTAACCGGCAACTGTCAATAATTGAATAAAATACCGTTATGCAAGAAGGGATTTGATTTTTGCCAGTTCCGCCTCGGAAGGCCTGATGTAAGCGGGAGCAAGAAGCGCTACGGGATCGGTTTCCCCCCGGGCAAAGGCAGCAGCGGCCAATAGCGCGCCGGCAGAGGCGCGCGGCAGGTTGGCGGAGAGCGGAGCGAACAGGGCGCTCTCCCCGAGTCGGTCGACAATCAGTTCCCGGTACCTGACCGCCCCTTCGCCGACAAAGATGACGGGACCGGTGAGCTGGTCGAGAAATGCCTCTGGAGGTGCGACACAATCGGGGACAAGCGGAAGGGGGAGGTCCCGGCAATCGTACAGGCCTGCGTAGACCTCCTTCTTGCGGGCGTCGAACATCGGGCAGACCGGATGTGAGGCCCAGGGGAGGTTCATTGCCAGCATGGCCAGCGATGAAAAACCGGCCACCGGCTTGCCCGTGGCCAGCGCCAGTCCCTTGACGGTGGCGATGCCGACCCGGAGACCGGTAAAGGCGCCGGGGCCAAGGGCGACGCCGAATCCCTCCAGGTCGTCAACAGTCAAACCCGCGCCCCGGAGCACGACATCCACACAGCTGAGAATACGCGACGTCAGGGTCTTCCCCTGGTTCACCAGGTACTCGGCGACCAGCTCTCCGTTGTTGGTAAGGGCCACGCTGCAGGCACTGGTCGAGGTGTCGATGGTAAGGAGCTTCATATCTTTACCTAAAAAATGCTAACTCTCCGCAACAGACGAATTCGGAAATAGCTCCGGATATAAGGCATCGAGGAGAAAGCAGCAGAAGTGTTAAGTTAGAACCAGCAGGGAACGTGAATTTTTCGCAAGGTCAAGGCGATCAAGGGATGACGCGGAGGCGTAGCAGCGCTACGCCGCACAAGGAATCCCGCAGATCAACGCAGAGATTGCGGAAAAGTCGCGTTTCCTACCCCTGGCCGAGGACGTATCGGGCGATGTCGTTGTAGAACGCCAGCACCATCAACGCAATCAGGAGCACCAGGCCGACTTGCTGGGCTAGTTCCCGGGCCTTCATACTCACGGGCTTTCTGAAGATGATTTCCCAGAAATAGAAGAAGAGGTGGCCGCCATCGAGGATGGGAACAGGGAGAAGATTCAGAACTCCGAGATTTATGGAAAGGAGCGCCATGAACGCCAGGTAGCTGACCCCGCCGGCCGCGGCCTGCTGTCCGGCCATCTTGACGATCATGATCGGACCGCCGATGGTATCGAGGGGAATCGCCCGCTCCACGAGCTTGACCAGCGACAGGACCGTCAAACCGATCACGTTGAACGTCTGGAGGCTCCCCTTGACAAATGCCTCTCCCGGTCCGAACCGGTCGATCACGGTCTCACCCGCCGCCACGACGCCGATTACCGGTGAGGTGATGGTTTCTCCGAAAAGGTTCTTGGCGGTTCTGCTCTCGGGAATAATGGAAAAAGTGAGGGGGGTAGTGCTGCGCATCACCTGGACGACGACCGGTTTCCCCTTGCTTTCGACTATGGCTCGGGCAAAATCATCCCACCGTGATACCTGCCTGCCGTTTACAGAGGTGATCAGGTCGCCCGACTTGATCCCGGCGCGGGCGGCAGGCTTCCCCTCGACCACTTCACCGATCCTGGTTGTTGCCGAAGGGACTCCGATCAGGAAAACGGCTATGAAAACCAGATAGGCGAAAAGCAGATTGAACACAGGGCCGGCAGCAACAATGGCGATCCGCTGCAGGGGCGGCTTCGCCGCGAAAGAACGGGCATTGTCTTCGGGGGAGAGCTCACCCTCGGCGTTTTCACCCACCATTTTCACATAGCCGCCGAGGGGAAAAGCAGAGACAAGGTATTCGGTTTCGCCGATTTTTTTCCCGAACAGCTTCGGACCGAACCCGAGAGAGAATTTCTCCACACCCACCTTGAATAGCTTGGCGAAAATGAAGTGGCCCAGTTCATGAACGAATATGAGCACTCCGAGCACGACTATTGCGGATAATATAGTTATCATTAAAATGTTACCCCCAGGATTTCCCGCGCCTTGCCGCGCCCCCACCGGTCGGCGACGAGGACATCCTCGATGGTGGTGAAAGAATGCGGCTGGTGGGCGGCCATGGTCCTCTCGATGACCACGGGGATCTCCGTAAAGCGGATCCTGCCGGTCAGAAACGCCTCTACCGCCACCTCGTTCGCAGCGTTCAGGACGGCAGGCATGCTCTCGCCAGCCTGCAGCGCCCGGTAGGCAAGCCTTAACGCCGGAAAACGATCGTTGTCGGGGTTAAAAAAGCTGAGTCCCGACAGGGTGGTAAGGTCGAGAGGTTTGACACCGGTCGGGATTCTTTCCGGATAGGTGAGAGCGTAGGCAATCGGGGCCTTCATATCGGGGACGCCGAGCTGGGCCATGACACAGCCGTCAACATACTCCACCATGGAATGAATAATGCTCTGGGGATGAATGTTGACATCGATCTTCTCCGCCGGCATGTCGAACAGCCATCTGGCCTCGATCACTTCGAGCCCTTTGTTCATCATGGTCGCTGAATCGATGCTGATCTTCCTCCCCATGCTCCAGTTGGGATGATTAAGAGCATCGGTAACGGAAACCTGGGCGAGTTTGTCCGGCGGGTAATTGAGAAAGGGTCCCCCGGAAGCGGTCAGGATGATCCGTTTCACGTCCGCGCTCCTGTGCCCCTCGATGGACTGGAAAACGGCGCTGTGCTCACTGTCCACGGGAAAGAGCCTGATCCCCTTCGCCGCCACCATCTCCATGATGAGCCGCCCCGCGGTTACCAGGGTCTCCTTATTGGCCAGGGCCACGTCCTTGCCCGCCTTGATCGCCGCAGCGGTCGGCACGAGCCCGGCGGCACCCACTATCGCGGCCACCACCATGTCAATGTCGGCGACCGTTGCTGCAGATATAAATCCCTGGACCCCGAACAATATCTCGGGACGCCGGGGAGGGAGCATTTTTACAAGCTGCCGGGCCAGGTCCTCGGATGCAACCGCCACCAGGCGGGGAGAGAATTCCTCTACCTGGCTTTTCAACAACTCCAGGTTGCTCCCCGCAGTAAGCGCAACCACCTCGAACCTGTCCCGGTGCGCCGCCACTATTTCCAGGGTGCTGACCCCGATTGAGCCGGTGGAGCCAAGTATGCCGAGTCTCTTCATATTTCCCTCATTGGTTGTTCACGTATTGAGGCGCGCAGCAGGAGCGGCCTTGTATGTCCGCCCCAAGACAGGGCAACCACGCAGGGTTGTCCCTGCAGTAAAGCCGTCACCGGCGCATAAATACGAACAGAGCGTAGTAAAAGGCCGCCGGGGCAGCGAACAGTATGCTGTCGAGCCGGTCGAGAATGCCGCCATGGCCGGGGACGATGCCCCCCGAATCCTTCACCCCGAAACTCCTCTTCAGAAGCGATTCGAAAAGGTCGCCGAGTTGTCCGAGGATTCCCAGGAGAAGGGCCGTGATAACGGCGTCCGCCACGGCAAGTTCTGGGAAAAAAGTGGCCCTGGCAATGAAGGCTCCCGCCATGCTCCCCGCCAGCCCCCCCAGGGCTCCCTCCACGCTCTTGTTGGGGCTCACGGCCGGATAGAGTTTTCTCTTGCCGAAATTGCACCCGACATAGTAGGCGCCGCTGTCACCAGCCATTACGATCACGAGGAGCAGGAAAATCCACTGCACGCCGTGCGGCAGCCCCCTGAGGAGCATAAGATGGCCGAGGAGGAGCGGAACATAGAGAAATCCCATGAGAAAGAGGGCGGCCTCTCCGGCCGTTGACCTGATATCCTTTAACCTGAAGAGAAAGAGCAGTGCTGACAGGAGCACGACTGTTGTCACGGCGAACAATAACCGCAAAGGATCATGTGAGATAAGGGCAAGGGGGAGCAGTGCGCCGATCAGGGCAGCTGCCGTCCCTTCCAGCTTCCTTTCGGGCAGGGCCATCCGGAAGAACTCGGTGAGTCCCAGAAAGGAAAGGAGCAGGATGAAACAGGAGAAGAGGAAGAAGCTCCCTTTGAGAATCAAAAGGATGAGAAGCGGCAGGGCAACTGCCGCCGTCAGCAATCTCTTAATGGTCGACTCCTGTCAAACGGCCTTCCGGTGCGGCCTGTTATCAAAATGAAACCGCACCCGTGCCGTCACTTCAAGTATTTTTGTGCAGCTGGTCACTGGTGCGTCCGAAGCGCCTCTCCCGTGCCTGATAGTTACGGAGGGCCTTGTGGAGTTCGGCAATGCCGAAATCGGGCCAGTTAACATCGGTAAAATAAAGTTCAGTATAGGCCAGTTGCCAGAGGAGGAAATTGCTGATCCTCATTTCGCCGCTGGTCCTTATGAGCAAGTCCGGTTCCGGCATCCCGAAGGAATAGAGATATCTTTCGAAGAAAGCCTCATCTACCGCATCGGGACTGATCCTCCCCACCGCCAGATCTGCGGCCAGAAGGGTAGCGGCGCGAATGAGCTCCTGCCGCCCGCCGTAGGAAAGGGCCAGGGTCAGCGTCATGCCGGTATTCCCGGTTGTTTTTGCCACAGCATCATCCAGTTCCAGATTCACGTCGGGAGGAAGATCCGAACGGTTGCCGATAATGTTGAAGCGGATGTTGTTCTGCATCATCCGTAAAGCCTCCATCCTCACATAGCGCTTGAGAAGGGCCATGAGAGCCCGCACTTCGGTCTTCGGGCGGAGCCAGTTTTCTGAGGAGAAGGCAAACAGGGTCAGATAGCGGATGCCGAGCCTGGAACTTTCTTCAACAATTGCCTTGACCGTCTCAACCCCTTTCCGGTGTCCGACGATCCTTCTGAGCATCCGCTCCTTAGCCCAGCGACCATTGCCGTCCATAATAATGGCAAGGTGCCCGGGGAGTTTTTCGAGGTTTATGGTACGCATGGGAGCCTTAAAAACGAAAAATCCCCTTTTTGCAGGGGTTGACTGAAATTTAAGCACAACTCACAAGTCTGCGCAAGTAAAAAATGGGGGGAACCGGTCCCCCCATGGCAACACGGGCTTCGAGGGATTAAACCTCCATCACTTCTTTTTCCTTGTGCGCAAGGATCTCGTCAATCTTCGCAACATGAGCGTTGGTAACGTCCTGAACCTCTTTTTCCGCCCGCTTCAGGTCGTCTTCGGTGATCTTTTTGTCCTTTTCCAGCTTCTTCAATTCGTCATTGGAATCGCGGCGGATGTTCCTGGCGGCGACCTTCGCATCCTCCGCAATTTTCTTGAGCTGCTTGACAATATCCTTGCGCCGCTCCTCAGTCAGGGGAGGAAGGTTCAGACGGATCACCCTCCCGTCGTTAGAGGGGGTCAGACCGAGGTTCGCATTCAGGATCGCCTTTTCAATAATCGGGATGACTTTCGCCTCCCAGGGCTGCAGGGTTATGGTCCGCGGCTCGGGTACCGCCAGCGTGGCCAGCTGGTTTATGGGTGTAAGGGTGCCGTAGTAGTCCACTCTGATTTCGTCGAGGAGAGAGGTGGACGCCCTCCCGGTGCGGACTTTCTGGTACTCCTTGCGCAGCGCATCAATCGTCTTGTCCATATGGGCGCCCATGTTTTTTATGACATCCTTGGTCATCTTACGCTCCTTTCACAATGGTGCCTATTTCCTCGCCGCATACCACTTTTTTCACGTTACCGCTGGTGGTGACATCAAATACGATGATGGGAAGGCTGTTGTCCATGCAAAGCGAAGTAGCGGTTGCGTCCATAACCTGCAGCCCTTTTTTCAGGACCTCGATATAGGTAAGGCTCGGGAACTTTACAGCATTCGGATCTTTCTTCGGATCAGCGGAGTAAACGCCGTCCACCTTGGTCCCCTTCAGGATAACTTCCGCACCGATCTCCATGGCCCTGAGGCTGGCGGCGGTATCGGTGGTAAAATAGGGATTGCCGGTGCCGGCGCCGAATATCACCACCCGCCCCTTTTCCAGGTGCCGGATGGCGCGGCGGCGGATATAGGGCTCGGCAACCTCCTGCATGGCGATGGCCGACTGGACCCTGGTGTCTACACCGATCTGCTCAAGGGCATCCTGCATGGCAAGGGAGTTGATCATGGTCGCGAGCATCCCCATGTAATCGGCGCTGGCCCGGTCCATCCCCTTGGAAGAAGCCGCAAGTCCCCGGAAAATGTTGCCGCCGCCGATGACCAGGGCAAGCTGGACCCCGCAGGAGACGACTTCCTTGATCTCGTTGGCGATGGTCGTTATGATCACGGGATCAATGCCGTAGCGCTGCTCGCCCGCCAGGGCCTCGCCGGAAAGTTTCAACATCACCCGCTTGTAGTAAGGCTTGTCCATCTGTCGTCCTTTAAAAAAAAAGCCGACCATTTATCATGGCCGGCCCTCAGCACTCTCCATTCAGACGCCGGCCGCCGCCGCGACTTCCGCGGCGAAGTCACTCTCTTTCTTGGCCAGTCCCTCACCAAGGACAAACCTGGCAAAGCGCCGGACGGACATGTTCTCGCCGATGGTGGCAATGGTCTCGTTCAGATAGGTCTGGACCGTCTTGTCAGGGTCCTTGACGTAAGCCTGCTCAAGAAGGCAGATTTCGGCGTAGAACTTGTTGACCTGCCCTTCGATGATCTTCTCGATGATATTTTCCGGCTTGCCGGTCTCCCTGGCTTTGGCCCGGTAGATTTCCTTCTCCCTTTCGACCAGGTCGGCAGGTACTTCTTCGCGGCGCACATGGAGGGGGGAAGCGGCAGCAATATGCATGGCGACATCCTTGACAAATGCCTGGAAGTTTTCATTTTTAGCCACGAAGTCGGTCTCGCAGTTCACTTCAACGAGGACTCCGATCTTTCCGCCGGCATGGATGTAGGAACCGACCAGACCTTCGGTGGCAACGCGCCCGGACTTTTTGGAAGCGGCGGCAAGCCCCTTCTTCCTCAGGTAGTCGACAGACTTCTCCTGGTCACCACCGCATTCCGTCAAGGCCTTTTTGCAGTCCATGAGGCCCGCGCCGGTAACTTTACGCAGTTCATTTACCTGTGCAGCTGTAATACTCACGTGTATCCTCCAGATAACGGCCCTCCTCAACGGAGGGCCTGATTCGTTATGTAATGCCGGCCCGCCCGTTATGCGGGCCAGAGCAGTTATGCTTCTCCGGTCTCTTCGGCAGTTTCCTCAGCAGCCGCTTCGGAAGTCTCGACGACAGGCGCTTCCCCTTCGGCATCGGTCTGGAGCCGGGTATCCCTGGCCTGAGCCCCTTCGATTGCCGCATCGGCAATTTTGCTGGTCAGGAGCCTGATGGCGCGAATGGCGTCGTCGTTGCCGGGAATGATGTAATCTATGTTGTCCGGATCGCAGTTCGTGTCGACGATGGCTACCACCGGGATACCGAGCTTCTTCGCCTCCTGGACGGCAATCTCCTCATTCTTCGGATCGATGATGAACATGACGCCGGGAAGTTTGTGCATCCCCTTGATGCCCCCCAGCGTCTTCTCGAGCTTCACCCGCTCCTTCTCCATCTGGAGCGCTTCCTTCTTGGTGTAGGCCTCGATGGAGCCGTCCGCTATCATTGTGTCCATCCGCTTGAGGCGGTCGATACTTTGCTTGACGGTGGTAAAGTTGGTCAGCATCCCCCCCAGCCAGCGCTGGTTGACGTAGAACATGCCGCAACGGCTGGCCTCTTCCGCGACGGAATCCTGGGCCTGCTTCTTGGTGCCGACAAACATGACGGTTTCGCCGTTCTTCGTCGCGTCGGCCACGAAGTTGTAGGCACTTTTAAACATCCGGACGGTCTTCTGCAGGTCGATGATGTAAATCCCGTTCCGTGCCCCGAAGATAAACGGCTTCATCTTCGGATTCCACCTCTTGGTCTGGTGGCCAAAGTGGACACCGGCCTCCAACAGTTCCTTCATGGTGATACTCGACATAATAATCTGCTCCTTTTCGGTTGTGCCTCCGCCCCCCGAGCCTCACCCGGAATCCGCACCAGTTGCGGACACCGCCGGGGAAAAAGGGAGCGTGCGAATTTACAAACAGCGAATTTATATAACACAGAGGAGAGGCGTTTGGCAAGGGGAATTTTTCCCCATTGCCACGGGGAAATCGGCTGGATTGAGTGCAT
>JBGPCQ010000084.1:0-12819 GCA_041481895.1 Geobacteraceae bacterium | reverse complement strand
GAGGAACGGGTCGACGTAGAACCAGAGGTTCTGTATTTCGCCGAGCCAGGTGATCTCGCTGTTCTGGGCGAAAACCTTGTCAGGGAAGAAGACCGCCTGCAGGAGGTTCGCCCCGAATCCCGAGCTGTTGGAGAGGATCGACGCCGCGGTCCCGGATGATACCTGGGCAATGATGCTTTTCATAGCGTCATTGAGCGCATCTTTCAGGCTCGTCCCCTCCCCCGCCGAGTAGTATGTGTCCGCCAGCTTGCAGGTGCAGGTGCCGTTGGTAGAGTTGCCGCTGGTTATCGTGCAGGTATTCGAATTCGGGCAGGGGGGCTGGCCGCTCGAAAACGTGAACGACTGGGTTCGCGCGCTGCCGTCCGCGTTCTTTCGCGTGTACCATTCACTGTCCAGGTCGGGTTTGCTGTTAGTGTTCGTGTCTTTGAAGGCGCCGTACTTGCAGGTGTTGTTCAGCCCCGGGCTTACCCCCGCGTCGTTGAAGGAAAATACACCATAGATCGTGAGGTTCTGCGAGCCGGCCATGGCGATGGCGGAGCTTGCGGACGGGCGCAGGTCGGAGGTATGGGCGTAGTAGGCGACCGATTCGAGGTATGAGGTAGCGCAGTTGCCCGATGACACGTCACCCGATGGGACCAATGTAAGATGGTTTCCTTCGTTTACGTAGATCTTGTCGAGCCACGAATCCGCATTATAGGGGATGGTGCTCGTGGTGCTGGTGGTCGCTGTGAAGGCGTTGCTGTTGCAGGTGCTCCAGGATACCAGGGGTGAACTGGTACCGGCGGCATTGTACTTCGAGCCGGCGCCCGGCAGGCTCGCGCCCTCGTTGGCGTTGCCGTCGGTGACGATCAGCACGAAGTTCTTCTGGCAGCTGTACTGGATCGGATTGGTATAGCCGGAATAAGCCGCTTTTGCGCCGGCACTGGTCAGGGCGGTCGTAACGCCGTAATTATAGGCGCCCGCCGCTTGCTGGAAATACCTGGTCGCCTCGTAGAGGGTTTCGGCGAGCGGGGTGGAGGCGGGGGTCCAGTGGCCTTCCAAGGCGTTTACAATGTCAGTTGCCGTCGTCGTCGAACTGATCGGAATCTTGACATAACCGCCGTCGCTGCTGCCGCCGGAGTTGAAAAACATCAGCCCGAAGTTGACCTTGCCGGCGAGGTCCTGGACAATCCCTGTCGGCTCCGTGGCGCCGGCATTGATATAGTATTTCGTGGCCGTGTCCGAATTGGTTACCGAGCCGCAGTCATTACCTCCGCTTTGATTTATACGGCAATCCCGGAACATCTCGATGACATTGTTGGAGGTCCCCCGGGTCCCAGCCTTCATTTTGCCGCCTACCAGAGCGGCCCGCACCACGTCGATGCGGGTCATCGACAGGAGGTTCAGCAGGTTCCCCGAAAAGGGCCCGGCCGTTCCCGTGCTTGTGCAGAAATTGGTATCCGGGCCGGCGTCCGTGTAGGTTTTTGAGGCCGAATCATAGGTGTAAATCCGGTCGGTCTTGAACAGGCCGAAGTATCTTTTACTCGTGTCGCAGACATCGGAGGTATAGGCTGATGTTGACATGCTCCCCGAGTCGTCGGCGATCAGCATCACGTTGGGGAGTACCGTGCTGGTGGAGCTGCTGCCGAGAAAAGCGGGCGTCTGGCAATAGTTGGCGATCGGGGCGATGGCAGGGGCGAAAATGACCTTGATGATATTGGTGCTCACCGACACGTTCTTGAAGGTGTAGGCGCTGACACTCCCGATGGAAACGAGGCCGGTCCGTATGCCGGGGTAGAGCGTTGTATCACCGGTGGAATCCTGCACCTGTACGTCGAAAATCCGCGAAGCGGCGTCGGCGGTCAACGTGAAGGTCTGGTCTGTATTTTTTGTCACCGTGACCTTCCCCCCCGTTGCGGCGGGGGTGGTGCTGCCGTTGCCGGCGGTTGTCACCAGCGTCACGTTGATGTCGACCGACCACGGCTTGAATGCGGCCCGGACCAGGGTGTTCGCCCCGGGGCTGTAGCTCCATTGACATAACGAGGTAGTCACACAGGTCGTGACGGTTCCTCCCGTTGCTGCGTCGGTCCCCGTCACGGTTGAACCCGACAGGGCGGTCCAGGTCGCGCCGCCGTCCACCGAGGAATCCACCTGCTGGATTGCGTAGTACGGGTCCGGGTCGATGGTTATCAAAACCGGCCTGTTGGTGGTGCCGGTCCTGGGGACCGGCGTATTGTCCGGCAATGCATCGTAGCGTATATTGCCGCCGGCGTTGATTTTGAAGGAGCCGTGGTTCGCAGACGAGAGGGGGGGGTCTAGCCAGCAGGTCATGCCGGTGGGGGTAGTAGTGACACAGGTGTTATCGACGACATTGTAGGCGACATCCCACGACGTGGATGGCTGGGTGATTTTTACGACAAGGGGCGTTGAAGAGGGTACGTTAGGAAAAGTGACTTTAGTCGGGTTGGTGGCACTGTCTATCTTGCACGTGCTGCTCGAGGTCGTACAGGCGACGCCGCCGAGCGTAACGGCGCCGGCAACGATCGTGTAGCCCGAATCCAGTGCGATGTTGAGCACATACGGGACATTACCGGAAGTTACCGACACAGACTGACCGGACCCCCAGGTGCTCCCCGCGCTGCAATCCTTGCCGGTGGGACTGACGCACCCGCCTACCGAGTCATTGCCGTTGGTGTTGGTCCCCCAGTTGACTGTAACTCCGTATGCGGCGGCCTCGCGGACCGGGCTCAGTATCGGTATCCCGGTAAGACCACAAAGCAGGCTAACCACCAAAACCACCATCAATCGTCTCGATACGTTCATTGCCCTGCCCTCCCGGCATTCTCTGCAGTCAATCCTTACGTTTCCGTTTGCCCTGTCCCGTCAGTCATTATCCGTATTTTTACGTGGCTTCGTACGCGCTTGAACAGGACCAGATCTGCCCCGCCGCCGGACGCGTCCCCGTCGGTAAAAGCAGCGGGCAATGGGCCACCGAATATTACTCAGCAATTAAGGTGCCAAAATATCAGCAGTGACGAAAGGTTTTAAGATCCCGTAGTTGCGATGTTTTTTCCAACAGTGTACACTCTATTACGAAAAGAGGCTATGCATATTTTGCATAGCCTGTAAAGTAATTGCAATCAAGACCCTGTACGAGGGTCTTCAGATCTTCACCCATTTCTTCCCGCTCCATCGATACAGGGTATAGGTGAAATCGCTGGAGTTCATGGAGAGCGCCATGGCTGCACCCCGCCGGGAGATGAGGTAGACGGCCCCCGCGCTTCCGGTCAGGTCGGCATTGCAGACCAGCGTGTTGTTGGACTGGAAGGTCACCCCGTCCGGGTCCTTGGCGAGGCCGGGAAGGGGGCCATATCCGCCGTAGCCGAACGTGAGCCCGCCCCCCTTGTCAGCCAGCCGGAAAGAGCGCACCACCTGGTCGTCGGCGCTGTTCCACTTGCCGTCCCGCCCCTTCGCCGCAATGAGGGAAACCTTGCACGCAACCGGGTCGAAGCCGAGCGCATAATACTTTTCATCGATGAGTGCGCGCTGCTTCGCCTCCTTGATCATCCCGGTGATCTCCGCAACCGCCGCCGTGAGGCAGCACCCTTCGTAGTATGAACTGAACACCGGCATGGCAACGGTAGAAACGACGACAATCACCGCCGTAACAACAAGGAATTCCACCAGGGTAAAGCCGGCCGGGCCATGCGGCGTACGATGTGCCCCATGCGATGCGCCTCCCGTCATGTCATCCTCCGGAATGCCGGAATAAGCCGCATTAAAGGGCTAAGAGATAGAGCGTTGCGAGCCGGTAATGTGTATGTACGGACAAGCTTGTATTACCACGAAACATGCCAACCCCGGAGGCCGATTATTTAGTGAGTTATTTCAGCAGGTTATTAAATATTGCGGGGGTTTCTGCCAAAGAATGGAGACGTAAACAAAGTTGACGAGGGTTGACGTAGAACCGCTGCGAATAGAGGCGGGGAGAGGCTGCGCGAGGGACGTAAAAAAAGTTTACCGAGACAACATTGTTGACCTCTTATTCTATCCCGTATTCCTTTATCTTGTACAAAAGCGACCGGTGGCTTATTTCGAGGAGCCGGGCCGCATGGGTCCGGTTGCCGGAGGTCTTTTCCAGGGCCTTCCGGATCATCTCCTGCTCCAGTTGTACCGAGACCCGCTTGATGGACAGGGTGCCATCGGGCAGGCACGAGACCACTGCACCTCTCTCCCCTCCCAGGGGTTTTGTCCAGACCCTGTCGGGCAGGCATTGCGCTTCCAGGGTGTTCCCCTCGCAGAGGAGAAGCCCTCTCTGGATGCAGTTTTCCAACTCCCTGATGTTGCCGGGCCAGGAATAATTCATCAACGCCTGCATCGCCCCGGCAGAACAGCGCCCCCCCTCTTTACCCAGCTCAGTGCCGTACTTTTCGAGAAAATGTTCGACCAGGAGAGGCATATCCTCGATACGTTCCCTGAGGGGGGGGAGCGCAATGGAGAGAACATTGAGCCTGAAATAAAGGTCTTCCCTGAACCGCCCCTGGGCGATTTCCTGTTCCAGGTTTTTGGAGGTTGCCGAAATCACCCTGACATCGACCTTTTTTGCTGCAGAGCCGCCGACCCGCCGGATTTCACCCTCCTGCAGCACCCGCAGGAGCTTTACCTGCAGCGTGAGTGGCATTTCCCCGATCTCGTCGAGCAAGAGCGTCCCGCCGTCAGCCTGCTCGAACAGGCCGGCTTTTTCCGACGAGGCATCGGTAAAGGCTCCCTTGACGTGGCCGAACAGTTCCGACTCCAGCAGGTTTTCCGGTATCGCCCCGCAGTTGACGGCAACGAACGGGGCATTTCTGCGCCTGGTGTTGTAGTGGAGCGCCCGGGCGATCAGTTCCTTGCCGGTTCCCGATTCCCCCAGGATCAGCACCGTTGTTTTGAAGTCGCAGATCTTCCTGATGAGTGAGAAGATCTCCAGCATGCGCTGATTCCTGCTGATCATGCTGGCAAAGGAGCATTCCCTGTGCATCTCCTCCTTCAGCAGCCGGTTTTCCGTCTTGAGCCGTTCCCGTTCTTCGGCCTTCCTGAGGACCAGGAGTATCTCGTCGTTCTTGAACGGTTTGGAAATATAGTCATAAGCCCCCTGCTTCATGCAGGTGATGGCCGTTTCCATGGTTCCGTATGCGGACATCATGATTATGGTGGCGTCCAGGCCGGCTGCGGTCGCCTTCTCCAGAAATCCGGCGCCGTCCAGGACCGGCATCCGTATGTCGCACAGAATGAAGTCGTAGCTCTGCTCCGACGCCCTGGTGAACGCTTCGCTCCCTTCCGCGGCGGTATCGACGAGGTAGCCGTGCTTCCGGAGCATTACCTGGAGCATATGGCGGAGGTTTTCCTCGTCATCGACGACCAGTATCTTCTTTTTACGTTCCTCGCTTTTCAGCATTCACTCCTCGCTTTTCAGCCTTCAGCACTTGACACTCATAATTCACTCTTCACCTTTCACTGCCTGTAAGCGGCAGCCAGAGAGTAATAACGGTCCCTTCCCCCGGCGTGCTTGCCACGGTGATCCTCCCCCGAAACGTGTCGATGATCCGTGCGCAAATGGCCAGGCCGAGCCCCGTCCCCTTGCCCGGTTCCTTTGTCGTGAAAAACGGGTCGAAGACCTTGGCCAGATGTTCAGGCGCGATTCCTTCTCCCGTGTCGCGGGTTTCCAGCCGCACACAGGGGATCCCCCCGCCATCTGCTGAAAAGGGGGCAGAAAAAGCCCGGTTGAAATCTTCCCTTCTGCGCCCCATCCTGACGGTCGCTCCCGCGTGCTGCGCATTTTCCTGGCCGGCCATGAACATCCCGCGCCGGGCGGCTACGGTAATCCTTCCCCCGTGCGGCATCGCATCCCGGGCATTGAGAAACAGGTTTATGAGCACCTGCTGGAGCTGGTGGCGGTCGGTATGAACGGCGGGAAGGTCCGGCTCCATCTGCAGAGAGGTTTCGATGTTCCTGAAAGCGCCCTGGTCGGAAAAAAGCTCCAGGGTGCCTTTCACGAGGTCGCCCAGGTCGACATCCTCGCAGTTGCCCGCCGTTGGGCGCGCGTAGTCCAGAAGCCCCCGCACGATACGGTCTATGCGGCCGGCCTCCTCGTCGATCCGGCGCAGGTAGTCCTCGATTGCCGGATTGTCCCGCAACTCGTCGCGCACTATCCCCGTATAGCCGATGATCGCCGCAAGCGGGGTCCCTATCTCGTGGGCCATGCCGGCCGCGAGCAGGCCGACCGACGCCATTTTTTCGGAACGGACCGTTTCTTCGCGGGCAGCCTGCAGTGCGCTGTTTGCCCGTTCCAGGGACTGAACATAAGTTTCCGCTTCCTCCCTCTTGCTCCTCAGGGCATCCTGCATGAGGCTGAACGATTCCGCAAGTTCCGCGAATTCCGCGCTCCCCGGAACATTGACGGCATGGCTGTAATCTCCCGCTGTTATCCTTTCCGTCGCGGTAAGGAGCTTTTTTACCGGAACGACGACGATGCGGGAAAGCAGATAAGACCCGAAGCCGAAGAGCAGCATAAAATCGAGGACAAAGTAGGCGAAGAAGATATGCCGGGATCGTTTCAGCCTCTCGTGCTCCCCGACCAGAGAAAGCGAAAGACGCACAGCCCCCGTCACCCCGGTGTCGGAACGGAGCGGGGCATACCGGGAGACTACCAGGCCGTTGCCCGAGAATTGCGAGGACTCTTTGCCGGTTTGCAAGGTTTCCCGCAGCCGCGCATCCACCCCCATCCCGTCGGAAAGGGCATACACCGTTCTCCCCTGGCTGTCGACAACATGCAGGCCGGAAAAGTCCCGCTCGCGGGCCAGCCGGGCGATAAATCCGCCGGCTGGACCCTTGTCGTCCAAGGTGGCCGGTTTTTCAGGGAGAATACCGACTAAAGAGGTGAGCAGAACCCTCACCTCCTCGTTTTTGAGGGCAAGGAGGTCCTGCTCGGCGGTCTTGAAGGAAATGAGGCTCAGAAGAATCCAGGTGAGACCCAGGAGACAGGCAAGCGAGGCGAGTATGGAAAAGGTCAGGCTGAAACGGAACGGTCTCATTTTGGCTGTGACCTCACGTTTGGCAGATAGCGGGGACACCTAGTGCATCAGCGTAAGCCGCCTCCCCCTATGTTCAAATACCAATGTATCATCTGCCTTCCGTAAAATATATACAGAATCGCTCCCAAAGCAAGGAACGGACCGAAAGGAATGGCCAGCTTGCCGTCTTTTTTCTGCGCCAGCATGACCGCGATGCCGATGACCGAACCGACCAGGGAACTCATGAGAATTATGAAGGGGATCGCCTTCCAGCCGAAAAAGGCGCCCATCATGGCAAGGAGCTTGATGTCGCCTCCTCCCATCCCCTCCTTGCCGGTGAAGACTTGATAGAGGGTGGCCACCAGGTAGAGGCTTCCCCCTCCCGCAAGTATCCCGAGAAGCGAGTTCAGCCACCCCACCTGGGGGATGAAGCAGGAAAAAATGAACCCGAGGACGATGCCGGACAGGCTTATGACATCGGGAATTATCTGGTGTTCCAGGTCTATAAAGGTGATTACCACCATGGCGGCACAGAACAGGAAGAGAACCGCGAAGGAGAAGGAAAAGCCGAATCTGATAAACAGGAAGAGGGTGAGCAGGGCGTTGATCAGTTCTACCAGGGGGTACTGGAGCGATATGCGGGTGCGGCAGGAGCGGCACCTCCCCCGGAGGAGAAGATAGCTGACCAGGGGGATATTATCGTAGAAAGGTATTTTAAAGTCGCACGCGGGGCAGTGGGAGGGGGGGAAGACTACCGATTCCCCCTGCGGAAGCCGGCAGATGCAGACGTTGAGGAACGATCCGACAACGGCGCCGAAGATGAAGGCGAATATGTAAAAGGGTAGAGGAAGTAACATGTCAACCTTTGTAGGGGCACCCCTCGCGGGTGCCCTTCAACCGGGCAGGGGCAAGCCCTGCCCCTACCGAAGCCTTCCGATCTTCACCAGGCTCTCTTCAAGAAGTCTTTTCTTGTTGGCGAACTCGGCAAGCTTTTCCCGCTCCCTGGCCACGACATCGGCCGGCGCCCGCTCGACAAAGCTCGGGTTTTCGAGCTTCTTCGCCAGGAAGTCGATATCCTTGTCAAACTTGGCAATCTCCTTGGTGAGTCGCTTCTCTTCCTCTTCCACATCAACCAGTCCCTTGAGCGGCACGAGGATCTCCACATCGCCCGCCACCTGCAGGGCGGCGTCCCCGTGTCTTTCCAGCCCCCGGCCGATGGCGAGGTCGGAGACGCGGGCCAGCGCCATAATTGAGCCCTCATGGTGCTTCATCAGCGTAAGACTCGTATCGCTGCCGCAGGAGAGGAGCACGGCGATCTCCCGGCCGGGGGGCACCTCCATCTCGCCGCGGATGTTGCGAATGCAGCCGATGACCTCCATGACCCGCTCCATGTTGGTTGCGGCCTCGGGGAAAGAGTGATCGCTCCTGTATTCCGGATATGATGCCTGCATAATGCTTGCGGGCGATTCATGAATCGCCCCCGTCGGCCCCTGTTTCGGCAGCGCCTGCCAGATCTCTTCAGTAATGAACGGCATGAAGGGGTGGAGCAGACGGAGCAGGTGCTCCAGCGTATACCAAAGCGTGTGCTGGGCCACCAGCTTGCGTTCCGGATCATCACCGTACAGATCCTTCTTCGAAAGCTCCACGTACCAGTCGCAGAACTCGCTCCAGGTGAAGCGGTAGAGGGCGCCCGCCGCATCGTTGAACCGGTAAGCGGCAAGGGCCTCGGCCACCTCCCGGGCCGTCTCGTTCAGACGGTGCAAAATCCACTTGTCCCCTTCGGCGAGGTTCAGTTCTTCCCGGCTCACGGCATCGGGAGCGAACCCCTCCAGGTTCAGAAGCGCAAAGCGCGCCGCGTTCCAGACCTTGTTGGCAAAGTTCCGGTAGCCGGCGATCCGCTCTTCGGCAAGCTTGATGTCCCGCCCCTGGGCCGCGAAAGCCGCCAGAGTGAAGCGGAAAGCATCGGTGCCGTACTGGTCGATGACGGTCAGGGGGTCGATGACATTCCCTTTGGATTTGCTCATCTTCTGCCCTTGGGCGTCCCGCACCAGGGCATGGATGTAGACTTCCCGGAACGGAACTTCCCCCATGAAGTGGAGGCCCATCATCATCATCCGGGCGACCCAGAAGAAGAGGATATCGAAGCCGGTGACCAGGCACGAGGTGGGATAGAAAGTCTCCAGCTCCGGGGTCCGGTCCGGCCACCCCATGGTGGAGAAAGGCCAGAGTGCAGAGGAGAACCAGGTGTCGAGCACGTCGGTCTCCTGATGGATCCCGGCGCTGCCGCAGAATGCGCATGAGGCCGGGTCTTCCTTGGCCACCGTTATCTCGCCGCAGTGGTCGCAGAACCAGGCGGGAATCCGGTGTCCCCACCAGATCTGGCGGGAGATGCACCAGTCGCGGATGTTCTCCATCCAGTCGTAGTAGGTGTTCTCCCACTGCTGGGGGACGATCCGTGTCTTCCCCTCCCTGACAGCCGCAAGGGCCGGCTCCGCCAGAGGGGCGACCTTTACGTACCACTGCATTGACATGTACGGCTCAACCACGGTCTTGCAGCGGTAGCAGCCGCCGAGGGCCAGGGGATGGTCCTGGATTTTCTCCAGAAGCTCCTGCTCTGCAAGGTCCTCGACAACCTTCTTCCGGGCGGCGAACCGGTCAAGGCCCTCGTACTGGCGGCCGGCAGCATTGATCACCCCGGATTCGTCGAAGATGTTGATCCTGTCGAGGCCGTGACGTTTGCCCACCTCGAAGTCGTTGAAGTCGTGGGCCGGGGTGATTTTGACCACGCCGGTGCCGAACTCCATGTCCACGTAGTCGTCGGCAATGATCGGTATCATGCGGTTGACCAGGGGAAGGAGCACCTGGCCGCCGACCAGCCCCCGGTAGCGGTCATCCGCGGGGTTAACCGCTACCGCCGTGTCGCCCAGCATGGTTTCGGGCCGGGTGGTGGCAACCACGAGATACCGGTCCGACCCGACCACGGGGTAGCGAAGATGCCAGAGATGGCCCGTCTTCTCCTCGTGCTCTACCTCGATATCGGACAGTGCCGTGTGGCAGCGCGGGCACCAGTTGATGAGCCGGTTGTCCCGGTAGATGAGTCCTTCATCGTAGAGGCGAACAAATACTTCGCGCACAGCCCGGGAGAGCCCCTCGTCCATTGTGAAGCGCTCCCGCTCCCAGTCGCACGAAGCGCCCAGTCTCTTCAACTGGCCGATGATCTGCCCGCCGGACTCCCCCTTCCATTGCCAGACCCGCTCGATGAAAGTCTCACGCCCCAGCGCGTGGCGGTCTTTCCCTTCTGCTGCGAGCTGGCGTTCCACCACGTTCTGGGTGGCGATGCCGGCATGGTCGGTCCCCGGCATCCAGAGGACGTTGTAGCCGCTCATCCGCTTCCAGCGGCAGAGGATGTCCTGCAGGGTATTGTTCAGCGCATGCCCCATATGCAGGGCTCCGGTCACGTTGGGGGGGGGGATCACGATGCTGTACGGTTCCCGGTCCGAGCGCGGCGCGGCGCGGAAATAGCCCTTACTCTCCCACTCGGCATACCATCTCTTCTCAACGTCATGGGGTTCGTACCCCTTGGCAAGTTCTCTCTCAGCCATGTAAACAACCTCTTTGCAGTCATGAGCGGATGATAAAAATGAAAAGGGGATATAAAATCCCCGTTCCTAAAACTTTGCTGCCGCTTTTCCCGGTCCCCAGTCCCCGCTTATAGTCCTTCCTTGATCTTCCGGATCTCGTCATTGATAATTCTCTCCGCCAGATCCGGGACAACCTCCCAGGCTATCTTTTCGATGATGTCCCGGGAAATCCTTGAAACGAGCGCCGCCATCTGGTCGTCGCTCAGTACGGCCTCGATGGCAGGGGCCGGAGCCTGCGGAAGTGCCAAGGCTTCGGGAGCGGGTATGTACTCCTCCTCCGGGGCAAACCGGAGATCAAACTCCGGGGCGGCGGGAGAGAGCGGTGGAGGTGCGGGAGAGGTAAAAGCAGCCAGGGCCTCGGAAACCGGCATGAACTCCTCTTTCGGTGCAAACTGAAAATCGGGCTCCTGTCCGGCAGGGGCCGAGGGAAAAGCGATAGGCTCGAGGACCGGAACATACTCTTTCTCGGGAGCAAAACGGAGGTCGGTCTCGGCTTCGGCGGGCGGGATAGAGGGTTTGCTCCCGACAAATTCCGGTACGGCCGGTTCGGCAGTTTCAAAAAAGAAATCCTCGGATTCGGCCTGGACTGTTTCAAATACCGGCGCCGCCTCTTCCTCGAAAACGCCTGACTGCTCTTCCGGGGCGATTTCCAAAGGCGCGGTTTCAGCTATTTCTTCAAAGGAAAATTCAGATTCTGCGACAGGCTCCCATTTCGGGGCAAAATCGAGAGACTCGACAGCCGCTTCCGGCGGCTGCGTCCCCTCCTCCGCAAAATCGAAAGGCTCGTCCACCTCTTTCGCGCCGACAGCAAGGTCCTCGACCTCAAAGGCGGACTCTCCGACGTAAACATCTTCAACGTCCGCCACATCCTCAAGTTCGAACGCACCCCAAAGATCGTCGTCGGAGGTTCCTTCCACCACTTCGAGCTCGAATTCAGGAGCCGCCGCCGGGACCGCTCCAGGGGCCGCTTCCGGTACGGCTTCTTCTGTCAGGGTAAGGAATTCTGAATTCCCGCCGGTGGCCTGCGCGACAAAAGCCTCGGCAGCTGAAGCAGGCGGAGTGGTCGGAGGGGGCTGGGCAGGCCTTGCTGTTTCGGGGGGAGGGGCCTGAACGAACGGTGCGGCAGAAGGCGCCGGGGCAGATGCAGCGGGAGCCCTCTTCCCGGCCAGTTCGGCAAGGCTTACTACCTTGTCGATCAGGTGCTGCGACTCAAAGGGTTTAGAGATAAAATCGTCCGCGCCGCTCTGCCTGGCCTTATTTTCGTCAAAAGGTTCGAATGCACCGGTAAGGAGCAGTATGGGAATCTCCTTCAGGACCGGGTCGCGCCGGATATCTTCGCACACCTCGTACCCCGTCTTGCCGGGCATCACGGCATCAACCAGGAGAACATCGGGCTTATTCTCCCGGGCCTTGGCCAGGGCAGCATTGCCATTGTCCACAATGGTAAGTTCATATTCTTCACTGGAGAAGATGATCCCTACCACTTTTTGAATGGTGATACTGTCATCGGCGAGGAGCAATTTTGTCCGCATGAATCCTCCTCCGGAGGAAATAGGAATGGCGCTGGCGGTCTGGAAGCGGTGAACAGGTGCAAAAACGCTAGCATAACGACCGGTAAGTGTCAAGTTTTTTGCAGATTCTCAAACAACCTGCAGCTACCGGTTTTTTCTGCTGGCGTGTCTGCTGACCTGATCAGCGCTGGCGACAGGTTCCCCGGTTGGTGACGCAGCGAACAATTCGGCGGCGAGTGTTGAAAGATCGCTCCGGAGCTGGCTGAAATCTCTGGGTTTTTTATATTCCAGGCGGGACGTGAGAAACACTACGAAGATGTCTGCGGCGGGATCTATCCAGAGAGAAGAGCCTGAGTAGCCGGTGTGCCCAAAGGATATTTCGGAAAAGCCGTTCCCCTTGGGAGAGGAAAAGGGAGAAGACCTGTCCCAGCCCAGGCCGCGGACCACCTGCCCGCCGCGGGAAAAATAGGGGGCTGTCATCTGGCGCACTGCCCGTTCCGAAAGGATGCGCCGGCCGGCAAGCTCTCCCTCTTCGAGGAGCATCCTGCAGAAGCCGGCCAGGTCATGGACCGTGCTGAAGAGTCCCGCATGTCCGGCGACTCCGCCCAGTTGCCGGGCCGAATAATCCTGGGGGTG
>JBGPCQ010000083.1:0-13010 GCA_041481895.1 Geobacteraceae bacterium | reverse complement strand
TGTACGGCCTGGAAAAAGGAGCCGCAGTCACGGCGACCAATGTAAAGTTTTCACAGGACGGGATCGAGGGGGTGCTGGTGACCCCGGTGGGGCGAGCCCTCTTCCGTTCCCCCATGCTGGGACGGTTCAACCTCTGCAACATCCTGGCTGCTGCCGCAGCCGGGGTCGCTCTGGACCTGCCGCTGGAGGCCATCCGGCGGGGGATCGAAGGGCACCGGCGGGTGCCGGGACGGTTGGAGCGGGTCGATAATGGCCGTGGGATAACCGTTCTTGTTGATTACGCCCATACCGGCGATGCCTTGGAGAACGTGCTCCGCACCCTGCGCGAGATAGCCGCGGCGCGGATCATTACCCTGTTCGGCTGCGGCGGCGACCGCGATCAGGGGAAGCGCCCCATCATGGGGCGGATAGCCGCCGCAATGAGCGACCTGGCCATTGTCACCTCCGACAACCCGCGCACGGAAGAGCCGTCCGCCATCCTGGCACAGATACAGAGCGGGATCGCGCCGCTTGGACTGAGAGAGTACCGGTCGGATGAACTGGCGGACGGTTTCACGGAAAAGGGGTTCGTCATGTGCGCGTCACGCCGGGATGCGATCCGCCTGGCAGCCGGGGCTGCACGACCGGGCGACATCGTCCTCCTCGCAGGGAAGGGACATGAAGACTACCAGATCATCGGGACCGTGAAGCACCACTTCGACGACCGGGAAGAGGCGGCGGATGCCTTCCGGTAGTTACAAGTGAAATAAAAGGCAATTTACCACAGAGGACGCAGAGTACTGAGAGTAAAACCCGAAGGATTTAATAGGTTAACCTGTACAGATCGTGATTTATTTAGTTTTTCTCAGTGTCCTCTGCGTCCTCTGCGTCCTCTGTGGTTCAAGCTTATTAATGGCAGGTAAGGTCAGCGACCCATGTTTACCATCGCGGAAATAGCCCGGGCTACCGGGGGGGAGATCATCGGCGATGCCGCCGGTGAAGTGACCGGCGTTTCCATAGATTCCCGGTCGGTCGTGGCAGGGGAGTTGTTCGTCGCATTAAAGGGGGAGCGCTTCGACGGCCACGATTATATCGAGAGCGCCGTTGCCCGGGGAGTGCGGGTGTTTCTCGCGGAGCAGCAATGGGCCGTTCCGCATGGCATGCCTGCCGGCGCCGCCTGCATTGCGGTTACCGATACCCTCAGGGCATTGGGAGACCTGGCCGCCTTTCACCGCGGGCGGTTCACCCTCCCCGTGGTCGCGATCACCGGGAGCAACGGCAAAACCACCACCAAGGAGATGATCGCTGCCATCCTCGGAGTAACCGGCCCGGGACTCAAGACCGGCGGCAACCTGAACAACCTGGTTGGCCTCCCGCTGACGTTGTTCCGGCTTTCCGGGCAAGACCGCTGGGCGGTCCTGGAAATGGGGATGAGTGAACCGGGAGAAATCGACCGGCTTGCCGAGATTGCCCGGCCGGACGTGGGAGTCATCACCAACGCCTATCCTGCTCACCTGGCAAGCATGGGGAGCGTCGAGGCGGTAGCCCGGGCCAAGGGGGAGTTGTTCCTCCGTCTCGGGGCCGGGGGATGGTCCGTCTACAATGCCGATGACCGCCTGATCACTGCCTGCCCGTCGCCGCACGGGGTGCTCAGGCTCGGCTTCGGCCTCGAGGGAGCGGAGGTGAGCGCTGCGGGGATCAGGTTCGACGGACGGCATGGCATAGGCTTCACGCTCTCCCTCCCGGCCGGTGAAGTTCCGGTCATGATGCGGACCTTCGGCATGCATAACGTCGCCAATGCACTTGCGGCGGCCGCGGCGGCAACCGCCCTGGGGCTCGGGCCGGATGCCATACGGGCGGGGCTTGAGGCGTTTATTCCGTACGATAAGAGGTTCAACCTGGAGGAGGTCGGCGGGATAGTCCTGATCGACGACAGTTACAACGCCAACCCGGCTTCCATGGAGGCGGCGCTCAGGACAGTGGCGGACATCAGGGAAGAGTGCCGGTCTGTTGCGGTCCTGGGCGACATGCTCGAGCTCGGATCCGGGTCACGACAGGCCCACCGGGCGATCGGGAGACTGGCCGCCTCATGCGTGGAGCGGCTCTACCTGTTGGGCGACATGGCAGGAGAGATGGCAGCGGGGGCACTCGAGGGGGGGCTTCCCGCCGCCGGGGTGATCGTGGCGCGCAGCCACGAAGAAATCGTGGCGGATTTGATGGGGAGCCTGGACAAAGGCGACTATCTGCTGGTGAAAGGTTCGCGGGGGATGCGGATGGACGCTGTGGTCGAAGGTATCCGGCGCGCCTTTGCCCCGGCCCGCGTAAAAGAGGCGGTGGCCTGATGCTCTACCATTTTTTCTATCCGCTGGCATCCAGCATCAAGCTCTTCAATGTCTTCAAGTACCTGACCTTCAGGACCATCTATGCGATGATCACGGCGCTGGTTGTCTCCTTCATCATCGGGCCCTGGGTAATCCGCAAGCTGGAATCGCTTCAGGCGCGGCAGGTAATCCGGACCGACGGCCCCGAATCGCACCTGAAGAAGCAGGGGACGGCGACCATGGGGGGGGTGCTCATCCTGGCGGCGATTGTCGTCCCGACGCTGTTGTGGGCCGACCTGACCAACACCTATGTCTGGGCCACCCTGTTCATCATTGTCGGCTACGGGCTGATCGGCTTTGTTGACGATTACAAGAAGGTGGTGGAAAAAAACTCCAAGGGGCTCTCGGCGCGCCAGAAAATGTTCTGGCAGCTGCTCCTGGGGGGGGCGGTCGGAGTCTTCCTGTACAGCAGGCCCGGCTTTTCCACCGAGTTGTTCTTCCCGTTCTTCAAGAAGATACACCCGGACCTCGGGTTTTTCTATATTCCGTTCGTCATGCTGGTCATCGTCGGGGCGAGCAACGCAGTGAACCTGACCGACGGTCTGGACGGCCTGGCAATCGGCCCGGTGGCGATCAACGCCGCCACGTACATGCTCTTTACCTATCTGGTCGGCAACGCCAAGCTCTCCGGCTACCTGCAGATCCCCTACGTGGCAGGGAGCGGTGAACTGGCAGTGCTGTGCGGCGCCATGGTCGGTGCGGGGCTCGGTTTTCTCTGGTACAACTCCTATCCGGCCGAGGTTTTCATGGGGGACGTGGGTTCCCTCCCCCTCGGAGGGGCGCTCGGCACTCTGGCGGTCATAACCAAGCAGGAGATCCTGCTGGTGATTGTCGGCGGCATCTTCGTCATCGAAGCGCTGTCGGTCATATTTCAGGTCGGCTCCTATAAATACCAAAGCAAGCGGATCTTCCGGATGACCCCCCTCCACCACCACTTCGAGCTGAAGGGAGTGGCGGAGCCGAAGATAATCGTCAGGTTCTGGATTATCAGCATTATACTGGCGCTGGTGGCGATATCGACGTTGAAACTGCGATGAAACGCGCCTTTTGCCCAATCTCGGCGTTCGGCTTCGGGATTCCTTGTGCGGCGTGGCCCTGTTTATGCCCTGTGGGTACCACGCCTCCGCGTCATCCCTTGCCTGCCTTGACCTTGGCCAAAAATCGCGTTCCAATTGGGACTGCTTAAAAGAAGAATCAGGTGGTTATGGAACTTAAGAACAAGAAAATACTCGTTGTCGGTCTGGCCCGCACCGGGGTTGCGGTGGCCCGCTTCCTCGCGGAGCGGGGTGCGCAGGTGATTGTCACTGACATGAAGGACCATGATGCCTTAGCTCCCTGCCTGGCGAAACTGGAAGGGCTGCCGATCGGCTACCAGCTCGGCGGGCACGACAAACACACCTTCCTGATGGCCGACCTGATTGTGGTGAGCCCTGGCGTACCGATGGACATCAAGCCGCTCCAGTTGGCCCGCGCCCAGAAACGGCGGGTAATCAGCGAGATAGAACTGGCCTCCTCCTCCATCTCTGCGCCGATTGCCGCCATCACCGGCACCAACGGCAAGACCACCACGACCACCCTGATCGGCGATATTTTCGCGGGATGCGGCTTCAAAACCTTTGTCGGCGGCAATATCGGCAATCCCCTCATCGAGCTGGTCGCCTCGGGCGAGCAGGTCGAACGGGTGGTGGTGGAGCTCAGCTCGTTCCAGTTGGAGGGGATAGAAAGCTTCCGTCCCCGCGTGGCGGTCCTCCTCAATATCACCGAGGACCACCTGGACCGGTACGCCACCTTCCAGGAATACATTGATGCCAAGGTGCGGATTTTCGAGAACCAGGGCGAAGAGGACTTTGCCGTCCTCAACGTGGACGATCCGCTGGTGGCCAGATGCGCCAGGAAGCTGCGGGCGCGGGTCGTCCCGATGAGCAGGCTCTCTGAGCCGGCTCAGGGGATCTTCTGCCGCGACGGTGTGATAACCTTCCGCTGGGACGGCCGGGAAGAGCGTTTTCCCACCGCAGGTCTCAAGCTGAAAGGGGTGCACAATCTCGACAATGTCATGGCGGCGCTGGCAACGACCCTCCTGCTGGGGTGCGACGCCCCGCGAGCCCAGGCGGCCGTAGATAATTTCCCGGGACTCCCCCACCGGATGGAACTGATCGCCACGATCGACGGTATTCCCTGGTATAACGACAGCAAGGGGACCAACGTGGGGAGCGTCGTGAAGTCGCTGGAGAGCTTCAGCGGCTGCGTAACCCTGATCGCCGGGGGGAAGGACAAGGGGGGGGACTACGGGCCGCTGGCCGACCTGGTGCGGGAGCGGGTGGCGCACCTGGTTCTGATCGGTGAGGCCCGGGAGAAGATCCGGGCGGCGCTCGGCCATCTTACCGATACCCGGAGTGCCGCAAGCCTGGAAGAGGCGGTGGAACTGGCTCACCGAGTGACCGCGCCGGGCGGGGTGGTGCTCTTTTCGCCCGCCTGCTCGAGCTTTGACATGTTCAAGAACTATGAGGAGCGGGGCGATCGGTTCAGCGTCCTGGCCCGAGCCCTTGACAAGGGGGGCTGTCCGTGAAGAGGCTCGAAAGCTACGACATGGTGATCCTCCTCATGGCAGTGGCGCTGACCTGCTTCGGGGTGGTCATGGTCTATTCGGCTTCGTCGGTCATGGCGGTCAAGAAATTCCATGACGGCTTTTATTTCCTGAAACGGCAGGGTCTGTACGCGCTGCTCGGCTTCGGCGGCATGACATGCGCCATGCTGATCGACTATGAAAAGTGGCGTAAATATGCGGTCCCCCTCATGTTGGGCTGCATGCTCCTCCTCGTCCTGGTATTCGTACCGGGCATCGGCGGGGCCGCCAAGGGGGCATCCCGCTGGATCAGGCTGCCCGGCTTCAACCTGCAACCGTCGGAGCTGGCCAAGATAGCCCTTATTCTTTACATGGCCTATTCTATCGACAAGAAACAGGAGAAGGTGCGGTTCTTTTCCACCGGATTTCTTCCCTACATGGTGCTGTTGGCGATCCTCCTGGGACTGCTCCTGAAGCAGCGCGACATGGGTGCGGCAATGACGATGGTCTCCGTTGCCATCCTGATGCTGTTTGCCGCCGGCACGCGGCCCCGTTACATCCTGGGGATGGTGGTCCTGGCGCTCCCCTTCGTCTGCTACCTGGTCATGACCGAATCGTACCGGATGCGGCGCATCAAGGCGTTTCTCGACCCCTGGCAGGACCCGACCGACAGCGGATTCCAGATCATCCAGTCATGGCTGGCGTTCGGCAACGGCGGAGTGATCGGCCAGGGGCTGGGGGAAGGGAAGCAGAAGCTCTTTTACCTGCCGGAGGCGCATACCGATTTCATCCTGTCGGTGGTCGGCGAGGAACTGGGTTTGATCGGGGTGCTGGTGATCGCTGCCATGTTCTTTCTCCTGGTCCAGCGCGGCATCCGGGTGGCGCTCTATGCAAAGGACGACTTCGGCCGCTACCTGGCCTTCGGGATCGTGGTGCTGCTCGGCATCGAGGCATTCGTCAATATGGGGGTGGTCACCGGGCTCCTTCCGACCAAGGGGCTGGCGCTCCCCTTTATCAGTTACGGAGGGAGTTCTTTGATCGTATCTCTGTTTGCCGTGGGGGTCCTGTTGAACGTATCTTCGCGCATGCGGTGCGAGCCGTGAGGCTCCTCATTGCCGGCGGCGGCACGGGCGGCCATCTTTTCCCCGGTATAGCGGTGGCCGAGGAGTTCCTGGCACGGGACAGCGGCAACGAGGTTCTGTTCGTCGGCACCGAGCGGGGGATCGAGGCGCGGGTCCTCCCCCGGCTCGGCTTCAGGGTGGAATTCATCGAGGCGGCGGGAATCAGGGGGAAGGGTGCCTTTTCCCAGATCAAGGGGATCTCAATGCTCCTCTACGGCTATTCCCAGTCCCGCAAGATACTCAAGGCGTTCCGGCCGGACCTGGTGCTCGGCGTGGGGGGCTACGCCTCCGGTCCGCTGGTACTCGCTGCCAGAGGGATGCAGATACACCGGTTCATCCACGAACAGAACGCCATCCCCGGCATGACCAACAAGGTGTTGGCCCGCGTCGCCGGGGAGGTCTTCATCTCCCTCGACGAGGCGCGTAAATTCTTCCCCAAGGGGAAGACCCTGCTGACCGGAAACCCGGTCAGGCGGGAAATTCTGGCGGCAACGGCACAATCGCAAAATCCCCCCCTGCCCCTCTTTGACAAAGGGGGGAGCCCGACAGGGCGGGGGGATTTCCGCCTGCTGGTGTTCGGCGGCAGCGCAGGCGCCCACAGTATCAACCAGGCGTTGATGGGGGCGCTCCCTCACCTGCGTGACCACCGGGACAGGCTTCTGGTCACCCATCAGACCGGCGAAAACGACCTGGCCGAGGTGCGGCAGGCCTATGACGGCGCAGGGTTCAGGGCCGAGGTCATCCCCTTCATCAATGACATGGCCGGCGCTTATATGGGGGCATCCCTGGTGGTCTGCCGGGCGGGCGCAACGACCATCGCCGAAGTGACAGCCTGCGGCAGGGCGTGTATTTTCATCCCGTACCCCCATGCCGTGGACGACCATCAGCGGCGAAATGCCGAGGCCCTGCTCAAGCAGGGGGCCGGCTTCATGCTCCTCGAACAGGAACTGTCCGGGGAGAATCTGGCAAAAATGATCATTGAGCTGATGGGGGCGCCGGAAAGGATTGCCCGGACGGAGGAGTCAGCCAGGAGCCTGGCGCGGCTCGATGCGGCAAAAGTGATCGTGGATGAGATGCTGAAAAACAGGCCCTAGGCGCTAGGCGATGGGCACTGGGGGTTGTTTCCCGAGCGCCTAATGCCCAGAGCCCAGAGCCTGAAAGGAAGTTTTATGTACGGAAAAATAGAGAAAATACATTTCGTGGGGATCGGCGGAATCGGCATGAGCGGCATCGCCGAGGTCCTGCTGAATCTCGGCTACAAGGTATCCGGCTCCGACCTCCGTGCTTCGGACACCACCGAGCGACTCGCCTCTCTGGGGGGCGAGATCCATATCGGCCATGCAGCGGAAAACCTGTGCAACGTGGATGTGGTAGTCACCTCCACGGCAGTACGGGAGGACAACCCGGAAGTGATCGAGGCCAAGTCCGCTATGATCCCGGTCATTCCCCGGGCAGAGATGCTGGCCGAACTGATGCGGATGAAGTACGGGATAGCCATTGCCGGCACCCACGGCAAGACTACAACCACATCCATGGTGGCCACGGTCCTCTCCCATGCGGGGATAGACCCTACCATCGTTATCGGTGGCAAGCTGAATACCTTGGGCTCCAACGCCAAGCTGGGCCAGGGGAAATTCCTGGTGGCCGAGGCGGATGAGTCGGACGGCTCATTTCTCAAGCTCTCGCCGACCATTGCCGTGGTGACCAACATCGATGCCGACCACCTCGATTTCTACAGCGGCATCGAAGAGATCAAGGACATCTTCGTAGATTTCATCAACAAGGTTCCCTTCTACGGCCTGGCAGTGCTCTGTCTGGATGACCGGAACATCGCCGAGATCATTCCACGGGTGAAGAAGCGCTTCATTACCTACGGCCTCTCCAGCCAGGCCGACATCCGCGCCACCCACGTAAGGCTTTCCGGCTTCGAGACTTCCTTTACCGCCCACTACAAGGGAAATCGCATGGGGGGCATATCATTCAAGATGCCCGGCGCCCACAACGTCCTGAATGCCCTTGCGTGCGTGGCCGTTGCCGTGGAGCTGGATGTCCCCTTTGAACTGATCCAGGAGGGTTTTGCAAAGTTCGGCGGCGTAGGGCGTCGCTTCCAGGTTAAAGGAGAGGTGAACGGCATCATGGTCGTGGACGACTATGGTCATCATCCCGTCGAGATCAGGGCGACCCTGGCCGCGGCCAAGAGCGGCTGGCCTGACCGTCGCCTCGTGGTGGCTTTCCAGCCTCACCGCTACACCAGGACCAAAGAACTGTTCGACGCGTTCGTCACCTGTTTTTATGATGCCGATGTGCTGGTCCTGACCGATATCTACGCTGCCAGTGAGCAGCCAATTCCCGGGGTGACCGCCGAAAATCTGGCCGGACAGGTCAGAAAGCACGGCCAGCGCGATGTCAGCTACGTTGCAGACCGGGAAAAGATCCCCGGACACCTGCAGGCCCTGGTCAAGCCGGGCGATATCGTCCTGACTCTTGGCGCCGGCAGCATCTGGCAGCAGGGCGAGGCGCTCCTGCAGCTGCTTGAGAAGGGATGACGAGGCTGCCCATTGAAAAAGGATATCCGTTCCTTGATAGCAGCCTCCATAAAGGGGGAGGTGCTGTTCGATGAGCCGCTCAGCCTCCATACCTCCCTCAAGGTGGGGGGACCGGCGGATATCTTTGCCGCTCCCGCCGACCTGGACGACCTCCGGGAGCTGCTGCAGCTCGTCGCGGCAGGGGGTGCGGCGTATCTGGTCATTGGCGGGGGATATAACCTCCTGGTCAGGGATGGCGGGTTCCGGGGAGTGGCAATTTCACTGAGGAACTTCCGCCGTCTGGAAGAGCTGCCCGGGAATCGGGTAGAAGCCGAAGCGGGGGTGACCAACGGCGCTCTCGTCCGGTTCGCCGAGGAGAGGCGCCTGACAGGCATGGAGTTCCTCATCGGGATTCCCGGCACGTTGGGAGGGGCACTCAGCGTAAATGCCGGCGCCCACGGCGAGACGGTCCTGGACCGGCTGGAAATCCTTACCACCCTGCGCGATGCCGATATACGGATTACAGCACGCGAAGAGCTCGACTGCGGCTACCGCTACCTGACCCTGGCGCCGGGGGAGATCGTCGTAAGGGCTGCCTTCCGGCTCGACAGGGGGAGCGCGGCGGAAATCGAGGCCCGGATCGAGGGTTTTCTGGCCCATCGGCACAACTCCCAGCGGGTCAACCATCCCAATGCGGGATCTTTCTTCAAGAACCCCGAAGGGATGCAGGCCTGGCGGCTCATCGACGGGGCGGAGCTCAGGGGGTACCGGATCGGCGGGGCGCAGGTGGCCGAGGCGCATGCCAACTTCCTGGTGAACCGGGGTGGGGCGACTGCAAGGGATTTTCTGGAACTTGCCGCGCTGATCAAGGAAAGAGTCAAGGAGCAGAGCGGGATAGAGTTGGAAGAAGAGGTGCGGATCGTCGGGGAAGATTAAACCGGTGATTGGGGATCAGGGACTGGGGACTGGCAGGAAAGCGGAATTCAACATGTCCAGAGAAGAACTGAAAATGAAAAAAATAGGCGTTCTTATGGGGGGGCTTTCAGCGGAGCGCGAGGTATCGCTGAAGAGCGGCGCCGCCGTGCACCAGGCCTTGGTAGCCCGGGGCTACAACGCCATTGCCATCGATGCCGGGCGGGATATCGGCCGAATCCTGGCGCAGGAATCGGTGGAAGTGGCGTTCATCTGCCTGCATGGCCGCCTGGGCGAGGACGGTGCGGTCCAGGGACTCCTCGAGATGATGGGGATTCCCTATACCGGATCCGGCGTGCTTGCCAGTGCCCTGGCCATGAACAAGATATTCTCCAAGACAGTCTTCCAGGCCTGCGGCCTGACCGTGGCTCCCTACCGGGTTTTGCGCAGGGGCGAGACCCTTGACCTGACGAATCCCGGCTTTTCTCTTCCCCTGGTCATCAAGCCTTCCCAGGAGGGGTCATCGGTCGGGGTAAGCATCGTCAAGGCCGAGGCCGGGATCACCGCTGCCCTGGCAGAGGCCTTCCGCTACGACGAGGAGATCCTCGTGGAGCAGTTCATCAAGGGACGCGAAATCCAGGTGGGGATACTGGAGGAGCGGGCGCTGGGGGCGATCGAGATCGTCCCCAAAAATGAGTTTTACGACTTTGAGGCGAAATATACCGCCGGCATGGCTGAGCATATTCTCCCTGCGCCGCTTCCCGGCCCGCTCTATCGGAAGGTGCTCGCAGAGGGTGAAAAGGCGCACCGCTGCCTCGGATGCAGCGGCTACAGCCGGGTTGATTTCCTGGTGACGGCCGGGGGCGACTGTTTCCTCCTTGAAGTGAACACCCTGCCGGGAATGACCGCCCTTTCCCTCCTGCCGGAAATTGCGGGGGGGGCGGGGATAGGTTTTGAAGAGCTGGTGGAGCGGATACTGGCTTCGGCAGCGTTGAAAATACACGTGTAGGGGCAGGCCTTGTGTCTGCCCGGAACAGGGGCGCCCACGGGCCGCTCCTGCAGTGAACGCGATGCGTGACCTCCAGCTAAAAAAAACTAAACCAATAATGAACCGGCTGAAGAAACAGCGCAAGCCGATAAATTATCGCGGGTTCTTCAAGAAAGCGGTGCGCCTGATCGGCGGGTTCCTGGTCGTTGCACTGGTTGGCTTGACGGGCTACGAGGTTTACGGGGTGCTGGTCAGGGCTACCTTCCTCAGGGTGGAGCGGATCGAGGTCAACAATCTTAAGCGCCTGACACGCGAAGAGGTGCTCGGCCTGACAGGGGTGAAGCTGGGAGACGACATGTTCGGCTTGAGGCTCAGGAGAATCGGTGAACAGTTGGCGAAAAACCCCTGGGTCGAGAAGGTACGGGTCAGGCGCTTTTTCCCCCACACTCTCGCCATCGAGGTGGCGGAGCGTGAACCGGCCGCGGTGGTCAATATGGGCTACCTCTACTACATGGACAGAAACGGAGAGGTATTCAAGCCCCTCAACGAAGGCGACCGGCTCGACTACCCGGTCCTGACCGGCATGACGGAAGAAGCGATGGGTAAGGACCCGGCCGGGTCCCGTGATGTGCTGAAAAGGGTCCTCAACCTGATTGCCCTCATCGAGAAAGGGGGCATATTCAAGCTGGAGGACGTTTCAGAAATCCACTACGACAAGGGGTTCGGTTTCACCATCTTTACCGCGCAGGGGGGGGTGCCGGTCAAACTCGGTAACGGCGCCTTCGACGAGAAGCTGGCCCGGCTGGCGAAAATATACCGGGAACTCCAGACCCAGATGCCGAACCTGGTCTATATCGACCTGGACTACCATGACCGGATCATCGTGAAAAAGGGTTGATTATTTAGAAATTGAAATACATTATAACGCCGGGAAAGGTGGATTCCCCGGCCGGTACGGAGCCGGCCGGTACGGAGCAGCATTTCACGGGAGGGGGAGAGCATGTCCGCTAAAAAGGATAATCTGATCGTAGGGCTCGACATCGGCACCACCAAGATCTGCGCCATTGTCGGCAATGTCAACGAGGACGGCATCGATATCGTCGGGATCGGCACCAGCCCATCGCGGGGTCTCCGCAAGGGGGTGGTGATCAATATCGAGAGCACGGTGGCCTCCATCAGGAAAGCGGTGGAAGAGGCGGAGCTGATGGCCGGCTGCGAGATCAAATCGGTCTACGCCGGGATCGCAGGAGGTCATATCAGGGGGTTCAACTCCCAGGGGATCATTGCCATCAAGAACCGCGAGGTGTCGCCGGAGGATGTGAAGCGGGTGATCGAGGCGGCCAAGGCAATCGCTATCCCGATGGATCGGGAGGTGATCCACATCCTCCCCCAGGAGTTCATCATCGACGACCAGGACGGCATCCGCGAGCCCCTGGGGATGAGCGGCGTACGGCTTGAGGCGAAGGTCCACATTGTGACCGGTGCGGTCGCGAGCGCCCAGAACATCATCAAGTCGTGCAACAGGGCGGGGCTCGACGTGGCGGACATCGTCCTGGAGCAGCTCGCCTCCTCGGAAGCAGTACTTTCTCCGGATGAGAAGGAACTGGGGGTGGCCCTCGTCGATATCGGCGGCGGGACCACCGATATCGCCATTTTTGTCGACGGCGCCATCAAACATACGTCGGTCCTCTCCCTCGGGGGTAACCACATGACCAACGACATAGCGGTGGGTCTCCGGACCCCGATGGCCGAGGCGGAAAAGATCAAGCAGAAGTACGGCTGCTGCCTCGCTTCCATGATCGGCAAGGACGAAACCATCGAAGTTCCGAGCGTCGGGGGGCGGAAACCGCGGGTACTTTCCCGCCAGCTCCTTGCCGAGATTCTCGAGCCGCGGGTTGAGGAGATATTCAGCCTCGTTAACCGGGAAATAGTGAAGTCCGGTTTCGAGGACATGATCGCTTCCGGTATTGTCATCACCGGCGGCAGCACGATCCTCGAGGGGATGCCGGAACTGGCGGAGCAGATTTTCAACCTGCCGGTCCGGCGCGGCCTTCCCCAGAACATCGGGGGGCTGGTGGATGTGGTGAATTCGCCGGCTTACGCCACCGGCGTCGGCCTTGTGGTCTACGGGAGCAAGAACGTCGGGATCAGCGAATTCCCGACGTCGCAGACCGATGAGAACTTGTTCAGGAGGGTGAGTAGGAGAATGAAAGAATGGTTCGGTGAATTTTTCTGACGGGAACCACGCTTTTCCGCCCTGGCTGCGTAAGTCTTCGGGACCACTTGTGCGGCATGGCGCTGCCATGCCTCCGCGCGTTCCCTTGACAGCCTTGCCAGGACAAAAAATCGTGATTCCTTAAATAAAGGCATTTTTACTAAAATGCGGCAGTGAAATAACGAAAGGGGGAAGTTGTTATGTTTGAATTTGATGAAAGCATTGACCAGAGTGCGAAGATCAAGGTGATCGGGATCGGCGGGGGGGGCGGCAACGCCGTCAATACCATGATCGCCTGCAATGTCCAGAATGTGGAGTTCCTCGCG
>JBGPCQ010000082.1:0-13035 GCA_041481895.1 Geobacteraceae bacterium | reverse complement strand
CTGCCGGTCGAAACTTTCGATTTCTTTCTCGGCCACCTGCAGGCGCTTCCCCCTCTTCCCCATGGTCAGGAATTCCTGAGAAACGCCAACTGATATGCTGTTTTCAGACCTGCTGCCGGTAAGTTCACCGGTCCTGCCCTCAAGCTCCAGGACCGGATTGGGATAAAGCCCGGCCTTGATCCTGCCGGCCTCATGCACTCCCTTCTCCTCACGGAGCGCTTTCAACTCGCCGTTATTGTGCAGCGAAAATTCCACTGCCTGATGAAGATTGAATACCTTTTCCCCCGCTAAAGCCGGGGTCCCGCCGGTTAAAATGCAAACGGACAGGAACAGCACAACCGTTCCTGTTGCAGAATCAATTCGTACCAAGACACTTACCTCCTTGTCGGTATTATGAGGTGATGCTTGAAATGTGGTTAAACGGAGTGCTGAAATGGAAAGCGCTGCGCCCGAGACGCATTACTCCCGTCAGGCTTCAGATTGAAGCGCTTTCTTCAGCTTGTCAGGCGAGGTTCTGCGGGGGAATGAATTTGGAAAGGTATACTTCTGGGAATGCTTTGAACGGTTCGAACGATGTGAGAGGAGAATTTTGTGGGATATGGCTGACCTGGAAAGGTTGGACAGTCAGCGGCGCATGGCAGGGGCAGTTGCAGGATGAGTCGCAATGGTCGGGGCCGGAATGTTCGTCAACGGGGCAGGAGGGGCTCTGCATTTCGATTGCGGCAGAATAACCGGCGACATGCTCGTAAGTTGCGCTGGAGGATAGTTCTGTGGCGCACGCACTTCGGCAGAATCCGGTCATGGATACGGCGAAGATGACCAGTACCATCAGTAAAGAAGTATATGTGCGAAATAGCGAGCGGCCCATACGTCGTTGAAACTCTCCGATTGTTGTTATTTGTTAACAATGCCAGAACAGGTGAGAATAAGTCAAGATTTTAGTTAGTTTTCATCCGGAAACTCCGGATGCGAAACTATCGGTTTCCGATTCGGAAAGCGGGGATTTTTCGTCCTGGCAAGGAAATCAAGGGGTTGCGCGGAGGCGTACGACTGTACGCCGCACAAGTAAGCCCGCAGATTGACACCGCCAGGGCGGAAAAGCACCCTTTCCGGACGGAAACTATCATCAGCGACTCAAAACAGCGGATGCTCGAAGGAGAGATACGTCAACACCCCGTACTCACCTTTCGACGGTCCAATTCCGATAGGGAAAGAAATCCCCGGCACGATTTGCAGCCCTGACGCGAAGTTGATGGCGAACCTCATCCCCGGATTGATGAAAAACGTATTATCCGGAGCTGTTACGCCCCGACCGACCACCTTCTGCCCGGAGGTCCCCGCAGCCTCCAGCATCAGATTAAAGTTTTCAGACGCCAGATAGATGAGGCTGGCTCCGTAGTTAGTGGCCAGGGTATCGGCTTTTTCGCCAATCTCGTTTTTGCTGTTCGGAGTGAAGGTCAACCCAAGGTTCACGTGGGTAACGAATTTGTCGTTCAGCTCGACGCTCACCGGGATCATTACCTGATAGCCAACCGTACCGGTGCCGAGCCCTTTTTTGTAATCGCCGGTCGGGAGGACAAGTGAAAACCGCGGGGCAACGGCTATATGTTCTTTCAGAACAGCCTGGTAACGGTAATTTAAAAGTATGTCGCTCAGACCGGTAATACGATCAGGGGCTTCCAGCCGCGTCACTGGGATTGTGTACGAAAGCTGGTGTGTCTCGTTTGGTACCGGCCACTCTTGGGTGAAGTTATATAACCATTTGCCCCCTTTCATATACTGGAAGGATTGAATATGCTGGATCACTCCCGCTTCCTGATTGTAGGCTTCTTCGATCAGGAACGAATTGTCCTGTATCTTTTTTACTTCATTTTTTACTTCATTTTTTACTTCATTCTTCGCCTCTTCGGCGAACCCCGGTTTCCACCAAAGCACCACACCCATGAGAGCTAGACAAAACAGCGCATTTCTAAATGACATGCTTCCTCCTCCTTTACGTTCGATTTATTGGCAATTTCAGGATTTATTCAAGTTATTTTTACCATCATTATTGACACATCTGAGACTCCCCAATTTTTCACAGTTAAAACAATCCCTGAGGGTGCAAACCCCGCACGAATGATACATGAAGACGGGAATATCTCTTAATTTGGCAACACCCATCGCTTCCTTTTTCGCTCGATGCGATACCTTGTTGGTGAAAATCACCATCGCATCAACATGCTTCAGCTTCGAAGCGATGTTCACCTCCGACTTGTTGAAGACCCGCAGGTCAACGCCTGTTTTTTCCGCTTCTTCTCGGTAGTGTCTTTCCAGCCGGTCCATCCCGCCGATCAGTGCGACGCACATGAGAACCCCTTATCAAAGATAATGATTATTATTTTCAGTTTATCCTGCAAAAAAAAACGGGGGGCTTCGGCTTGCCCAACGATGTTATTGATATTAATTTTCATTTGCATGATTGTCAAGAAAAAAATTGTCCGGGAAAATGCGTAGCGGCCAGGGCCGAGGTGTCTTATTTATCCAGCAGTTTTCCACATATCGGTGCAAACAAAGCGCAATTTCGCTGAACGCCCCGTGCCGAACTCTTAAAAGAAACTCTTTTCATCTGTAAAAAAAGCCCCTGCGTAAGCTGGGGCTTTTTCTGTGACAAACTGAGTGTTGCGTCCCTAAATCCTCAATGCCACTGCAGCAAAAGAATTGTCAGGGGGTTTAAAAAACCTGAGAGATTGGGGCGCCGAGTTGTGAGTTCATCCAGATTTTCCCGTTGTAGCCGTTAACCATGATGTCGATCCCGGGCTTTCCCGTTGATGTATCCGTGGTGTGAAACTTGTAGTAACCTGGATACGTCTCCGGAGCTGCAAGGGTGTAATTGATAACGGTCACATTCTTGCTCACAAAGGCCTGGGCAGCTGCGGTCGCTACATCGGGAGTAAGAACGAGATTCTTTCCGAACATTGGAGTCTTTTGAAGTTGCTTTCCCCAGCTTGCGTTCATCATCATGGAAAAGCCCATCTCAGGCAGCACAGCACCGGTCAGCTTGTCAGCCATGACATCGAAAGCCTTCTGTCCCTTGGTATCAGAGAGTTCGGCTTTGTACACGGTTTGATATTCCCAGATCGCGGAGATCTGAAGGCTGCTGTTGGCTGCACTGATATATTGCTGGATAGCCGAGATGGCATCTGGCGTCGTTGTGATCGGCGCAAGCACATCCAGGTATACGTTGTTCATGGTAAGCGCAAGCATTCCGGTCTTCATGCCGCCCGCGCCATTCATGCCATAACCCATGCCGCCACCCATGCCACCACCCATGCCACCACCCATGCCACCACCCATGCCACCACCCATGCCGCCACCCATACCGCCACCAGGTTGATTCATCATGGCAAGAGAACTCCCTGCAGCACACAGGGTAAAGAGTGCTGCAATTAACGCCGATTTCACTTTCATTTGATTGCTCCTTTTTTTTCACTTGTTGTAGCTGGTTTTAAACCGGCTTGTTTTGAATTCCCCTTGTTTCAGTGCTTCAAGACCCCCATCATTCCATCACTGCACATCAGTCACTAATGAGGGTCTTGATTGCTTCTACAAGCGAAGCTAAAATTCGTAAAAAACAGCGAGCCCCGTACCGTAATCAGGACTAGCTGTCGTGATCCCCTTGGCCAGATAGCCATCAATGCCGGTATGTTTCGTAATCTGGTATTTGACTCTCAGCCGTGCCTCCAAAAGGGACGATGCACCTTCGACGGTAGGAGTGCTCCCCTTGAGGAACAGCATCGGGCGCAACTGCTCGGTGAATTGATAACCGCCGCCGACGTAGTAGTACAGATAATCCTTGACAGCCAGAACGGACGACTTCCCTTGGAAAGCGTACCCCATCTCCCCGTCGGCAAACCACTTACCGAACCATTTCGTCAGTTCCACGGCAACTCCCCCGTCAAACGCCCCGGTTCCGAGGAATTTATTCTTGTCTGCGGTCGGGAATTTCACATAGAAGTTGGGACGGATGGCGGGCACATACTTCTCCTCGGTATACAGGACATACCCCGCCTTCAGTTTCATATCGCCAAGCCCGTCCTGGGACTTGTTGGCCAACCCCGGCGGTGCGGATGTCCTCATGCCGCCCCCTCCCATTAAAGCCATAACCGACTGTGTACCCATGGATTGCCCCTGCATCCCCATGAACTGGCCCGCTACCACCGCGCTTGAACTCTGGTAGACAAAGGGGACCTCCAGCGAGAAATCAAGCCGCTCGGTCGGGCGGGCAGCCAGGGTGAGCGGCATGTAAATCGCGTCAGTCCTGATGCCGGTACCGTATTCTCCTGAGGCAAACTCGAAACCGAGACCAACAGAATAGGAAGGCTCGTCGGCATTCCCCCCTGCCGGGAGTAGAATGGAAGTCATGACGGCAAGAAGAATGAAGATTTTCCCCGATCCAAAGAATTGTTTCATCGTTTGCTCCTTTTAAAGATGACCGCCTGGGTGAATTCAAGTCAGCAACGTCAGCGCCTCATCATGCCGCCGCCACCGCCCCGCATCATGCCGCCACCTGGGCCATTGGACATCATGCCCCCTCCATTCCCACCCGACCAGCCAGGTCCCCCACGCTCGTTCCTCACCACTGCTTGGCCACCGGTTGACCGGTTAGAGAGTTTCTGTACCATCAGATAGGCTTTCCCGTCCTTTCCCTGGGCCTTGGAACCCTTGGCGGTGATGTCGTCGTCAGGATGGAGCGGGATTCCCTTTTGCTCCCAGAAAGATTTCGGGCCAAGACTGAGACTGATGATTTCGCCCCCTGTCTTCACTTCAACGAAAATGTGCTCGTTTTCATCGGTACGAGGGGGAGATACCACCCGACCCGAGACGGCAGTCACCGTGTTGACATCGTAGCCCTTGTTGAAGTTAAGACCGCTCTTCCCCAGATCATCGCCGCCGAAGCCGAAGCTGGCGAACGCGGTGCCGACCAGCAAGCAATTCAAGACAACTGCCAGCGAGATGATAGGGGAAAGGCGGTCTTTGGTCATACACAACTACTCCTGCTTCGTATTACTTGGTGGTCACGGTAGCGGGCGACTGTGTGGCTGTCATGCCGTTGCCGCTTCCGTTCATCTGCCCATGCTGCGTGCCGGAAGTGATCCCCGTGCCGTTCATCGGTACGTGCTGCGATCCCGAACCTTTCATCGGGTTTTGCTGCATACCGGTGGCGTTGGTTGATCCACCCTGCATCTTACTACCCTGACCTGCTCCATGGGCTATACCGGAAGAGGTCTGATGGCCTCCGGCCATGCTCCCACCTGTCCTGCCGCTCCCCGCCCCGCCACCGAAAGCGAATGACTGGGCGGCAAAGGCAAGGGCAGCAATTGCCGCCACCATGGAAATCGTTGTGATTCTTTTCATTTGTTGATACCTCCTGAGGAAAAATGTTTGTTTCTGCAGGGAGGTATTCCATGATTCATGCCAACATCAATATATTTTGCAAAAGCTTTATTTTGCAGCATTTCAAGTTCTTGCGAGACTCTTCCGACAGAAGAATGAGTGCAAGTCCTTGCACGTGGCAGACAGAGTTTTGCACCACTTTACTTTTCTTCGAGCAACCCATATTCCTTGAGCTTGTATTGAAGCGTGCGCCGGGAAATGCCCAGCTCTTCCGCTGCCAGACGGCGGTTCCCTCCATGTTTGTATAGGGCTTTGATGATGATCTCCCGCTCCGTGGATTTAAGCACGTATCTGCTTTGCTGATGGTCTTGACCGTCTATGCGCAGCAATTCACCGGGGAGGTTATCGAGTGTTATGATATCGGTCGCCAATATGACCGCCCGCTCGATCACGTTCTGCAATTCGCGAACATTTCCCGGCCAGGAATATTCCACCATCGCCTCTCGTGCTCCGACCTCAATTCCCTTGAGCTTTTTGCCGAATTGGTGACTGAAGCGATTGAGGAAATAATCCGCCAGCAGGGGGATGGCATCGCTACGCTCGCGAAGCGGCGGGAGATGGAACGGAAAGACATTAAGTCGATAGTACAGATCTTCCCGGAACCGTCGTTCCGTCACCTCGGTCTGGAGGTTGCGATTGGTGGCGGCAATCACGCGCACGTCTGCCCTTATTTCCTTGCTGCCGCCGACTCGCTCAAAAACCCGTTCCTGTATGACACGCAGCAGCTTTGCCTGTAATGCCAGCGGCATTTCCCCGATTTCGTCGAGAAAGATTGTCCCGCCACGAGCCAGTTCAAATTTACCCTGGCGTGCCTGCACCGCCCCGGTAAAAGCCCCTTTTTCATGACCGAACAGCTCGCTCTCCAGGAGGGTTTCCGGAATAGCGGCACAGTTCAGCGGTATAAAGCCCGCCTTGTTCCTGGGGCTCAGCATATGGATGGTCCGCGCCACCAGTTCCTTGCCCGTTCCGCTCTCCCCATAGATCAGAACATTGGCGGTGGTCGCCGCGACATTGTGAACAAGTTTCTGCACCTCATTCATGGCTCTCCCGGCAAAGATTAAGCTTTCATGGGGGAGTCCGGCTGCTTCGGACTCTTTCAGAGACAGGTAATCTCTTGCTCTGTTCTGGCTTTCGATAGCTCTGTTCACCAGAACGAGAAGTGTTTCTGGATCGGCAAGCGGTTTGGTGAGGAAATCCACCGCTCCTTCTTTCATGGCTGTCACCGCTTCATCAACTTTACCGAAGGCGGTCAGGAAGATGAACTGGGGGGAAGCGGGGTCGGTTCTCGTTTCCCGGAAGAGTTCAAGCCCGCTTTTGCCGGGCATTTTCAAGTCCGATATGACGAGGTCGAAACTTTCGTGACGGAGAAGTCGAAGACCTATCACCCCATCTTCAGCGGTTTTCACCTCATGTCCCTCATCTTCCAAAATCGTCTGCAGGAAGCCTCTAAAAGTTGCGTCGTCCTCGACAAGGAGAATGCGTCCCTTCATGGGTGACTGCCTCCTTTGTGTTGATCTATAGTCCCGGAGAGGGTAATTGAAACTGTCGTTCCTTTTCCCGGCGTACTTTCCACCTGTATCTTTCCTTTATGCTCTTCAATGATTTTTTTGCATAGGGCAAGCCCTAGGCCGGTGCCACGTGCCTTCGTCGTAAAAAACGGCTCAAATATTTTGCTTAGATGCTCAGGTGTGATGCCTTGACCGAAATCGCTTATGGCAATCATAACGCTATTTCCGGACAATTCCGCATTTACACAGAGACTTCCGCCTTCAGACATCGCCTGTATGGCGTTTTTCATCAGATTGAGCAGGACCTGTCCCAGTTTGTCCCGGTTGCCAAAGACCAGCACTCTCTCTGGGCATTCGCTCATGACCGTCACGTGCTGCTCCTCTGCTTCGTGACGAACAATTGCGACAGCCCAGGCAATCAAATCGTGAAGATCAATTGGAACCATGGGAGAAGAATCGCTCCCAGCATAGGCCAGCAGGTCACTCACCAATTTCTCCAGGCGGAGGGCTTCTCTCACAATGCCTTGGGCAAAACCAGCATTCCGCGCTTCCTGAGGCTTCTTTTCGATAACCTGCGCGTACCCTTTGATTCCCGCCAGCGGATTCCTGATTTCGTGGGCAAGCATTGCGCCCATTTCTCCCATCTGCGCCAGCCTTTCCCGTTGTGCCATTGCTAGGCTATGCTGCTCTTCGCGAGCAGCAAATCGATACAAAATAACTCCGAGCACCCATCCCACAATGACCAGCACCATCAAAACCGCCATGCTGAATTTGGCTCGCCTGACTACTGCATCAGCCCGGTAAGTATGAAGGTCTAACTGAAGAACAACCGTATCTACTGGTAAGTAAAGAGGAGTATAAAATTCATAAACTATTTCACCTGTGCCGAGGGCTACACGTGCCTCTGATATTGATTTACTGGCAAACACTCCCTTGAATTTACTGCCTTCAGCAGGAGTGCCAATGAGAGCTGGATTGGAATGAAAACGGTAGCTGCCATGCCGGTTGATTATGGCGAAAAAGGCAATATCTGCGGGATGAAATTCGGCAAGAGATTTCAGGGATGCGTCGCGAACTGCGATATTTTCTATAGCTGAGGCTAAAGAAAGTGCAACGCCCCGGAGGTTTTCCTCAGCAATGGGTTGGGAGGCCCGGTAGTTGCTTACCGCAAACCAGATGAGGAGGAGGGAGATGGCAACCCCGGCTGGTAAGAGTATTCTTCTCGTCATTTTTTCCTTAAGAGACTTTTCTAAACTCGACGCGCATTTATATAATATTCTGAATATCTATCATTCAGCAAGCAAAAAAATTGAGAGTTTGAAAACATGGGAATGGGGAGAGAAAGGCACAAAAAAGCCGGTCAAGAACTACACTGGACCGGCTTTTTGATTGCATCAACTCGCCTCTAGCTTGGTTTCTGAATCAGGCAGAATGTTGTATTCTTCTTGGCGATGTCGCCGGGCTTGATTTCGCCTTTGACGATTTCAGCCTCGAAGTAGTGTTCGCCGGCGTAGCCGGTCACCTTGACCGCGCCCACTTCTGTCGATTTGGGGTTCTTTGCCCCGCCTGTTTCCCGGTAGACCGTGACCAGATCACCCAGACAGATCTCCTTCCTCACGTCAGCGGTGCCGCTGTGGAACAGATTAACCTTGTTCCCTACTTTCATCACGACCTCACCTTTGACATCGTCGGCAGCCTGAACGGTAAGCGGTGCACTTACTGCAGCAATAAAGGCTGCCATGATGGCTAACAATACGATTTTTCTCATGACCGTTCTCCTTTCGCGTAAAATCACTTCGCCCCCTCCACCTTTCGCTTGATTTCATCGCATAACATCAGCATGTAAACAGATCGCTTCCCCTTGATCCATCCAGTCCGATCGATCACTCAATGGAACGAATCCGCCCACAACCCTTGTCGATAATGACCCGCTCCCGCGTGGCATTACTCTTACGAGAGATTTCCGCCTCATAGTAGCCGTTACGTTCGATGATAGATCCGATCCTTATGTTGCTTGAAGCATAGAATTCAGTAAGGTACTCGCGGGCTTCCTTAACGGTGGTGACATTGTGTCGGGCACCATACCACCCCCACCGGGGAGATGCCCGGTAGCCTCCATACGGCTTGTCACAGCAGCAGTCGCAACCACTCTCGGCCGTGACAACCTGTGCGGTGGCCAGTGCCGTAACAACCGCCATTATGAGTATTATTTCGAATCTTCTCATCTTCGTCCCTGCCTCATAAGCCTGATGCGCCCTCTTCTGATGATTCAAGCATAGCAAATGGTTGTGGGGAAATTATGAAGAGGTTATGGAGAATTATGGAGATTTTCCTGCTCGGGGACCCAGACGGTAAAGGTGCTTCCTTCCCCGGGCCGGCTTGCGACCTCGATGGTGCCGCCGTGGGCGTCCACCAGTTCGCGGACTATCGGCAACCCCAGGCCCAGGCCGTCACTCTCTTTACGATAGAAGCGCTCGAAGATGAGCGGCAGGTCTGCTTCGCTGATGCCCCGACCCGTATCCGTTACATCAATCCGGCAGCCATCCCTTTCGGCTGCTCCGCCGAGCCGGATGGTTCCACTGCCGTCGATGGCCTTGATGGCATTGTTTATCAAGTTGATGAGGACCTGGGTCAGTTGTTCGGGGTCGGCGTTAACCTGGACCTCATCGCCGCACTCAACGGAGAAGGAGATGTCTTTCTTCCCGCCTGCCTCGGAAAAGCGCTGGGCAATGCTCTCCAGCAACGATTTCAGGGGGAAACGGATCCGTTTCAGGGTTAATGCGCTAGCCTCGGCCTGGACCAGCTCCTCGACGTTGGCCACGATCCGGGCAAGGCGGAGGTTCTCCTCCAGCAGGGATTCCAGAACCCGCCGCTCGTTCGGGATGAGGCCGTCGAGCATTCCTTCCAGTTGCACCTGCATGATAGCCAGCGGTGTTCTCATCTCATGGGCGAAGTTGGCGTTGATCTTTTTTCTGAGGGTGTTCTGCTTTTCGAGTATTTGGGCCATCCGGTTGAACGAATGGGAGAGGGTCGCCAATTCGTCGCTGCCGGTGATTTCAATCCGCTCGTGCAGGTTCCCCTGGCTGATGCTGTCCGCCGCCCGTGCCAGCCGGCTTATGGGACGGGTAAGTCTGCGGGCGAGGATAATGCTCGACAGGATGGCGACGCCGCCGAGGAGCAGCGCCGAGATGAGGAGAAGCCGGTTGGTCCGGGAGATAAACAGCGCCCTTTTTTCGCGGGGGAAGAAACGCACCTCCAGGTGACCGATCTCTTCCCCTTTGAGGAACAGCGGATAGCTGGCATACGGCCCGGAGCCGCGCTTCGGATCGAAACCGGCGCTTGCCAGAATGCGCTGCCGGCTAGCCGGTGAAAGTTGTTCGAGAGCCCTGGCCGTGTCCATCACGAGGGCGCCGGTCCGGTCCCTCACCTGCGTCTCGATGCCGAGCAGCAAGGCCCAGACTGCATCTCCCGCCAGTGTCTCCTGATTCCAGCCATGACTTTTATCGAAGGCGGTTTCCAGGGCGGCACTCACCCAATAAACGCGGTCTTCCATCTCCCCTTCGGTCAACTGACCGAAGTCGCGGACGATCAACTCCCGCAGAATCAGTGCTGACGAGACGCCGAGGGCCGCGACGAAGATGAGCACGAGCATGAATTTCCAGCGGATACTGCTACGCATCCTTCACCCCGCCGAACCGGTAGCCCAGACCGTAGACGGTCAGCACGAATACCGGGGAATGGGGGTCTTCTCCCAGTTTGTGGCGGATGTTCTTGATGTGGGAGTCGATGTTTCTCTCGTATCCCTCGAACCGGTACCCCATGACCTTGTCGATCAGTTCTTCCCGGGTGAAGGTCTTCTGGGGGGTGGCGGCAAGGGCGAAGAGGAGTTTGAATTCCACCGCGGTCAGCTTGACCTGCTGGCCTTGGCAGACGGCGCTGAAGCCGGCGTTATCGAGGATGAGCGTGCTGCCATTGAAGCTCAGCCGGTCGGCGGCGCCGGCGATCTTCCCGGCACGCTTGAGGACCGCTTGGACGCGGCATACCAGCTCTCGCGGACTGAACGGCTTGACGATGTAGTCGTCGGCCCCGAGGGCGAAACCCGCCAGCCGCTCTTCTTCGGAGGACTTGGCGGTCAGCATTATGACGGGAATGTCGGTGGACTCGGTCAGCTCACGGCAGACAGCCTCTCCGCTCAGGTCCGGCAGCATCAGGTCAAGCACCACCAGTACGGGGTTTTCCGTTTTGGCCAGAGCGAGAGCGCTGACCCCGCTTTCCGTATGGATGACCCTGAAACCGGCCTGTTCCAGATAGACGCGGGCAACCTCGGCAAGTTTCAGGTCATCTTCGACGAGTAGAATGGAATGTGACATGCGCGACCTCCCCGGCAGTAGATCGAGTATCAACTGAATGTGCCGCTACACGTGCCTTGGCAACTGCAAACGAGGCCCTTGGCTTTTTGCATGGCCTCTCACCCCTCCCTGAAGGCCAGCCAGGTGATCAGGGTGGTCCCTCTCCCAGACCCAGAATCCGAAGCGCTTCCTGCAAGCTTACATAGGTCATGCCAGATCCTCAGTGAGTCCAGACGATTATCTTCGTCTCGGCACCGAGCCTTTTTTCAACCGCCCCCTTGATGGCGGCAAAATGCGGGCAGGGGTAACCAATGGGGTTGCCGTTCTTCATGCAGGAGGCAAATACGATTGCTTCTGCTCCCCGGTCAACCATCATCTTGGCCCTGGTGACGGCTTTCTTGCCTGAGCAGCCACCGCACGAGAGAAACCCGATGATCTCCACCGGCCCGGTCTCTTCGAAAGCCAATGTTCCTTCTCGGGCCACCTTGAAATCGGTGCTGCCAGGACACATATCCTCGGTCAACTGACAACGAATGATTCCAACCTTCATATCCCTCTGTTTTTATGATCCATCCCTGCTGCCTCACGGGCAGCAAGCGCCTTATCAGACAAAGGGTTTTTTGAAGAGCAACCCGTAGTGGTACGGCGGCAGATCGTAGCGATCCCGCTCGTTGAAGCGGAATCCTGCCATTTCCCCCCATTCAATACACTGCTCCGGTCGGGGACGGATTTCCATGGCCGGGCCACGCGGCGTCGTGGGGTCGTAGTTCCAGTGCATAACGGCCAGCATACCGTTTGGTTTAAGTACGCGGAGTGCCTCTTTCATCAAGGCTACCGGCTCTTCGTGGTGCAGGATATTGAAGAACAGGGCAGCGTCCATGGAGTTGCTGGCAAGTCCGGTCCCCTCAGCTACGAAATCGCGCACCGTTGCCTGGACATTGGCGATGCCGGCTTCACGGCACTTCTGCTTGACAACGCTCACCATCTCAGGTTCGATGTCCAGGGCATGGACAGTTCCTGCGGCAATTCCGGCAGCGGCCAGGGTAAAGGTTCCATAACCGCAACCGAATTCCACCAAGTCCTGCACTTCCCGGTCAAGCCCGAAAATGGCCAGAACCTTGGCCGGATCGAAAAACCCGGACCACATTTCTTCCTCAGGCATGCCGCTGTCACGGACTTTCATCGTATTCACTCCTTGAGGTCAGGTGATTTCATCGCCCTTCCCGGCACAGCAGCAGGCCAGCCCTCTCGCCTTACGGAACGCCTCCCGCCCCTCCTTCACCGCAAACCCGGCGATGCCGAGCGCGCCGAGGGCATCGAACCAGCCGATGCCGGTCAGTTCATAGCCGGCGCTCGCCGCGAGGAGAACCACCGACAGGTAGAAGCAGGCCCGGGTGCAGGCGGCGTCGGCCAGGATGGCCGGAGAGACGAGGGCCGTTCCGACCCTGACCTTGGCATGGATCAGGAGCCACATGGAGACGATGGAGACCAGCGCGACGATGATCCCCCAGAGGGTGCTCGTCGGCCGGTTTTGCTGGAAGATGTTGACCAGGGCCGTGGCGGTGAGACCTCCGGCCAGCAGATAGAACGCCCCGCCGGTGATTTGCAGCGCCCGGCGCTCGAAGCGGTCCGGTTCCGCGCCGCCGGCGGCCCGCTGCCGCCCCACCATGTGCCAGATCCCGATCCCGGAGATCACCTCCACGAAGGAGTCGAGGCCGAAGCCGAACAGGGCGAAAGTTTCG
>JBGPCQ010000081.1:0-13036 GCA_041481895.1 Geobacteraceae bacterium | reverse complement strand
TGGAATGCGGCGAAGAAGGCGTCGGTATAGAGCCCCGCGCCGAACAGGCGCGACACGACCATGTCCCGCACCATCCCCAGGATGCGGGAGATTATGGTGGCAAAACCGAGCACCCCGGCAGCCCGGGCAATGTTTTTGTTTTCCGACATGGTTTCCCCTGGAAAGCCTTGGTCAGGGGAGGTTTTATCACAACACGCCGGGAATTGGTATATTTTTCGACTTCCCGGTTACTCTGCCACATCCAGCAGTCTGCCCAAAGTTTCCGCATCAGACACCGGTGGCCGGCAGGCCCCGGCAGCGCAGACACGGCCTTCGGCAGCGAGGTTGTCTTCTTCCTTGAAGGTCAAAACAAGGTTCGGGATGAATCGTTTCCCGATTGCGCGGAGCATGGCCCCGGTCTCCGGCGCCTTCCGCCGACCGGCGAGGGTGACCTCCACAGGCGGACCCTTAAGCATTTCCCAGGCTGTCAGCAGATGGAGATACCCGGCAGGCTGGCGGGCCGCCTGCCCCATGAAGACCTGTAAAATGGCCTTTCCTGTCTTAACAAGCATCTCATCACCTGTTATCCTGCCGAGCTTGACAAGATTCCCGGCCGCCACGGCATTGGCCGCGGGCATAACGTTGTCGGCGGCATCAAGCCCTCTGACGAGCACTTCTTCGGCGTCCGCACCGGTATCGAAAAGTCCTCCCGACGCTTCATCCCGGAAAAGCCGGAGCATCTCCCTGCTCAGATTGAGGGCAGCATCGAGATGGTCCTGCCGGAGGGTTGCCTCGTAGAGCGCAACCAGGCTCTGGACAAAAAAGGCATAATCCTCCAGGAACCCGAGAACCGATGCAGAGCCGGCGTGACAGCTTCGCAGGAGCCTTCCCTCAGTACTCGTCAGGCGCTTTTTCACGAAGTCAGCCGCCATTTCCGCGGCAGACAGATAACGTCCATCTCCCGTAGCTGCATGCCCTGCCGCCAGTGCCGCGATCATGAGACCATTCCAGGCCGTGACGATCTTCCCATCCCTTAAGGGCCGCACGCGCCCGTCCCGGGCCTCCATCAACTTCCGCCGCCATTCGGGCAGGCGTGCCGCCAGTTCTTCCGGCGAGATTCCCTCCCACTCCGCAAAAGATTGAATGTCGAGGGGGAGGTAGAGGATATTCGCGCCCTCGAAATTCCCCTGCTGTGTAACGCCGAAAAGCCGGCAACAGATCCCCCCGTCCTGCTCGCCGAGGATGCTCAGAATTTCATCGGGGGTCCATACATAAAACTTCCCTTCCTCCCCTTCGGTGTCGGCATCGAGGGCCGAACAGAAGCCACCCCCGGGCGCGGTGAGTTCACGCTTGACAAAAGAGAATATCTCTTCGGCAACTGTTCTGTAGAAAGGCTCGCCGGTGGCGCGGAAGGTATCGATGCAGACGGTCGCAATGAGCGCCTGGTCGTAGAGCATTTTTTCGAAGTGGGGGACCAGCCACCGGCGATCCACGCTGTAGCGGTGAAATCCGCAGCCGGTATGGTCCCATATGCCGGCATGCCGCATCGTCCGAAGCGTCTGCTCAACCATCGCGAGTGAACGGAGGTTGCCGCTCTTTTTCCAATAATGGAGGAGAAAGGATAAATTGGTGGACATGGGAAACTTGGGTCCATCGCCAAAGCCGCCCCACTCGTGATCATACATCGATTCAAGCTGACGGAACGCAGTTCCGAGAATATCCGTTTCCGGCTGTTTGCCGGAAGCGGGAACCATCGTCTGCCGAAGCGATGCCATGACGTCGGCACAGTTTTTTTCCACCCTGTCACGCTGCGTCCTCCAGAGTGTCGCAATATTCTCCAGAACCTCGACGATGCCGGGCATCCCCATGCGCGCCGACTTCGGGATATAGGTCACGGTAAGGAACGGGCGTTTCTCCGGGGTCATGAACACGTTGAGTGGCCAGCCGCCGCTCCCGGTCATCAGGCGGGATACGGTCATGTACCGGTCGTCGATGTCAGGCCTCTCCTCACGGTCCACCTTGATCGAGACGAAATGCCGGTTCAGCACCGCGGCCACCTCCGCGTCCTCGAACGATTCATGGGCCATCACATGACACCAGTGACAGGTTGCGTAACCGATGGAAAGGAAGACCGGCTTATCCTCGACCACTGCCTGTGCGAACGCCTCGTCACCCCACGGGAACCAGTCAACCGGGTTTTCGGCATGCTGCAGCAGATAGGGGCTGCCTGCAAAAATCAACCGGTTGAATTTCTCGCCGCCATCCGGAGGAAGGCTGCTCTTGTCCATCTCGACCAGGCGCCGCACGTACTCTCCGGAGTCACGATGGTTGGAACTGATGTCCATACATTCCCTCCTGCTAAATGTTAGCCTGAGGTTCTCAAGGCCCACAGTCGCGGCGCAGCATCCGGACTTTTGAAGAAGGTCACCCTGGATCCGAAAAAAAACCCTCTGCTCCGCTGGTCATGGAAGGTCGAGCACACCTTGAAAGGTGAAGATGTGACGAAAAAATCGGGGGACGATTTTGCCGCACGGGTCTACGTGGTATTCCCGAGTGCTTTTTTCTGGAAAATACGGGCGCTCAACTATGTCTGGGCCTCAAACCTTCAAAAAAGCAGGGCGGTCCCAAGTCCTTACACCGGTAACGCCTTTATACTGGCCGTGGAATCGGGGGAAGAAAAGGTGGGCACCTGGGTCACTGAAGAACGGAATATCCGCGAAGACTACAAACGGTTTTTCGGTGAGGAACCGCCCAGGATCGGAGCCGTTGCAGTCATGACCGACACTGATGACACTGGAGACGAAGTGACTGCCTGGTACGGAGATATATCATTGACCAGCCATTAAGGGCAATCAGGCGCGATTAAAAGCAATGCGGAGTGCGGAACGGAAATCTTTCAAAACACAAGCCTAAATCCGCATTCCAGACTCCGCACTCCGCTTTTCCCTACCCAACCAGCTTCACCAGTCTCGCCCGCTGTTTCTCCAACTGCTCCTGCCCATCTTCGAGAACCTTCACAAGCTCTTTTTTAGCTTCGTAGGCCATATCCTTTCCTTTTTCGAGGATGTCCTCAGCCTTCTCCGCTACCGTCTCCACCATTTCTGAAACAGTATCGGCGAAATCATCCACCACCCCTTCCGCCTTCCGCCTCACCTTTTTGGCATAACGGGTGATGTCTTTACGGGTCCTCTCGCCGGACTGGGGCGCGTACAAAAGCGCCACCCCCGCCCCGATGATCCCCCCTGCAACCAGCATGAGTGCTCCCACCATTGCATTGTTATTGTTATCAGACATGATTTCCTCCTTCTTCGTGTGATGGTAATAGTATACCATACAAACGAATCATGCCAACCAGGACATGCATTTTCTCAGCAACAGTGCCTCGTGCGGCGAACCGGCTGCACCGGCAGATCTCCCGTGCCGGGCTCCATGCCAGCAGCAGAGGGATTTTTCTTTATTCATAATTGCCGCCATGGTATATTAAAAATTTTAGACTTGCATTTTATCCTGGTAAAAAATCAATGGAGCGTTCCATGAACAAGAACTATGATGTCGTCATTGTGGGGGGAGGTCCGGCGGGGGTCGCCACCGCCTATCTCTGCCATAAGAGCGGCCTTGACTATCTCCTCATCGAGCAGGGGAAGACCATATTCCAGGGGATAGCCAACACCTATCCGGAAGGGAAAAATGTCTACCCGTCCAAACCGAAAGACAACCCCGAGCCTTTTCTCGTCGAAGAGTTGCGCCCTCCCGATAAACCGGTCACCGTGGAGAAGTACATCCAGTATGTGCAGCATTTCGTCCAGCACGAAAACCTCAATGTCCGCACCGAAATCCAGTTCGAGGACATCAAGGACGAACGGGACGGGGTAAGCGTCCAGACATCCCAGGGAACAATCAGGGCGCGCAAGGTAGTCCTCGCTTTCGGCAGCAGCATCCCCAAGGAACTCTCCGTCTATGGCGATGCCAAGATGGTCGCCAAGAAGGTGGATGACCCGAAGACCTACGTGGGAGTCCGCACCCTCGTCATAGGCGGCGGCAACAGCGCTGCTGACGTGATCATCTCCATCCTCAAGACAAAACGTGAGGAGAACGACAACCAGCCGGTCTACTGGGCCCACATCTCGGAAAAATTCGACGTCAACAAGGAGACCGCCCAGCGATTAGGGGAAGAGATCCTGCTCGGGGGGAATATCCGGCTGCTTCCCGGCGCAACACCACGGATCGGCGAGGTGGACGAGGAAGGGGTGGACCGGCTCGTTATCCGCACCAGTGAAGTCAAGCAGGCGGACGGCATTGAAATCTACAACGCCATGAGCTTCCCTATGAAGAATGTCATTGCCTGCATCGGCTCCCAGGGGCCCCTCCCGGTTTACGACAAGATCGGCGTCCAGACCATTGCCTGCGCTGAAGGGGTCTGCCAGGTGGCCAAGGAGGGGGACCGCCTCATACTCCTTACGGCCGAGTTCGAATCAACGCGCCGGGGGGTATATGTGGTCGGCGGAGCCATCTCACCTTCCTATATGCGGATCAGCAGCGGAAGCATCCAGGAGGAAAAGCACCCGAACCTGATCTATACCGCAATCAATGACGCGTACCATGTCGTGGAAGCGATCCGGAAGAAGCTGGGGAAATAGAATTTTCCCGGTTGACACACCCGTGCCGGCAGTGTATTAATTGAACTTTTTCATCCGTTAACCCCGCACAAGGAGCAGAGCAAAAGATCATGATAAATATTGATTTCGCAAAGATGGGGGGACTCATCCCGGCAGTGATACAGGATGTTGAGACGAACGAAGTCCTCATGGTCGCCTTCATGGACGAGAAGACCCTCAACCTTACCCTGGAGTCGGGGAAGACCTGGTTCTTCAGCCGGACCAGGAACAAGTACTGGATGAAGGGGGAGGAATCGGGCAACACCCAGGAAGTCCGGGAAGTTCTCACCGACTGCGACTCCGACACGGTGGTGATCAAGGTCAAACAGAACGGCCCGGCCGCATGCCATACCGGCAACAGGAGCTGTTTTTACGTGAAGTGGGAAGCTGGCCAATGGGTGGAGCATTCGAACCCGCTGTTCGACCCCAACGAAGTCTACAAAAAGTGAATCCGCCTTTTACGCCATCTCCGCGTTGATCTGCGGGACTCTCTTGTGCGGCGTAGCGCTGCCACGCCTCCGCGGAGTCCCTTGATCGCCTTGACCTGACGCAAAAATCGGATTCATAAGAAAAAAACTTTAATTCATGAGGTAGTACAATGTCTAATTTGTTAAAATTCGGGATTCCGAAGGGGAGCCTGGAAAACGCCACCGTCGATCTTTTCAAGAAGGCGGGGTGGAACATCGCCCTTTCGTCGCGCAGTTACTTCCCCTCAGTCGATGATGAGGACATGAACTGCAAGCTGATCCGTCCCCAGGAGATGGGCAAATATGTCGAGCGCGGGACTATCGATGTGGGGATCGCCGGACGCGACTGGGTCCGCGAGAACGAATCGGACGTGGTCGAGGTCTGTGATATGGTCTATTCCAAGGTTTCCCGGCGCCCCGCCCGCTGGGTTCTGGTAGTGACCCAGGACTCGCCGGTAAAAAAACCGGAGGACCTGCATGGCGCCATCATCTCTACCGAACTGGTCGGCTTCACCCAGCGCTATTTTGCCGAACGGAACATTCCGGTGACCGTTGAGTTTTCCTGGGGAGCGACCGAGGCCAAAGTAGTTGACGGGCTCTGTGACGCCATTGTCGAGGTTACGGAAACCGGCTCCACTATCAAAGCAAACGGCCTGCGCATAGTCTGCGACCTGATGGAATCAGTGCCGGTCATGATCGCCAATAAACAGTCGTGGGAGGACCCCTGGAAACAGGAGAAGATCCGGCAGGTCGCCACCCTCCTCAAATCTGCGCTGGACGCCGAAAACATGGTCGGGCTGAAGATGAACGCCCCGGGCAACCGGGTGGAAGAGATCATCAAGGTCCTGCCGAGTCTCAAGAATCCGACCGTCTCCCATCTCTACAATTCCGACTGGGTATCGATCGAGAGCGTGCTGAACGAAAAAGAGGTGCGAAGGATAATTCCCGAACTGCTGAAACATGGCGCGGAAGGGATCATCGAGTATCCGCTCAGCAAGATTATTTAACCCTATAACAATTGCAGCTCAGCAAATCCGCAAAGGAATTCAAATCCTGAATTTTTTTCCATGTTCCTCTCTGGTTGAGGCTTTATTGGGTTTAACACCAGCTTGATGCAGGCACAAAAGGGGTAGCTATTTTCGCTACCCCTTTTTACTTTGTAAGTTCTGTTGGATTCGGCCCAGTTCGAGCGTTCCAGTCTTCTATCTGAATCCAAGTCTGCTCAGCAGTTTACCCAAGTATTTGTTGATCAGGTTATCCCGGCTCAGGGAACGGATTATCGGGTGCTTTCTTGTCCCGATCGAATCAAGCAGTCCGATTATTTCCTGGTTCGGCCCGTAAGCCAGACCTTTTCTCAAAACCCTGATGGCCTCCTGCTTGTTGCCCGCCACCAGGTAGATCCTCCCGAGATTGAGATAATGAACACTGTTTTCCGGCTCTCTCTCCATCGCCGCACTGCATAAAAGCATCCCCTTCTGGATCTGGCCCCGTTCCTTTGCGACGCAAAAACCGAGATAGGAAAAGTAAACCGGCCTCTCCCCCAAGGTGTTAGCTTTCTCAAAACATACCAATGCCGCCAGAGAATTATCTTCCTGTAATGCTTTCAGTCCCCTGGAAAACTCTTTTTCCGCTTCAGTTTCAATCACGTCGGATTCTTCTTTCCCTTACCCGCTTCCTCCTTCAGCCCTTCCACCACCGCCTTGACCTCGGCGACCATTTCGGCGGCCTGGGGCGATTTTTCCATCTTCAGGTATAACTCCAGGTACTTGATGGCGTCGGCAACGTGCTCCTGATCCATATAGAGGCTGCCGAGGGTCAGATAGGAGAGGGTGAACGTCGGATCGAGGCGAATCGCCTCCAGGCATTCCTTTTCCGCATTATCATGCTCCCCCAGATCGTAGTAGAGCTCTCCGAGGTTGAAATGGGCCGCCGCGTCATGCGGCTCTATCTCGATTCCCTTCCGGTAGGCGGCAATGGCCTTGTCCTGATCTCCAAGACCGTACAGGGCGTCTCCCAAGGCATTATAGGCAAATACATTGTCCGGTTCCAGCTCCAGGGCGGTATGGTAAGCCTTGATGGCGTCCTCCGTCCGCTCCATGCTGTTATAGACAAGCCCTATGTTCACATAACCGTCGGAATTCCCCGGCTCTATTTCCACTACCTTCGCGTAGGTCTTCAGGGCATCCTTATGCTGTCCCATCTCGAAGTAGATGTCGCCGAGGGCGGTCAGCGCCTCCACGTCATCAGGCGCTATTTTAAGCCCATCGAGATAGGCCTTGCAGGCCCCTTCCATATCCTCGTCGTCAGCCAGGGCCTCGCCGAGATTGAAATATCCTTCGGGATTGCCGGGATCGGTTTTGATGCAGCTGCGGAATGCCGCAGCCGCCCCCTTGTTGTCCCCGATCTCAAGAAGCGAAATTCCCTTTGCCAGGTGATCATCGAATGTCGCACTCATCGTTCCCTCCACGGTAGATCATGATAGCCGGCATACTATACCAGAAAGAATGCCCGAAGACCAGAAATTGCGTCAGACGATTAAAATATTTCAATTGTGATGTTTCAATTTACGGTGCAATATACTATACTTTGACAAAATCTGCACGCAAAGGCGCTAAAATGGGCGAAGAAAAACCGGAAAGTCTGGGGCTCAGGACTCTCGAGGACATAAGTGCCCTGATTCTGCACTCCCACGATCTTCAGGAGACCCTGGACAACATCGTCAACCTGGTGGCAAAGCGGATGGGCTCCGATGTCTGCTCGATCTACCTCCTGGAAGACGACGGCGAGACCCTGCGTCTTCAGGCAACCAAAGGCCTCTCCAAGGGTTCGGTCGGCAGAATCACCATGAAGACTTCGGAAGGTCTGACCGGTCTCGTCGTGGAGCAGAAAGGTGTGGTCAACATCGAGGATGCGCCGAGCCATCCCCGCTACAAATACTTCCGGGAAACCAGGGAGGAAAAATTCCATTCATTCCTCGGCATTCCCTTCTTCGAGCGGAAGACCCCCGTCGGGGTCATCGTCGTTCAGACAAGGGAGAAAAGGGCCTTTACCAGTGCCGAGATCAGCACCATCTCCACCATCGCCTACCAGATCAGCAGCATCGTCATTAACGCCAAGCTGCTCGATTCAATCCGGAAGAAAGAGGAAGAGCGGGCGTTCTTCGAAAAAGAGCTCGAAAAGATACGGGCCGGGAGCCCCAGGGAGGAAAAGGCTGCAGGCGGCAGGAAGAAGGGGAAGTCGCCGGCCATGCTCGCCGGCACTGCAGCATCATCCGGATTCTGCTGGGGGAAGGTCTACATCCTCAACCAGCGGATGATCCGGACCGGCAGCGGTTTTGTGGAGGTAATGCCTGCAGGGGAGGAGCGGAAACGCTTCCTGCTTGCCCTGGAAAAGGCGAAGATCCAGACGATCTACATGGAGAAGCGAGTTGCCCAGTTCCTCTCCAAGGAGGACGCGGCCATCTTTCACACCCACCTGATGATCCTTGAGGACCGGGGCTTCAGCAGCAAGGTGATCGAGCTGATCGACGGCGATTACGGCGCGGTCCGGGCGGTCCAGGAGGTTGTGGACCACTATGTCCAGGCTTTTTCCAACATGGAGGACCCGTACCTGAAGCAACGCTCGGCCGACATGGAGGACATCGGCCGGAGGATCATCGACTCCCTCGAAGGGAGCGACCGGCAACGGACGAAATTGCGGGAAAGGAGGATCATCGTGGCCCACGACATCCTCCCTTCCGACATGGCAACCCTCGATCATGACAAGATCCTCGGCATCATCACCGAAAAGGGGGACGTCAACTCCCATGCCTCCATCATGGCCAAGTCCCTCGGAATTCCCGCGGTGCTCGCCATTGAGGGGCTTCTGAAAAAGATCGGCCCGCGGGACGAAGTGATCATCGACGGAACGTCCGGGCACATCTATATCAACCCCGACGAACGGGTGAAAGTCGAATACGAGAGACTCCAACGGGACTACAGCCTCAAACGGCGTGAACTGGAAGGGCTCCGCGACCTCCCGGCGGTGACGACCGACGGTTTCAGGGTCCACCTCCATGCCAACATCGGCCTGCTCTCCGACGTCAGGGTGGCTCTTGCCAACGGCGCGGAAGGGGTAGGACTCTACCGCACCGAGTTCCCCTACATGACCCGCAAATCATTCCCCGACCGCCACGAACAGTACCAGATATACCGGCGCATACTGGAGGGGTTCGGCTCCCTCCCGGTCAACATACGGACCCTCGACATCGGCGGCGATAAAGGGCTCCCCTATTTCGCCTATCCCAAGGAGGACAACCCTTTCATGGGGTGGCGCTCCATCAGGGTGTCGCTGGAGCGCCAGGACATCTTCGTAGAACAGCTCGCCGCGATCCTCATGGCTTCACCCCACGGCAGGGCAAGCCTGATGTTCCCCATGGTATCGGGAATTGATGAAATCAGGGACATCAAAGGCATTCTGGAGGAAGTGAAGAGCGAGCTGGCGAAGGAGGGTCACCCTTTCAATCACGACATGCGCTTCGGCATCATGGTCGAGCTTCCGGCAGCGGTCCAGACCGCCGACATCCTCATCCGCGAAGTCGATTACTTCAGCATCGGCACCAACGACCTGATCCAGTACACCCTGGCTGCCGACCGGAATAACCCGAAGGTGAAGAAGTACTACGACTCCTTCCATCCGGCAGTGCTCCACTCCATCAAGCGGGTGGCCGACGTGGCAAACCGGGAAGGCAAACAGGTTTCGATCTGCGGGGAGATGGCGGCCGATCCGATGAGCGCGGTTCTCCTCCTCGGCATGGGAATCAGCGACTTCAGCATGTCCGCCCCTTCGATTCCACTCGTCAAACAGGCGATCCGCACGATCAGCAGGGGCACGGCCATCGAAATAGCGGAGCAGGTCCTCGCCATGGAAAGCAGCACTGCAATCAGTCGCTACCTGGAAGGGATCCGTGGCGAGCTGGGGATTTAGCAGCATTACCCGTGCAATTCTCTTGTAATGATCGAAGAAACCTTCCCACGCTAGCAAAGTATTCTCTGGCATTTACCTGTAGTATGGAGTTGTGGTCACCCCGTTCAAAGACTGCCAGTTCCTTCTCTCCGCCAGCCCAGGCATAGAGCCTTTCACCGTGTGAAACATCCACCAGTCCGTCATTCCGGGTATGCATGACAAGCATTTTGCCTCGGTAGCCTGCCAGCTTCTCCCGGTTATTAAGCACCCTTACTATCTCCCCCTGCAACTCTTCAAGCGTCACCCCGAGTTCAGCGGGAGTAACCCTCATCAAGAGGCGCTCCAACAGGTCGGCAATTCCGCTTTCGATGATGAGCCCGGCCACGTCCGGGAAGAGCTTCACGCCATGGATGGCGTAGAGCGAACCAAGGGAACGGCCGAACAGGACAATCCTCTCCGGCGGGACGCAGATTGCCCGGACGATCTTCTCCACATCATCCAGCATGCTGCCCAAGGCCGGTTCCCCGTCTGACATCCCGTACCCCCGGTACTCGGCAAGCAGGAGATTGACCCCCATCCGGGCGAACTTCTCCACGAATTCCCCCAGGTAGTCCTCCACTGTTTCGCCATTGCCGTGGAAATGGACAACAGTCATCGCCTCGGGATCGTGGATATGGTAAGAGCAGCCGAGGACGGCATCCCCGCAGTCGATGCGAAACGGGTTGTCGAACCGGCATGGCCGGGGGAAAAAGTAGCGGCAGGAAATAAGCGGATGGTCGAGGATGGAACCGGTCACGGGTCAGGCGCTTCCGGGATAGTCGGCGGGCAGATCGGAAACCCCTTGAAGCACTGTGATAAAAAATTCTCCGCAGAGCTTTCGGAGTTGGGCAAGGAAACCTGCGGGCAGGGGCGCAAAAACGGTAAGAATTTCACCCGTTGCCGGATGGGTGAGGGAGGTCCGGAAGGAATGGAGAAGAAACCCTTCGTACTCCGGAAGCTGGCCTCCACCGTAACGCCGGTCGCCGAGGACCGGATGGCCGCTCTGGCGGAAATGCTGCCGTATCTGGTGCATCCGTCCGGTCAACGGATAAACGGCTGCGAGCGCCCCCATGCTCCCCTGGAACAGGAGCCGGAAAGCGGTCTCCGCCTCCTTCCCCTCCAGGGGCTGGGTAATCATCCCCTCCTTTGGCAGCCTGCCCTGCGCCACGGCCAGGTAGACTTTGGTCAGACCTTTCTCTTTAACAAACCTTCCGAACATGCCGGCCGCGGTCGAACTCTTCGCCATGATCACCGCGCCGGAAGTCCCCCGGTCGATCCGGTTCACCGGCCTGAGCTTGCCCGGGAAACCGTCCCGCTCAGCCAGGAGCTTGCCGCCGAGATCAACCAGGTTCTTTTCGTCCACCTCCGCGGCCCGGTGCATGGCCAGCCCGGGCGGCTTGTTGAAGATGACTATCCACTGGTCTTCGTAGAGGATGTCGAGTGTCGCTTTCATGCCTGCCAGGAACGCGCTGGTCTTGCGGCTCTCCTTCAATGTCACGGTATCGCCAAGGCGTAGGAGCGTGTCACGGGAGAGTGGAACACCATTCAATGTCACGTGGCCCGATTTCGCCAGTTTATGCAGGTAGGCGAACGGTGCGGCCGGCAGGAGGTTGCGGAGAAAACTCTCCGTGCTGCGGCAGTGGTCTGATTCCGAGATAGTATAGGTCAGCATGGGAGGAGTATACCTGTGCGCAGCATGAGGCGCAAGACATTTGCTAGATAAGCACCTCTGAGCACAGAACCGAATAGACATCAAGTCCAGAGGCAGCTTTAGCTCCACGATTACTTCAAGATTACCTTCGATTCTAAAACCTTTTTGATTTAACTCCGGGTAATCTTGAGGTAATCATGAGGCAATAAAGCTTTTCTATTTGTTTTACGCATGAACCTGAATTTATCACTTGCCAGACCAGCCATCATGCCATAAATTACTCAGTATCTGGTACGACTCTGGATATCATCGCAGTACTGAACCAGGGAAAGCCAATTTATTTCAACGGAGGCATTTCATGAGCACCCAGCCGGAAAACAACGAAATATCAGCAGCGCAAGGCATCAACCGTAACGAATTTCTCAAAAAGGTCGGCATGGGTCTTGGAGCCGCAGGACTCGCCACAATGATGGGGGGCGTTGCCCTGGCGGAAGAAGGCAAGGGCAACCGCTACGTCGTGGTCATAACCCACGGCGGCAATGACCCCAACCGCGCCATCCTCGCCCTTCTCTGCGCCTGGAATGCGCTCGACAAAGGCTTCGGTTCAGTGCACGTCTGGATGACCCTCGACGGGGCCGACCTGGCCAACAAGACCAAGGCGGGCCTGATCGGGTCGTCGATCTTCAATAAGTTCGGCACTGCGGAAGATCTGATGAAGAAGCTCAAGGAGAAGGGTGCGACATTTGGCGTCTGCCCCCCCTGCGCCGAATATATGGGTGCGGTCGGCGGCGACAAGTTCGATTTCGTGGAAAAGCAGGGCGCCGATTTCCTGATGAAAAACATTGCCGGGGCTGTCGTGGCGTGGATGTAACATCCGGATCAATGACCATTTCCAATATGCAGGTGCAGAGATGATAATAGACAAAGCCGAAATCCTCATTGTCGGCGCCGGCATCATCGGGCTGACCATCGCCCGGGAGCTGGTGAATGCCGGCTTTGGTGACATCGTCATCATCGAGAAAGAGCCGGAACTCGGCCGGCACGCATCGGGACGGAACAGCGGCGTCCTCCACGCCGGGATCTACTACGCCCCCGACAGCCTGAAGGCAAAGTCGTGCCTGAACGGCAACCGCCTGATGCGCGCATACTGCCTCGAAAAAGGGCTGCCGCTCCTGGAGAGCGGCAAGGTGATCGTGACCCGCACGCCGGAGGAACTGCCGGTTCTTGATGAACTCTTCCGTCGCGCCACGGCCAATGGCGCCAGGGTGGATATCATCGACGAGAAGCAGCTTGCGGCGATC
>JBGPCQ010000080.1:0-13084 GCA_041481895.1 Geobacteraceae bacterium | reverse complement strand
GCTTTTTGAGAATTGGGGAAAGTTAGAGTCCTTCTGGTATAGTTAATTGTGAAATGATTGATAGAGACCAAAAACTAATATTTAGAGGGGGACTCAATGTGACTTCAAACCGCATATGCTTTCGGCAAACAAATTGATTCACCGTTCGGAGAGGTTGAACAGAAGGTCAGACAGGAGTTGGCCAAGGAAGGCTTCGGTGTATTGACCGAAATCAATATAAAAGACAAATTCAAGGAAAAGCTCGGTAAAGACTTTCGTGAATATGTCATTCTGGGCGCCTGCAATCCGGCACTCGCATATGAGGCTTTTGCCAAGGAGATAAATATCGGGACGCTTCTCCCCTGTAATGTGGTCGTCTACCGGGATGACAACGCAAAAACAGTGGTCATGGTGATGGACCCGGTTGCTGCACTTGGAGTGATCGGCAATGCTGCACTCACCGAAATTGCCACACAGGTTCGGGCCAGGATGGAACGGGTTCTGGCCATTCTCTAGAACTCCCTGAATGAGGAAGGCATTACCGCTTGGCAGGATATTTTTAATTATGGTACATTGTGGCAATGTCTTAAGCTTTCTAACGCCAGACACAAAAAGGAATTCCCATCATGAAAACTCACCTGGTTACAATCGCAGCAGCTATAACCGTTGGCCTCATCGCAGGGTGCGGCGGTAGCGGAGGATCAGCGGCGACTTCGACTGCAGTCTCTGGCAAGGTCGCCGATGGCTATCTTGTTGGCGCAACCGTATTCCTCGACAAGAACGGAAACTATCAGCCGGATTCAGGCGAACCGACAGCTACGACGGACGCCAATGGTGTTTACACGCTGAACATCGATCCTGCCGATGTCGGTAAATATCCGATTGTCGCAATGGCAGTCAAGGGGCAGACCATCGACAAGGATACCAATCAGACTGTAACTGGTGGCTTTACACTCAGTCTGCCCGCAACAGCTGTATCCGGCACGGTCGGCAGTAACTTCATCAGTCCGATGTCGACACTGATCAGGGAGAAGATGGCTGCCAATCCGGGCATGACCATGAATGACGCGATGACGCAGCTGCGTAACCAGATGAACATGCCTGCCGGTATCGACATGATGGCGGACTATGTAGCGGGCTCACAGTCGGGGGCCGACGCTGCCCGGTATCAGACCATGCATGCCACTGCTCAGCAGATGGCTGGACTGATGGCCGGACAGTCGACGCTCGTCATGAATGGTAGCGGCGTGAATCTGAACCGTTACCGCGGCATGATGGCTACGATCAACAGCAACATGCCGGCGATAGCTGTTGATGCCGTTAATGGTCAGGGTATGAACAGTACTTTTATGACAAGCATGATGACCAATATGCAGACCCAGCTGGGAACAATTCCGATGATCGGCGGTTTCACAAATTACTCGGGAATGTTCCGAAATATGACGAGTCATGGCAGTTTCTGGAGTAATGCCGGAACCCCGATGACTCCGATGAGCGGCGGGATGATGAGGTAGGACCATTGCCTGAATAATAGCTGCCAAAGTTTTATAGCAGAAACGTGCAGCGATAGCAGCTGTTCGTGCCACAAATAAGAACGGAGGAATATATGAAATTCATACATTACTCGTTAGCAGTCCTTTCCTTACTGGTTACTTCACTTGTTACCCCGTCCTGGAGCGCCACAACCAAACCGTTGACCGTCAATGAACTTGCCGCCAAGCCTGATACCTATATCGGCAAGGTAGCAGTTATTGGACGGGTTGCAGTAGTTACCAAAGGCAAAGGTTTTACTCTTATTGACAGTGTGAATTGCGCGACATGCACCACAGAGTGTCTTACCGATAAGACCACGAAGAAAATCCCGTTCCTCTGGAGCGGCGCTGCGCCGGTGGTCAAGGACGTGGTCAGGGTTGACGGCATCTTGGCAAAAACCGTCAAGGGCTACACCTTCACCTCCGAACGGGTGGCAAAGCAATGAAGTCAAACTCTCCTCTCCTGCGTCCATTGACTCGTTGGCTGCCGTCCGCAGTCTTCCTTGGAGTCCTGGTCACGCATGCGCTGTACATTCGCCAGAAGGTTGCAGATCCTGCCGAAGGCTGGGCCGATGTCGGCGTGGGTGCCGGCGCGTGGTGGGGGTTCGCTCCCTACATCACGGAGCAGGATTATCTGCTGGGAATCTCCTATGCACTCGTTGCCGCTTTCAGCGTATGGGCGCTGACTCAGTACTTCAAAACACGGCAGGCGGCCATGGCCGCCGGAGCTGCCGGAAGCATCACCATGCTCGGGATTCTCATGGCGGCGGGGTGTTTCCTCATCGGCTGCTGCGGCTCGCCCATGCTCGGCGTCTATATGGGAATCTTCGGGGCCAAGGTGCTGGGGGTAGGGAAGCCTCTGATGGCCCTTGTTTCCCTCTTATCGGTCAGTGGCGGTTATTGGTATCTGACGCGACGTTCAAAAAAGGAACTCTGCCTGGACAGATCTTGTGCTTGTAATTCATCTCCGCCGACTTCCGTTACTTCTGCGAAAAATGAATAGTCACTTGTCCAAAAGCACCTCTAGCCCGTAATCCTCATAACGCTCCAAGTAACGACTAAACTCTCGGACCCTCCAGGTAACAGTAAATACCTGGTCGTTTCCTTGTATCTGTGCGGCGTCGTCTCAGCCCATGAGGGACACAGCAATACCGAGGAAAATGCTTAAGAGTATCTCTAAAGTAAAGTCGATATGCGACCGATACAAACAAAATCGATACGCCTTGTACTGCTCAGAGGGGTGGTAACGAAATATTTTCTCGCAATATTTATTGTGGTTTGCCACTTCGTTTGTTTCATTTGCATCGACTGGCGATTCTCTGCCGTGGCGGCAAGATGTTGAGCTTAATCTCAACAGTGAAGCGCTTGATGACACTAGCGCTTTTCATGCGTTAATGGTTGTTACTCCAGATAATGACTTTGTTGGCAAATTGCATTCCCCTCCTGAATCCAACCCCAAATTTACGATGATTGATAAACTCAAAATTGGCGAGCAATTAGAAACTTATATTATATTTACAAATCCCAAAATAGATGAGAAGAGTTCTGTTGACGTAAAATATGACGTTAAAATTACTCGACCATATAACCGCGTCACTTATAATAAAGATCTGGAAGGCAAATCAGGTAAACTCTCTGGGTCAAGTGACAGCTACTATTTGGCTGATGCATCCTTACGTTTCAAGGCGGAACCTACAGACCCCATCGGGGAATGGATAATAGATGTGACGGTACATGACAATCACAGCCATGCCTCAATACCACTTTCGGCGAAGTTCGTTTTGGAGAAATAATGCCAAAAAACAGGGTCTGTGGACTTCGTCACGAACGGTAGCTGCGGTCCTGGCTCCGCCGGCAGGTAGCCCCACAAGTCCGTACCCCTCATAACGCTCCAAGTAACGACTAAACTGGTAACAGGCCGTTTATGTACTACAAGACAGGACATATCCTAATCTCGCCATAATATTTTTTCTGCTTGACAATCACAATAATGATAACTATTATCAATTTCAATAACAGGCTGCCGGAGACGCCTGCTTTTTTTTACAGGGTCAAATGAAAATAATAATCATTATCTTGTAGGGGGGTTGATGTGCATCGCACTGATAGGCGGGATGGACCGACTGGACGCTGGCTTGAACTTTGGGAGGGGAAATAATGGGGTTCACGGGTAGAGATCAGGAAACACCGGCCTTGAAAAAAATAACCCACCGCTCCGTTGCCCGGCTCAGGCCGATGTGGCAGGATCTTTCACTACGGTTTCCCAATGATCGGGACTGTCTCGCCTGTTATCTTGCCCTAGAGGCTGCGGAGGTGCTGGAAGGAGTAAAGCCGGCAAATCTGGTGAATGTTGTCAACAAACCTCGTTCATGTGGGCGCAATATATACGTGCTTTGGAAGAATCAAGGTTCCGCACTGCTTCAACATAGCGGGCTGGAGGCGATAGAATTCATCGATCGAGGCAATTCAGTGCTCCTGTTCCTCTATCGCCGAAGCGAATTAACGGCTCTGCTTGCCCGAAAAAGTGTGGCGATCATTCTTCGGAAAGCTGGATATACCGATCCGGCCAACCTTGAGAAAACATTAGTGCATTTACAGGGCAGATTCAGTAAGGGAAATTTTCCCCATGAAATAGGAGTGTTTCTTGGCTACCCACTCAAGGATGTCATCGGTTTTATGGGGTGGGCGCAGTTGCCCTTTTCGTCGCAGGGGCCATGGAAAATTTACGGTGATCCTCGGGAGAGCCTGAGTCTTGCCGATATACATAGACAGTGTCGTAGCCACAAGGCCCACCAGTTGAACTATTGCGACAACCCACTCAACTGTCTAAAAATAGCTGTCCCACAAACAGCGGTTAGTAATGGCGCTTTTTAATGTCCATTCAATGATAATGAATATCAATACCATAATTGTCTTTGTAAGAAGCGCGGCGCCTTCACAGATTGAAGCTTAACGCCAAGGGAAGGCAAAGTTGCCGGTCCTGCAGGCGGATAAAGGAGATAGCGGACAATGATGCCTTTAGGACTGTTAAATCAAGGCGAACAGGGTGAGATAGTTGCAATCAGGCTGCAGAAAACATCCTCTTCCGGGCAGTGTTGCACAGAAAGCAATAAGTGTGATTGCCGCGTTGAAGATATGGGGTTGCGGATCGGCAAGAAGGTGGAGATGCTTAATAACGGCGGCGGCGGGCCACTCCTTTTGAGGATGGGCGAATCACGAATTGCCGTTGCCAGAGGAATAGCAATGAAAATAATGATCAAGGAGGTTAGTCGATGAATCTGGCAAAACTTAAACCGGGGGAGAAAGGGAGGATAACCGGCATCGGGGCGATCGGTCCCCTCAAGAGGCGTCTGATGGACATGGGAGTATTGGTGGGAGAAGAGGTGAAAGTGATCAAGGTGGCTCCAATGGGCGACCCGATCGAAATCTTCATCAAGAGTTATAATCTTTCCCTGCGCAAAAAAGAGGCTGAGGGTATCGCGGTGGAGGTAAGTGAATGAATGCGCTAGCGGGTAACAAACAGCAGGAAGAAGTCGGGGAATCGCAAAACGGGGTGCTCCGCCCCGTAGAGAAGCGGACAATAACTGTTGCGGTTGCCGGCAACCCTAACGCAGGGAAATCCACCCTGATCAACGCAATAGCAGGGTCAAAGCTTCATGTGGGGAACTGGCCCGGTGTGACGGTGGAGAAGAAGGAGGCCTCCTTCGACTACGGAGGGAGGAGGATAAAGTTAGTGGACCTCCCCGGCACCTATTCTCTCTCGCCCTACACACAGGAAGAGATTATCGCTCGGGATTATTTGGTACACGAGTACCCTGACCTGATCATCAACGTTGTGGACGCCACCAACCTGGAGCGAAATCTTTACCTCACCGTGCAGCTCATGGAGCTTGGCATTCCCGTTGTCATGGCTCTGAACATCTATGACGAGGCAGAGGCGAAGGGGTACCGGATCGACGTACGTGGTATCGAGCAGATGCTCGGAATCACCGTTGTGCCCACATCGGCCACCCGAAAGAGCGGGCTGGACGAACTCCTGCAAAGCGTACTGAAGACCGCGGACGACCCTGCCGGGCACGTACCGCAGCAGTTGAACTATGGGGAAGACATTGAAGCAGCTGCCCAGTTCATGGCAGAGGCGCTACAAAAAAATCATTCCTCACTAGTTGAGAGGTACCCGAAACGCTGGCTCTTGCTAAAGCTGATGGAGGGAGACAGTAATCTGCAGGAAAAGGTGAATATCGGCCAAGAAACGCTTCTGGCCGAGGCGCTCCACCACCTGAGAAGGGCGCATGGCGAGGACATCGAGGCAGTTATGGCTGACACCAGGTACTCGCTGGCCTCGGGCCTTACCCGCGAGGTCCTGCAGAAGCCGGAGCTACGGAAAACGGAGCTTACTGAAAAAATCGACAGGGTGGTCCTCAACCGTTTCCTCGGTATCCCGATCTTCCTCGCCGCCATGTGGCTAACGTTCAAGCTCACTTTTGATCTCTCTAAGCCTTTTTCCGACTGGATCGGAATAATGATATCAGGTCCTTTCAAACGATGGGCTGAGGCACTTATCGGGTTTATCCATGCGCCGGACTGGACGGCTTCCCTTGTCACCGATGGGATTATCTCAGGGGTCGGTAACGTCCTGGTCTTTGTTCCCGTGATATTCGCGATGATGTTCTTTATCACCTTTCTGGAAGGAAGCGGGTATATGGCGCGGGCTGCCTTCGTTATGGACCGGGCGATGCATGCCATCGGCCTGCACGGCAAATCATTCATCCCGATGCTGCTCGGCTTCGGTTGCAACGTCCCCGCCATTTATGCAACACGAACACTTGAAAATCAACGCGACAAGACACTTACCGCCCTACTCATCCCGCTTATGTCTTGCGGCGCACGGCTTCCCGTCTATGTCGTCTTTATCGGGGCCTTCTTCCCTGCTCATGCGGGGACGGTGCTCTGGTCTCTTTACGTAATGGGGATAGTGCTCGCGATCATGATGGGATTCATCTTTAAAAGGACATTATTCAGAGGTGAGGCACCCATGTTCATCATGGAGCTGCCTCCCTACCGGATGCCAACCTTCAGGAGCCTGATGATCCATACATGGGAGAAGGGAAAACACTTCCTGATCAAGGCGGGCACCTATATTCTGGCGTTCTCGATAATCGCATGGTTTCTCCTCAATCTGCCTTGGGGCGTAGAAAACAAGAAGGATTCCTACCTCGGCCAAGTGGGGCAGGTCGTTGCTCCAGCCTTGGTGCCGCTCGGTTTTGGAACATGGGAAGCGGCCTCATCGCTGATCGCTGGGTTGGTTGCAAAGGAGATCGTGGTGGGAACGATGGCCGAAATATATGTCAAGAAAGAGGACGTCAAAACGAAAGATAAACCCACATTTGCTGAAGATTTAAAAGAGGTCGGCATCTCCTTAGCGAAAGCATCGAAAGAGTCGCTTGCCAATGTCGTCTCCACCGTTGGGATTACAAGCATTTCTGCCGAAGAGTCTGTTGAAAAGACGGCAGAGCGAAACCCGCTGCGGGAGGAACTAAAGAGACAGTATACCCCTCTTGGAGCTTATGCATTTATCACCTTTGTGCTTCTCTATATCCCATGCGTGGTCGCTATAGTGGCGATGGTGCAGGAGCTTGGCTCATGGAAGTGGTTCGGAGTCACATTTGTCTATCAGATGGCCCTAGCGTGGGGAGTGGCGTTCATCGTCTACCAGGGTGGACTTCTATTAGGGTTGGGAGGTTGAAATGGGAATTTCAGACATGATCATTGCAGCTGTCATCTTGGCCGGCGCGGCATATCTTCTGTACCGCTCCCTCTGGAAGAAAAAAGGACACTGCTGCGGCTGTAGTGGCGGGAGTTGCGATAAAAAGTAGCATCCATGGTTATCATGGGTGCCTGGTCCCTTGAAGTCTGCACATTCTTCTTGACATCACATATCTGTTTCAGGCAGAGTTGAAAACAGTTGAATGATTGTTCATATGTGTGTTTGCGAGGCCGGAATGTCCAAGATTGAGATATGTGAAATCAATTATTTTGACGAGAAAAAGGTCTCCTCCGTCAGGCAGAAGATGAAGTCTGACCAGGTGATTCAGGGCCTATCAGAGACCTTCAAGGTTCTCGGCGATCCGACTCGAACCAAGATCATTTTTGCCCTCTCTCTGGAGGAACTCTGCGTCTGCGATATCGCCAACCTTCTCGGAACCTCTAACTCTGCGGTCTCTCACCAGTTGAGGATATTGAGGAATATGGAGCTGGTGGCATACCGTAAAGAAGGGAAAATGGCGTATTACTCCCTCTCAGACAACCATATCCGCAACCTCTTTGACGAGGGACTCAGGCACCTTGAGGAAAATACTATCAATCCATGAGACACTCTTTCTCACATAAGTTCGTCTCTTATCTCCTGCTTATGGTTATCCTCACGCTTTCTACGGCAGGTTTTTGCCGGGACGTCTGTGCAGATGAGATAGCCATGGACAAGTCCATCAAATCGGAAAGTTCCGCTGCCGCCTTTTTTGCGTCAGAAAAAACGGGGCCATATTGCCCTTGTGACCAGAACTCAAACAACGGCAACCGGTGCAACTCGTGCCGTTACTGCTGCTGCCATGCGCCGTTAATTTCGCAATATGTTCAAGTTGAATACACTCCCCAAGTAATTTCCTTCACAGTTTCCGAACCATTCACAGCCTTACCCGAAGTATATCTCTCCAAATTCGTACCTCCGCATATTCTCGTCTAAGAAACTGAAACGAGTGCTTCAATCTGGGGTCTGGATGGAGTAGTGCGTCTTAGTCACTTTCACTCTCAATTTACAATTATCGTAAAAACAGGTAGATCAGTCACAACCACATGAGAATGCAGTTAAAACCTACAAGGAGGAATTGTCTTGGTACGAACAGTTTCAGTAATGGGAACGGTCTTTCTGTTCCTGACCGGTTGCATTTTAACCAGCGGAACTTCTGCTTTAGCAGAGGAAAAGAACTTTTCACTTCATCAAGTCCTGGAATTTTCTCTGCATAACAATGGCGAACAGAGGGCGCTTCGGGAAGAAAAGGGAATACGGGAGGCAGGTAAAATCAAGGCCGGCCTCTACCCCAATCCGGTTTTCGAGCTGGAAGGGACAACCGGAGAACTCTCCGGCAGTCCCTCTGAAAATCGTTTGTCGATCGGTATTTCCCAGGAATTCCTGACAATGGGTAAGCGGGAAAAACGCCAGCAGGTGGCGGGGAAAGAACTGGCGGGTTTTGAGCGGCAGATTGATAACTCCAGACGTCTTCTCGTTGAGGAGATCAAAACCACCTTTTATGACTTGCTCCTGGCAGAAAAGAAATTGGACCTGGCTGAGCGATCAACGGACCTCAACACTCGGCTCCTGGAGGTAACAAAGCAGCGGTTTGAGGCTGGAGACGTTCCGGAACTGGAGGTGAACCTGGCCAGGGTGGAGGTGGCGAGGAGCGAAGGAAGAAAGGCCGATGTTGAGCGAGACCTTTATCCGGCAAAGGCGCGCCTGCTTACCCTCATGGGTCTTTCTGCGGATGAAAAGGCTGGCTTCGCCGGTACCTTGGAGGTCAAGCCTTACACTAAGGACTTGGAAGAGCTGAAGAAACTGGCACAGGCCAGGCGCCCCGACCTCATGGCGCTGGAGGCGGAAAAGGCAAAAAACGAGGCCGAAATCACCTTGGCGCAAGCGGAAGCAATTCCCAACGTCACTGCGGGAATTGGCTATCAGCGGGAGAATACGGCAATCGAAGTTGGCGGGGTGGAAGGAAAGAGTCGGGACAACCTCATCGGCCTGAAGGTCTCCATCCCAATCCCCCTGTTCGACCGGAACCAGGCGGGGATCCAAGAAGCTCGGGCGCGGAAGGGGAGCGCGGATAACCGTTATCTATTTGCTCGACTGGCCATAGAACGGGAGGTTGAGGCTGCTTATGCCCGGCTTGTTGCTTCTGAGAAATCCATGACTATTTATCGGGAAAATATTCTCCCCCAACTGGAAGAGAATCTGAAGATTATTCAGGAAGCCTACAAGTTAGGCGAAGTGGGAATACTCACGGTCATCGAAGAAGTGAAGAAATTTTCCGAGGTGAACGAGGCATATCTCGCTGCTCTATATAATCTGCAAATAGCCCTTGTAAAGCTGGATTCAGCAACGGGGACCGATATAGCTATAGAAAGGCAAGGAGGAAAACAGTGAGAAACAAGGGGATCATTGTCAGCGTCATCATTGCCCTCGTATTGGGAGGGGCATTTTTCTACAGGTTTACCCACCTCACTACCGGTAAGGGGGGGGAACACGCCGAACATAAGGAAGCTGGCGAGCATAACGAGAAGAAGGAAGGAAAAGAGGCCAAGAAGGGGGAGCACGGCGAACGCGAAGAAGCCAAGAGCGTGAAGATGGAGCCGGAGGTCCAGAAAAAAAGTGGAGTGGTTATTGCCCAGGCTGGCAGGAAGCGGCTTGGCGGAGTTATCTCTGTCACCGGCAAGGTGGAGGTGAACGCCGACCGGATTGCTCATGTCTCTCCCAGGATACCGGGGAAGGTCGTCTCGGTCGGGGCGAGTCTCGGCGACAGTGTCGGAGCCGGACAGGCACTTGCTAGTCTCGACAGCGTGGAACTGGGAGAAGCGCTCAGCAGGTATCGCCAATCGAAGAGCAAGCTTACCCTGGCCGAAAAAAACATGGAGCGGGTGAAGACCCTCGTAGAGAAGAAAATTGCTGCCCGCAAGGAGATCCTCCAGGCGGAAACCGACTATCAGACAGCTTCGACCGAGCTCCAAACCGACGAGGAACGCCTACTCCTCTACGGTCTCGCCAAGGGTGAGCTTGTCTCCGCCAACGGTAAACGGATACTCCTGCCGGTCCACTCACCTATCGCCGGGGTAGTGACCGAAAAGCATGCTACCGTCGGCGAGTTGGCCGACCCCTCCAAGAGTCTCTATACAGTCGCCGACCTCTCCACCGTCTGGGTAATGGTGGACGTAAACGAGAAGGACCTGGCGAAGGTACGCAAAGGGCAATCAGCCGTGGTAAGGGTGGGATCTTTCCCCGAATCGAAGTTCTCGGGACGGATCACCCACATCGCCGACATAGTGGATGAGGCCACCCGAACAGTGAAGGCCAGGGTTGAAGTGCAGAATCCCGGCAGAAAGCTGAAACCTGAGATGTTTGCCTCCGTGGAACTTACTCTTCCGGCGACTGCCCCGCCAGTCTTGGCGGTGCCTGAAGAAGCGGTCCAGGAACTGGAAGGGAAGAAGGTCCTTTTCGTTACCGAAGACGGCGAAGAGTTTACCCCCCGCGAGGTCCAGCTCGGTAACGCTTCCGGCGGCATGATAGAAGTGACCTCCGGACTGAAGGAAGGGGAAAAATACGCGGCTAAGGGTGGCTTTATTCTTAAATCGGAGCTGAAGAAGGGCGAACTGGGGGAGGAACACTGATGGTCGATGGAATCCTACAATTCGCGCTGAAACAGCGCCTTCTGGTCCTGATAGCGACCGTCATCCTGGTTGGTACGGGTCTATGGGCGATGAAGAAGCTGCCGGTGGACGCCTTTCCCGACGTGACCAACGTACAGGTGCAGATACTTACCCAGGCCGGCGGCATGGCCCCTACCGAGGTTGAAAAGCTGGTTACCTTCCCCATAGAGACTACCATGGGAGGACTCCCCCGGCTCCACGAAGTCCGCTCTGTCTCCAAGATCGGTCTGTCGGTCATTACGGTTGTTTTCGAGGACGGGGTGGACATCTACTTCGCCCGGCAGCAGGTATTCGAGCGTCTCCAGCAGGCAAAAGAGCGGCTCCCAAGGGGACTGGAACCGCAGATGGGGCCGATTACCACCGGTCTCGGCGAGATATACCAGTACCTGGTAGAGGGTGAAGGGCACGACATCAAGGAGTTGCGGGCCATCCAGGACTGGGTGATCCGGCCAATTCTGCGCACCGTGCCCGGTGTTACCGACGTCAACTCCTTCGGTGGCCAGGTGAAGCAGTACCAAGTGCAGATCGATCCGGGGAAGCTGAAGAGCTTCGGGCTCACTTTGCATGACGTCTTTGAGGCGGTGGAGAAAAACAACTCTACCACCGGCGCCGGGTACATCGAGCACCGTGAGGAGCAGTACATGGTGCGGGGACTGGGCCTTGCGAAAGGAATCGAGGACCTCTCACGTATCGTGGTTGCCTCCAGGGGGGGAACTCCAATCCATCTGGATGACGTGGCTCAATTGACTATTGGCAGTGAGCCTCGCCAGGGAGCAACTACCCGCGACGGCAAGGGTGAGGCGGTGACCGGGATTGTGCTGATGCTCAAGGGGGCTTCCAGCATGGAGGTCGTCGCCGGTGTGAAGGAGAAGGTCAAAACCATCCAGAAAGCGCTGCCGGAGGGGGTGAAGCTGGTCCCCTATTACGACCGGACCGAACTTGTGCAGAAAACCATCACAACCGTGCGGAATAACTTGCTGGAGGGGGGCTTCCTCGTTATCGCCGTCCTTTTCTACTTCCTCGGCAACGTCCGCGGCGCGCTCATCGTCGCCCTGACCATTCCCCTCTCAATGCTCTTCTCATTCCTCGGGATGCACTGGCTCGGCCTCTCCGCCAACCTCATGACCCTCGGGGCCATCGACTTCGGGATGATCGTGGATGGAAGCGTTGTTATGGTGGAGAATACCGTGCGTCATCTTTCGGAGCGGAAAAAAGAAGAGGGCTTTCTACACACGGTCTTCCTCTCCGCCAGGGAGGTGGCTCGGCCGATCCTCTTCGGGGTTGCCATCATTATCATTGTCTACCTCCCCATCGTCACTCTCACCGACATGGAGGGGAAGATGTTCTCCCCCATGGCCTTTACGGTCGGCTTCGCTCTGTTGGGATCACTGGTCCTCACCATGACGCTGGTGCCAACACTTTGCTCCTTCCTGCTGAAGGGGAAGGTCGTGGAAAAGGACCCGAAACTTCTCCGGCTGATTCGTGAGGCGTATCTGCCGTTCCTGCAAAAGAGACTGGCCAATCCAAGAAAGACTCTCGTCATCACCGGCTCCGTACTGGCCCTCTCTCTCGCCCTTATTCCGTTCCTGGGGAGTGAATTCCTCCCCACGCTGGATGAGGGGGATATCACGGTCCAGTCGTTCCGTCTCCCTTCGGTTTCGCTGACCGACTCGGTAAGAAGCGCGGCAGACGTGGAAAAGGCAATCCTCTCCTTCCCGGAGGTGAAGAGAGTGGTTTCCCGGACGGGACGGGCAGAGATCGCCAACGATCCGATGGGGGTGGACATTTCCGACATATTCGTCAACCTAAAGCCCCGCTCGGAGTGGAAAACCACAAGGGACAAAGCGGACCTGGTGGAGTTGATGCGCAAGCGTCTGGAGAACATCCCCGGCATGTCCTTCTCCTTTACCCAGCCGATTGCCATGCGGGTGGATGAGCTGGTCTCCGGGGTCAAGTCCCAGGTGGCGGTGAAACTCTTTGGCGAGGATATGGAAGTCCTGAAGGCCAAGGGGGAAGAGATTTCCAAAGTTATGGAGAAACTCCAGGGTGCGGCGGATGTGATGATAGAGAAGGTCACCGGCCTCGCCTACCTCCAGGTG
>JBGPCQ010000079.1:0-13131 GCA_041481895.1 Geobacteraceae bacterium | reverse complement strand
AATCCAGGAAGTGAGTGCCAGCCCTGACTCTACTAGCACTTCTCCCACTGTTACCTTGAGGTCTGAACGGGGGAACGAGACCTTTAACATATCCTCCTGCACGGTTCCTTTTCGGCCAAGAGCCGTTTCAACTCCTTGCCAATCTTTAGTTTGGGCCCTAGCATTCGAAACGAAACTTACCAGCATTGCAGCAACTAGAATCATCCGTTTCATGTGCCTTCTCCTTTTCCTTACATAGATATCCAGGAAATATCAGGGCGCTTTCCCATCAATGCTGCCAATGTCATAAGCGCATCTGCAGCCCCAGAAAGAGACGCAGATTTAACTTGTCACTTACGTTGCTGGAAAAGGTACTGCCAGCCGATGCCAATAGACCAAATTTCTTGGTGAAGTCCCACTGGGTGCCGATGTTGAACAGAATTTCATTTGTGTTGAAGTTCCTGGTGGAATTGCCGTGCAACTCACCCAAAAGTGTGAGGTCTTCCCTGATTTCATAGCCGCTGCTCAGGCCATAGAGCCATTCATCTTCATGATGTTGCCGGAACATATAGCCGAGTTCTCCATTGACCCAGACCGGCCCGAATTTTCTTGAAACCTGAATGGGTAAGAGCAGATTCGTCCCTTCGTCAACAAGGCCCCGGTCGGCGGAAGACGTTGGGGGATTGAACTCGAACTGGGGATAGACGGACATGTTAACTCCGTACCGTTCCTGGTCAAGGAAACGCCATTTAACTCCGAAAACCGAATTACCCAACCCGCTCTTTGTTCCGGTTTCCTGCTCATGGCGTATCAGCCACGGGACTTCATATTTTATTTGGATATTGTCCCCTATGCCGTAATTAAGGTCGAGGACAGGAGCTTCATACGTTGATTCGGAATGACGTTTGTCGATGGTGAAGGCTACGTTGATTTCCCAGTGTTTATCTCCGGGTGTGCCGGTGTCGTCGGTAAGGAGGGGGGGGCCTGCAAAAGCAGGCCCCGCCGTTAAGAGAACAAGGAATACAGTAATGCAAAAGCGAGAACTCATGACTTGCCTCATTTCACCTTGAAGGCAAGAACAGTGCTGTTGATTTCAGTCAGGTCGTCGGTGAATGACCGGTCATTGTACCGATTGAGGTCGTATATGAGGCGTGCCTTTACGGTATACTCGCCGGACTTCAACTCAGGTGTCCAAGGAAGAATCCGTTCTTCTCCCGCACGGATAATCTCTTCATGCGGGCCTTGGGCATCGGCCTGCATGGCTGCTATCGCGTCAGGACGCTTCTTGTCTTCTTCCAGGAACTTCTTGTCGTCCGGACGCAGGCCATACCAGGGGGCAAACATCCACTCTTTCTGCGCAACATTTTTGCCGTTTTTGTCCTGGATTTCCACGTTCAGGTAAATGGCACGGCGATTCGAGCCTGTCGGCACGGAGTGACCGGCACCAATGTTAATGACATGGAAGGTCAGGTTGGATTTCCCTTCATTTTGCTGGCTGACAGCCATACTCAATGCGCTGGCAAGCCGCTGTTGGGAACGGCCCCCTGTCCAGAGGTGCCGTGCCACTGCCTCTACCGGATTATCAAAGTCTTCTGCCACCTTGCGCATGGTGCGTGGCATGTGGCAGTCCTGGCAATGCTGCTTGCCAAGATGGTGTTTATAGAAGTCCTCCCGCCATTCGAGGAAGGTCTGTGTCTGTTTGCCGGGTACCCGTTTACCCATGCTGTGGCAATATGCGCACATGGCGGAGGTCTGAATGGCCGGTTCCATTACTGTTGCGTGGGGGGCGGATCCAACCTCGTAAGGCCCGCGAATCTTGCCCTCGGGTGTCAGATGGCAACTCGCACAGGTCAGCCCTCCTGCCTCTTTACCCTTGGGCCGAGCTTTCGGCTTGGTCATTTCTGCGATACTCATGTCCGGGATGGCAAACGGTTCCGGGAAGTGGCAGACATTGCAGGATTTCCCTTCCTCTTCGGCCTCCCGAGCATGAATGGGGTAAGGTTCGACACCGGCAAAGGCGTGGGCCGTTGCGGTGTCCGATACATTGACGGGCATGTTCAGCTTTTCGCCTTGCTTGGTCGGCAAGGAGGTGGGCTTGTAGTGAATATCGCTTCCAAAGCCAAAGGCGAATTCCCGATAGATTGCCTTATGGCAGGCTCCGCATGTTTCCGAAGGGGTAGCAGTTCCCTCCGGGAACGTCATCTGTTCTGCCAAGGCTACAGCTGACGACAAGACCGTTGCCAGGATTGCCGCCATTATTAATGTGCCGCGCAATGTGAATTTACTTTTCATTGGTGCTCCTTTCTGGATTATTATTTGTTCGATGCATAGAGCATTTCAAAGATGCTCATTCCCTTCTCTAAAGCCTCGTGGTCGTCCTTAACCGTCTTTCTGATTCCATCGAGAATTTCTCTCAAGCCCTCTGCAGCGGGGTTCCGGTATTTTTCATCCTGTAAATCGAGTTGGTGAACTATTTCGGCCATGATACCCAGTGCCTTACCTTTCAGGCCGAAAGCCTTAAGCAGTACTTCGAACGTGGACATATCCCCAACATGGGTGAATTCTCCCCCTACCATGTCAAAGGCAATCATGTCCTTATCAAGGCCCTCGATTTCACTTTCGTCGATAAAACCAAATGTGGCTTTCTTGTCTATAAATCCTTTTATCAGCCATGCTGAAGCTACCCGGTCAATAAACGGCCTTTTCCTCGTAACCCATGTCTTACCCTGATAATCGGATGTACGTCTCTTTATAACCTTAACGGCATGCCTGGCTGAATCAGCACGGGGCCGACCGGTAATTTCAGACGCTATGGCTGTCAGCCTCTTCTCCAGTTCCTTCCGCCCCTTGGAAAAGAAAAAGTCTATTTTCCCTACTTCTTGAAATTCCTTAACAAATTTATTTAGCTCCTCCTCTATATTTTTGTTGTTCATCGTTCCAACACCTTTTCCACTACCAGCAATCTTGTTTTCGAATCCATCGAGCCTTTTGCCAAAGTCGAGATAATCCTTTTCCCTTTGCTGGTCAAAAAGACTTACGATTTCATTGTTATTCATGGTTTCAATTCTTGATACCTTGACGAAGGCTGCTTCTCCCTTCACGTCAGTAACACTTGAAACCAGCCATTGGAAAAATTCGTAATGGTCGTCACTGGCCGGAAGGATATAAACAGACCCTTTGAACTGGACAGCCCCTGTTTTAAGCAGCATCCTCCAGATTCTCATCCGGTTGCTTACCGGTTTGGACGGCACGCTGTAGAAGAAGAGGAGCCATTCTTGTTTTTTGGCTTTATCCTTTTTCATCGAGTACAAACCATGTCCTTAGAAAATATCGATTGCTCTGTAGAGTTTAGCATCTCACTGATGTCAACCAAGGATTTTCCTTTTTTAACCAACCTAATCGATGTGAAGGCTGCTTTAATGTAACATTAGTTACAATATGTAACACATGTTACTCAAAAGTCAACTAAAAGAATTTATTTGTTGGTGTTTGATAAGGAAAAGGATTTTTTTGGTTTGGGTTAGGGAAATCGATGGAGGCAGCAGAAGACATTAATTTTCCGCAAAACGACCTTGAAAAGGGAGTCAGTTTTTGGTACCGTTTCTTCAATAGAAATGACATGAATATGATTAAAGACTGAAAATGGACAGCTAACAATTTTGAATAGTTATATGGCTTTTTGCTATCGGTTCTCACCTTCGGCAGCCAAAAATGACAAAGCCGCATCTGGGTAAAGGTTCGGCTATTTTTAGTCAGTAGGTTGATTACATAATGTTGGGAGTAATACTGATATATAGTTCAAAATTTGTTCACGACGGGGGGCCATCTTCCTCAGTTTTACCAGCCATGACAGACGTCAGGCATCTCCTTGTGTCCTTGTGTCGCCCATAACAGTCCGGCCTCCCGCTTCATCGTCCTACCTGCCGTTTCCAGATTTAAGGATTTACTCCTTGATTTATCCGGCGACTTGATTTAGAAATGAGGCCTCCCATCCTAACAAAAGGTGATATTTCCGCATGAAAACCCTGAGGCTTGAAGCTCCCGCCAAGGTCAACTACCGTCTCGACGTGCTGCGCAAGCGGCCGGACGGCTATCACGATCTCCGTATGATCATGCAGCGGATCGACCTGTGCGATGCGGTCGACATCACGGTCACCGACTCTCCCGGCATCCGGGTGACCTGTGGCCGGGCCGGGGTCCCCGATGGGCCCGGAAACATTGCCTGGCGTGCCGCCGACCTCCTCCTTCAGCATTCCGGCACGACGGCCGGAATAGATATAGCCATAACCAAGCGTATCCCGGTGGCTGCCGGACTGGGTGGCGGAAGCAGCGACGGCGCCGCGGTCCTCATGGGGATCAACGAACTTCTCGGATTGGGGTTCACCGACGAGCGGCTCATGGAGATCGGCGTCAAACTGGGTGCCGACGTCCCCTTTTTCATCTTCAAGAAGACCGCCCTGGCGGAGGGGATCGGCGAACGTCTCTCCCCTCTGGAACTGGCTCCTACGGTCTGGCTTGCTCTCGTCAACCCCAACATACATGTTTCAACCGCCTGGGTTTACCAAAATTTGCAATTGACAACCGGCAAAGATAATATTACACTACCTCGCTTCTACGAAAGCGTTGCAGATATTTGCGCGATCCTCTCCAACGACCTGGAAACGGTGACGATCCAGCGCTTTCCCGCCATCGCGGAGATAAAGGAACGTCTTCTTGCCGCCGGTGCATGGGGCGCACTCATGTCCGGCAGTGGCCCCACGGTTTTCGGGGTGTTCGAGGATGAGAACGGTGCACGGCAGGCGGCCCGTGAAGTCGCCCGTGACAAAGGCTGGTTCACGGCAGCGGTAAGGACGCTGTGAATTGCGGACGGGTTTGATCCAACAAGATGTAAGTGTTAAGCGGCATAGCCGCCCGACTTTTGGGGCGTCGCCAAGCGGTAAGGCACCGGATTTTGATTCCGGCATTCCCAGGTTCGATCCCTGGCGCCCCAGCCATTTAATCTATATATCTATCAAAAGGTAGCGTCTGTCATGGAAAACAAAATAAAGGTGTTCAGCGGCAATTCCAACCCGTCCCTTGCCGAAAAGATCTGTGCAAGCCTCGGCGTCCCCTTGGGGGTAGCCAAGGTCAGGACCTTCTCCGATGGGGAGATAATGGTGGAGATTGGCGAGAATGTCCGCGGCCGTGACATTTATGTAGTGCAGTCGACTTGTTCGCCGACCAATAACAACCTGATGGAACTTCTCATCATGATGGACGCCCTGAAAAGGGCATCCGCAGCCACCATCACCGCGGTTATCCCTTATTACGGCTATGCCCGGCAGGACCGGAAGGTTGCGCCACGCACCCCGATTACCTCGAAACTGGTGGCAGACCTGATAACCACGGCCGGCGCTGACCGGGTGGTCACCATCGACCTTCATGCCGGACAGATTCAGGGATTCTTTAATATCCCGGTGGACAATCTTTACGCCGCGCCCGTCATCCTGGAGCATCTGAAAAAGCGTTTTGCCAACGGCGATGCCGTCATGGTCTCTCCCGATGCGGGGGGCACCGAGCGGGCCAGGGCTTTTGCCAAGCGTCTCGGCTGCACACTTGCGGTCATCGACAAGCGCCGCACCGGCCCCAACGTTGCAGAGGTCATGCACCTGATCGGCGACGTAAAGGGGAAGGCGGCGATCATCCTCGATGACATGATCGACACCGCCGGTACCCTGACCCAGGCTGCCAGGGCGTTGAAAGAACATGGCGCCAAGTCCATCCATGCCTGCGCCACTCACGGAGTTCTTTCCGGGCCTGCCATCGATCGGATCAACGAGTCCCCTATCGAGGAAGTGCTTATTACGGACACTATTCCTCTGGGCGGAAAGGCGGGCTTGACAGAAAAGGTCAAAGTTCTTTCCGTTGCCGAACTTCTGGCAGAGGCGATCAGGCGGATACATGATGATGAGTCGGTCAGCTCATTGTTTATATAACACGAATGTCGGGGCGATCACAAGGATCGCCCAAAAGGGCAAACACAAGGTTTGCCTGAGCCGAGAATATAAATCACCGGAGGATATATGGAACAGATCGTTTTGAATGTTGAATTACGGGAAAAGACCGGCAAGGGGGTATGCAGGCAGCTAAGGTTGAAGGGGCTTATTCCGGGTGTCGTGTACGGGAAGGGGATGGAGTCCGTGCCCGTCACGGTCAACCCCAAGGAACTGGCTGCTGCGATTGCCGGCGAAGGAGGCCAGAATCACCTGATCACCCTGAAGGGGGGAGGGACTCTGGACGGCAACGTGATCATCGTCGCCGATCTTCTCAAAGACCCCCTGAAAGGATTTCTGCGCCATGCAGACTTGCACAAGATAGACCTTACCGAGAAGGTTCGGATCGAGGTTGCCATCAGTCTGGTAGGGACTCCTATCGGAGTGACGGAAGGGGGGCTCCTCGACTTTGCCATGCATTCGGTTGAAGTGGAATGTCTTCCCAACCTGATCCCCGAGCACATCGAGGTGGACGTTACCGATCTTACCATCGGCCGTTCTATCCATGTAGGCGACCTGAAGCTTCCTGCCGGTGTAAAGGTACTGGATGACTCCCGGGGATCGATCGTCAGCGTACTCGGCATGGTCAGGGAAGCAGCTGCCCCGGCTGCTGAAGCCGAGTAGCAGGGCGGTTCTGCCGCACGGGCAGGATAACGTATGGCCACAAAACTTATCGTCGGGCTGGGGAACCCCGGCTCAAAATACCTATGGACCCGCCACAACGCGGGTTTCATGGTTTTGGACAGGCTGTCCCAGAGGGCCGGCATCCCCCTTACACGCAAGACGTTTTCCGGCCTCTATGGAGAGGGGAACTACCGGGGGGAGCGGTTGCTCCTCCTCAAGCCCCAGACGTTCATGAATCTTTCCGGGCGTTCCGTGAACCCGGCGCTTCACTTCCACCGGCTTTCCCTCCAGGATCTCATCGTTATCCACGACGACCTCGATATCCCGTTTGGTCAGATAAAGCTCAAGGAAGGCGGCGGACATGCCGGTCATAACGGCCTCCGCTCGCTTCTGCAGGAGCTCGGCAGCGGCCAGTTCACAAGGATACGGCTCGGGATAGGCCGTCCGGTCCATGGTGATGCGGCCGACTACGTACTCTCTCCGTACAGTCGTGACGAGCTGGGCCATCTTCCCCGGATTCTGGACGGGGCGGCCGATCTACTGGAACTCCTTCTTCTGGAGGGAGTGCCCAAGGCGATGAGCTTGTATAACAACAGGGACCTGCTGGCGGATGCGTAGAGGCGACGCATGCGTCGTCCGATGTCAACTCTGCTATGGGAAACAGGGCGAGGCATGCCTCGCCCCTACTATTTTCCGAATCAGAAACCGATAGCTTCTCATCCGGAATTTCCGGATGGAAACTATTTATAAAGGGATTGTATTCTATGGGTTTCAACTGCGGCATCGTCGGACTGCCCAATGTCGGGAAGTCTACCATTTTCAACGCGATCACCTCGGCAGGGGCCGAATCGGCCAATTATCCATTCTGCACCATTGACCCGAACGTCGGCATCGTCCAGGTTCCCGACCCTCGCCTGGGAAAGCTGGCAGAACTTGTAAACCCCGAGAGAATCTTTCCCACCACCATCGAGTTTGTGGATATCGCCGGGCTTGTCAAGGGGGCAAGCCAGGGGGAAGGGCTCGGGAACCAGTTTCTGGGGCACATCCGCTCCGTCGACGCCATTGTCCATGTCGTGCGCTGCTTTGACGACGAAAACGTCGTACATGTCAGCGGCAGCGTCGATCCGGTCCGGGACATCGAGATCATTCAGACTGAACTGGCGCTCGCCGACCTGGATACCGTGGAGAAGCGGCTTGCCCGGGTGGAGAAGCAAGCAAAATGCGGCGACAGGAAAATGAAGGAGGAGGCGGAGTTTTATCTCCGCCTGAAGAGCGCCCTGGAACAGGGGAAGCCGGCCCGGGGGCAGGCGGACAATGACGAAGAGCGGCTCCTGCTGCGCGACAGCCATCTCCTTACCGACAAACCGGTTCTGTACGTGGCTAATGTGGCCGAGGACGACCTTGAGGGGAAGCATTCCTTCGTGGCCCAGGTGAAAGATCTGGCCGCCAGGGAGAGGGCGCAGGCGGTCGTCATTAGCGGCCGCATCGAGGCGGAGATCTCCGAGCTGGCCGGGGACGAGAAGCAGGCCTTCCTGACCGGGATGGGGCTCTCCGAATCAGGCCTCGACCGGCTTATCAGGTGCGGCTATGAGCTCCTCGGGCTCATCACCTATTTCACTGCCGGAAAGAAAGAGGTCCGGGCCTGGACTGTTACCAGGGGTACCAAGGCGCCGCAGGCTGCCGGCGTCATCCACTCCGATTTTGAAAAGGGGTTTATTCGGGCCGAGGTGATTTCTTTTCAGGACTTCGTTACAGCAGGTGGCGAGGGATCGGCTAAGGAAAAGGGGCTGATGCGGTTGGAAGGGAAAGAATACATAGTCCAGGACGGAGACATCAAGCACTTCCGCTTTAATGTGTAGAAAACGCCACTTTTGCGCTATCTCGGCGTCAGCCTGCACGGTTGTTTGTGCGGCGTACCAAGTGGTACGCCTCCGCGCAACCGCTTGACTTCCTTGACCTAGCACAAAATTGACGTTTTTGGGGAAACGGCGTTTACGCTTTCCAGTAAGAGATTTGCACAAGACCTCGGCAATAACATACATAATCCTTGATAATTAGATAAAATCGTGGTAATAATTCAAGTTTCCAAAGAACAGCCGTATATGACGGTTCGGATGTAGGCTTAGGCCAAGGCGGCGAGAAGGAGGCGACTGAGGCGTACCTAAAAGGTACGTTGAGGAGCCGACGACGAGTCAACGCAGGCATCAGCCCACAGGCGAATCGGCATGGCTGTATCTCCTTGCTCCGGGTAGGACCGGGGCTATCTAACCGTGAGGAGGCATAAAATGATGAGGATGTATGAGACGATTTTTATCGTCCAGCCCGACCTTGGCGACGAAGAGCTCAAGGGGCTTTCTGCCAAGGTCCAGGAGATCATTGCCAGCATGAAGGGTGACTTCAAGAGGCTGGAAGACTGGGGTGTGAGGAAGCTTGCCTACCCTATCAACAAATTTATCCGTGGCCGTTATTACTATCTCCGTTTTGACGGCGATGCACCGCTGATTGCAGAGCTTGAGCGGCGCCTCAGGCTTGACGATAAGGTCGTCAGGTATCAGAGCGTCAAGATTGAGGTTGAAACCGGTGCAGCCGCAGCGAAGGCCGTCGAGGCCGATGCTCCTGTCGAGGCCGATGCTCCTGTCGAGGCCGATGCTGCCGATGTGGCAGTCGAAGCAGCAACCGAAAGCGAATAATCATACGGAGGATTGAGATAGATGAGTGACGAAAGAACACCCCAGAGAAGCACCGGCCCCCGGAAGAAGAGACCGTTTCAGCGCCGGAAAGTATGCCGCTTCTGCGCCGACAAGCAGGTGACCATTGATTACAAGGACCCCCGCACCCTCCGCTATTTCATCAGCGAGCGGGGTAAAATCGTCCCGCGCAGGATTTCCGGCAACTGCTCCAAGCATCAACGGCAGATCACCGAGGCTGTGAAACGGGCGAGAAACATCGCGCTGCTCCCGATCGCCGGCACGCACGTATTGCCGTAACGGGAGCGTTGATGAAGTTTCCCGACAAAGGGATACTGCTGGACCTTATCAAGGGGAGCGTCGCGACACTGACGCTGTTTCTGGCTTATGTCACGTTCCCTCTGGTGGGGATGCTCCCCGGCTTGTTCGCCCCGTTCCCGGCCGTCTACTACACGTTCAAGAGCGGGAAAGCCACCGGCGCAGGCATTGTTGTCGTATCTGCGGCGGTCATGGCGATCCTGGGTGACGCCACCTTTGCCATCTTTTTCATCCTGCAAAGCGGCGTGATTGCCTTGGCTCTTCCCGTTTTTCTGACAATGGGGAAAGGGAGCGCCAAGGCCATAGCCTCTACCGTTATCGTCAACCTGGGCGCAATCCTGCTCCTGGCTGTCGTCTATGGCGTGACCCAGGGGGGCAACCCTCACGCTCAGGCGATTAAAGTGATCAATACGAGCGTCTCCCAGGTTGCGGCCCTCTATGAGCAGGTAGGGGTCAAAGGGGATGACCTGAAGGATCTCCAGCAGGGGATGCTGCAGGCGGGCGCCCTGATCGGGCGCGTCTATCCGGCGCTCCTGGTCGTGAGTCTGGCCTTTATCGTCGGACTGAATCTCGTTGTGCTCTCGAAGTTTTCCGCACGGCTCCCCGGGCTTCCGGCGGTCGGGGACTTCAAGAGCTTCAAGAACCCGGAGCAGCTTGTCTGGGTGCTGATTGCTGCCGGTTTTGCCATGCTGATAAAGAACCATCAGGTGTCCACTGCGGCCTTGAATGTCCTGATAGTGACCGTATCCCTCTATTGCATCCAGGGGATGGCCATTATTTCCCATTTATTCACAAGGTTTACGGTCCCGAAGCTCGTTCGGGTGCTGTTCTACCTGTTTTTGGCGCTTCAGCCCTATCTGGTGGTGGCAGTTGCGGCGCTCGGCATATTCGACATCTGGGGAGATTTTCGTTCCCCGAAACAACAGGAAAACCTGTAAGTCAGGCTAGGAGGAAACAATGAAGGTAATTCTCAAGGAAAACATTGAAACGCTCGGCCACATCGGCGACATCGTCAAAGTGGCGCCCGGCTATGCCAGGAACTACCTGCTCCCCAAGGGGCTGGTAATCGAGGCGACCACCAAGAACGCCAAGGCCCTTGAGCATGACAAGCGCCAGATGGAGTACAAGAAGGACAAAGTTCTGGAACAGGCGAAGCAGTTTGCCGCCCGGATCGAGGGGCTTTCTTTCGTTCTTTCCCACCAGGCGGGGGAAGAAGGGAAACTGTTCGGCTCCGTCACCAACATGGAGATTGCCGACCGGCTGAAGGCAGAAGGGATCGAGGTAGATCGCAAGAAGATCCTGCTGGCTGATCCGATCAAGCACTTGGGCGAATTCACCGTTGCAATCAAGGTCCATCCCGAAGTGACCGCCAACCTGAAAGTGAATGTGACCAAGTCCGAGTAATATTATAAATTTTCTGTGGCTATAACAAAAGGCGGCACGGGCGACAACCCATGCCGCCTTTTGTTATAGCCGGGAACCCTTATCGAAACTGTGCTGAATCCCGGTGGCGTCAATTCGGCACTTAAGGCGGACCATACGACCCTTGTGTATATGCCCGGCAACATCTCCCGTACCTGTTATGTGCGGACAAAACTGAAGGCATCCCTTTCTGAATTTCATCTGTATCTCCCTGTTGATAATCCTTGACACCGAAGCGCGGAGACGGTAATCTTACGCGGCTAACCCATTGGATACAATAATGTTTTATTCAGCCTGACCAAAGCTGTTTTTACACTGGATAAAATTTACGCTTCAGCCCGGATCCTGACTTTATCGTTTTCATGAATTGTTTCATTCAATTGTAAACCAGGAGGAACCACATTTTGACCTTCCAGGACTTGATCCTTTCTTTGCAGGGCTACTGGGCGAATCAGGGGTGCGTCATTCAGCAGCCGTACGATACGGAAAAAGGTGCCGGCACGTTCAATCCCGCCACGTTCCTGCGTGTTCTGGGGCCCGAACCCTGGAACGTCGCCTATGTCGAACCTTCCCGCCGTCCGACCGACGGCCGCTACGGCGAAAATCCGAACCGCCTTCAGCACTATTACCAGTTCCTGGTCATCCTGAAGCCCAACCCCCTGAATATTCTCGACCTCTATCTCGACTCTCTCCGGTCATTCGGCATTAATCCCAACCAGCACGACATCCGCTTTGTCGAGGATGACTGGGAGTCCCCTACGCTCGGCGCCTGGGGGCTCGGCTGGGAGGTCTGGCTCGACGGCATGGAGATCACCCAGTTCACTTACTTCCAGCAGGCGGGGGGGATTGACCTGAAACCGGTTGCGGGGGAGATTACCTACGGCTGCGAGCGGATCGCCATGTACCTGCAGGGAGTGGACAACGTCTACGACCTGGAGTGGACGAAGGGGGTCACGTACGGCGACATCCACCATATCACCGAGGTGGAGTTTTCGACCTACAACTTCGAGGAGGCCAACGTGCCGCTCCTGCTCGATTCGTTCGGCAATTTCGAGAAGGAATGCATCCGCCTGGTGGAAAAGGATCTGGTCTTCCCCGCCTATGACTTCGTGATGAAGTGCTCCCATACTTTCAACCTTCTGGATGCCCGGGGGGCCATTTCGGTCACCGAACGGGCCTCGTATATCGGCAGGGTACGCAACGTGGCACGCCTCTGCGCCGAAGCCTATGTGCGCCAGCGCGAACGGCTCGGCTACCCGCTGCTGAAAGGAGGCCACTGACATGACCAAGGAACTGTTCCTGGAAATAGGGACCGAAGAGATACCGGCCGGTTTTATTCCCAAGGCTTTGTCCGACATGGAGGCGATTATCCGTAAAGAGCTGGAGTCGGCCCGCCTCTCTTTCGGCGACATCACGACTCTTGCCACGCCCCGCCGTCTGGCCTTCTGCGTGAAGGATATCCCGGCAGTCCAGCCCGACGCTGAAATCACCTCCATGGGGCCTGCACACAGCGTTGCTTTCGACGCCGCCGGCAAGCCGACCCGGGCGGCCGAGGGATTTGCGCGCGGCCACGGGGTCGATGCTGCAGCCCTGATCATCGTTCCCACTGAAAAGGGAGAGTATGTGGCGGTGGTAAGAAAAGAGAGCGGACGACCGACACCTGACATCCTGGCCGAGATTCTGCCCCGCCTCATAGGCTCCATTCCCTTCAAGAAATCGATGCGCTGGGGGGATCTGGATGTCCGTTTCGCCCGGCCGATCCACTGGATCGTCGCCCTGTTCGACGGCATCGTGGTGCCGTTCACCTTCGGCAGCATCGAAAGCGGCGGTGTATCCCGCGGCCACCGGTTCATGGCCAACAGTCCGTTCCCCGTGCGCGACTTTGCCCACTTTCTGGAAGAATGCGAGCGTCACTTTGTCATACCTGACCCGGAACGGCGCAAGGAGATTATCCGGAAGGAGATTCACCGGATAGCACGGACCGCCGGCGGTCATCTCCTCCCCGACGAGGAACTCCTCGAGCAGGTGGCCTACCTGGTGGAATACCCGAGCGTCGTGATCGGCACCTT
>JBGPCQ010000078.1:0-13187 GCA_041481895.1 Geobacteraceae bacterium | reverse complement strand
GAAGAGGAGGCCGAAGAGGTCGGCTCTGAAGGTGCTCCGCAGGAGAACCCGCCGGCCGTGGATGCTGCCGAAGCTGAAGGTGCGCCGCGGGAAAACCCGCCGGCTGTGGATGCTGCCGAAGTTGAAGATGCGCCGAAGAAGAAACGGGTGGCCGTGAAGGCCACCAAAGAGTAGGTATGGCCCGTAACGAGCCCCAGAGGAGCTGTCTCGGCTGCCGGGAAGTGAAGGACAAGAAGGAACTTCTCCGCTTTGTCCTGGCGCCCGACCGGACGCTCGTGCCGGACCTCCAGGGGAAACTCCCCGGCCGCGGGGCCTATACCTGTTTCAGCAAATCATGCCTGGTGGCGGCCCTGGCTAAAAAAGGTTTTGCCCGGTCGTTCAAAGGAGAAGTTCAGTGCGGCGCCCCCGGTGAGCTGGTCGATTTCGTGGCGGCCCGACTGGAGGAACGGATCGCCGGCTACCTGTCGCTCTCCAGCAAGGCCGGCAAGGTCGCGTCCGGCGGGGAAAGCGTGATCGATGCACTGACGAAACGCTCTCCCGGGGTCATCTGTATTGCCGGTGATATTTCGCCCGACATCGGACAGAAATTGACCGGTCTCGCGATACGGACAGGAGTGGACTACTTCTTCCTGTTTGACAAGGAACGGCTTGGAGCACTTATCGGCAAGGGGTTGAGGAGCGCCGTGGTGGTCGAACAGGGCGGCTTCAGCGAAGCTTTGAAAAACGAAATGGTAAAGTACAGGAACTTCTTTGAGGGAGGGACGCACGCAACATGACAAAAATCCGCGTATATGAGCTGGCCCAGAAGATGGGCATCGAAAATAAGGAGCTTATGGCCAGACTGCAGAGCGTGGGTCTGGACGTAAAGAGCCACACGGCTTCGATCGAAGAAGCGGATGCCAAGATCCTGCTGGCCGCTGCGACTCCTCCGGTGATGGACAATCCTCTGCCCGTCAAGGAAGTTTCCAAGGAAGAAGTCCGGGTGACCACGACAATTATACGGCGTCGCGCCAAGGTTGTGGAGCCTTCTGACGAGGCTGCCGCTTCTCCGGTTGAAACACCGAAGGAAATTACCCCCCCGGCGGCCGCCGCGGGTGAGCCCGAAAAAGCGGAAGAGAGCGCGGCCGGATCCCCTGCGGAGACCCCGCCTGCGCAGAAGGAGGCCGCCAAAACTGCTCCGTCCGAAACAGCGCAGCTACCCCGCAAGGAAGAGCCCAGAATTGAGCGTCCCACGGCCAACAAGGCCATAATCCTCGGCAGGGTCGAGATCCCCGAGATGCGAACCAAAGAACGGCCCACCGAGCGCCCCGGCATGCCGCCCCGTCAGGAGCGCCCGGGTACGCCCCCCCGCGGGCAGGAACGGCCCGGTACCCCCCCCCGTGGCCAGGATCGACCCGGTACGGCCCCCCGTGGTCCGGAACGACCCGGTACTGCGCCCCGTGGTCCGGTACGACCGGCCCCCCTGGGTCCCATTGAGACCCCCATGTCGGCGGAAGACCGCCGGAAAGGCCGCAAGGTGCACGCCGCTCCTGCTGTCGAGACCGGCAAGGGCCCCAAGAAAGGGGCAGTTGTACCGAAAAGAAAAGAGGGGTTCAAGAAGACCGAACTGGTTGAAAAGCATGAGCGGGTCTTCGAGCCCGGTCTCCGTCCCGGCAAAGGGAAGAAAAAAGACAGATTCCGGGCTGTTCCTGATGGGAAGAAGACCGAGATCACTACTCCCAAGGCCATCAAACGTATCATCAAGATTTCCGAGACCATCACCGTCGGCGAGCTTGCCAAGCGGATGGGAACAAAGGCGAACGACCTGATCCGCGCCCTCATGAAGATGGGGCTTATGGTCACGATCAACAATCCGCTCGATGTGGACACCGCGACGCTCCTGGCGACCGACTTCGGCTACGAGATCGAAAACGTCGCCCTTGATCTGGATGAAATGCTCGAGTCGGTTTCGGATACCGAGGAAAGCCTGGTCAAGCGTCCACCCGTGGTGACCATCATGGGCCACGTCGACCACGGCAAGACCTCGCTGCTCGACGCCATCCGGGAAGCTAACGTGATAGCCGGGGAAGCGGGGGGAATCACTCAGCACATCGGCGCCTATGACGTGGAGTTGAACGGCAGGAAGATAACCTTTCTCGACACCCCCGGCCATGAGGCATTTACCGCTATGCGTGCCCGGGGAGCCAAAGTGACCGATATCGTCATCCTTGTGGTGGCGGCTGACGACGGCGTCATGCCCCAGACCCGGGAGGCGATCAACCACTCCAAGGCTGCCGGTGTGCCGATGATTATTGCCATCAACAAGATCGACAAGCCGGAAGCGAAGCCGGAGCGGGTCAAGCAGGAACTGATGGAGTTCGGCCTCGTCTCGGAAGAATGGGGCGGTGATACCATTTTTGTGGAGGTTTCCGCCAAAAAGCGGACCAACCTCCCCGCACTCCTGGAGATGATCCTTCTCCAGGCGGACGTTCTGGAACTAAAGGCCAATCCCGACAAGCCGGCCCGCGGTACTATCATCGAAGCCAAGCTGGACAGGGGGCGCGGCCCGGTAGCCACGGTGCTCGTCCAGGAAGGCACTTTGAAGGGAGGCGATTATTTCGTCGCCGGGGTCCATTCGGGACGGGTGCGCGCCATGCAGAACGACCAGGGCGACAAGGTAACAAGTGCCGGGCCGGCCATGCCGGTGGAGGTGGTCGGTTTCACCGGTGTGCCGGATGCCGGCGATATCTTTATCTCCCTGGCCGACGAGAAGCAGGCCAAGGAAATCGCCACCTACCGGATGCAGAAGCTGCGCGAGACCGAACTGGCGAAGCACAGCAAGCTTTCTCTGGAGCAGCTCTACGAGAAGATCCAGAAGGGGGAGGTCAAAGACCTCAACACCATTGTCAAGGCGGACGTGCAGGGCTCCGTGGAGGCGGTCTCCGAATCACTCAAGAAGCTTACCACCGACGCCATCCGCCTAAATGTGCTCCATGCTTCCGTTGGCGCCATCACCGAGACCGATGTGAACCTGGCCAGCGCGTCGAACGCCATCATTCTCGGTTTCAACGTCCGCCCCGAGGTAAAGGCGCAAGCCCTCGCAGAGAAGGAAGGGGTTGACATCCGGCTCTACAACATTATTTACGATGCGGTGGAAGACGTCAAGAAGGCCATGGAAGGTCTTCTTGAGCCGACTCTCCGCGAAAAGCACCTCGGCCGCGCCGAAATCCGCGACACTTTCTCGGTTCCCAAAGTTGGGACGGTGGCCGGTTGCTATGTTCTTGACGGCAAACTGCTGCGCAATGCCCAGGTACGGCTTCTGCGCGACAACGTGGTGATCTACACGGGCAAGATGTCCTCCCTGCGCCGCTTCAAGGACGACGTGAAAGAGGTCGCAACCGGTTACGAATGCGGTATCGGCCTGGAGAACTACAACGACCTGAAGGTGGGCGATATTATCGAGGCGTTCGAGATCGAAAAAGTCGCCGCAACTCTGTAAGGAAACGCGCCTTTTCCGCAATCTCTGCGTTCATCTTCGGGATTCCTTGTGCGACGTACCTTGCGGTACGCCTCCGCGTCATCCCTCGATTGCCTTGACCTTGCGAAAAAATCGCATTTCCAGAGGAGTTAGAGAAAAGTTATTATGTTTAAACGTTCCGAAAAAGTTGCCGAGGCGATCCATGAAATGGTGTCCGGGCTCATCATCAAGGGGCTCAAGGACCCGCGCATCGGCTTTGTCACCATAACCGGGGTCAAGGTTACCGACGACCTCCATCTGGCGACGGTCTACTTTACTGTGATCGGCAGCGATGAAGAGAAAAGCGCGACCGAAAAGGGGCTGAACAGCGCCCGGGGCTTTATCCGCAAGGAAGCGGGGAAAAACCTGAGGATGCGCTACATTCCGGACATCATCTTCAAGTATGACGCATCGGTCGAGTACGGCAGCCGCATCGAGTCTCTCCTCAAGGAAATTACCGTTAAGGATGATGGTGATGATAGATAGCATTGTTGCGGAAATTGCCGCTGCCAGTTCGTTTCTCGTCACCACCCATGAAGGCCCCGACGGCGATGCGGTCGGTTCCTCGCTCGCCCTGGGTCATTATCTCCGAAGACTCGGCAAAGATGTGACTGTCTACTTCAAAGATTCCGTTCCCGACCTCTATACCTTTCTTCCCCTGGCCGGCTCAGTTGTAAACGCCATTCCCGACCGTGACTTTGATATCTGTTTCGTCCTCGACGTAGGTGAGTTCCGCCGCGCCGGTGAGGAAATGGTGAACTTCACGAAAGTGGGGAAATTCATCAATATCGATCACCACCTCCTCTGCGACAGGTTCGGGGCGATCAACCTGATCGACCCGGCCGCTGCGGCCACCGGTATCCTCATTTACCGGATCATCAAGGGGGCCGGACACGAAGTCGATTATGAAACCGCCCTCTGCATCTATACCGCGGTAATTACCGATACGGGCTCGTTCCGCTATTCCAACGCCAACCAGGAAGCTTTTGCCATTGCCGGCGAGATGGTGGCGCACGGGGTCGATGCATGGTTCGTTGCGGAGAAGCTCTATGAAAGCCAGCCCCGGCAGCGGCTCGAACTCCTGGCATTGGCCCTGGCGACCCTGACGGTCTCCTCCCGGGGGGATGTCGCTTCCGTAACGGTCATGCTCGAAATGTACGAAAAGACCGGGACCAATGCAGAGTTGACCGACGGTTTCGTCAATTACCCCCGCTCCATTTACGGCGTGGAGGTGGCGGTTTTTTTCCGGGAGATCACACCGGGGCTTTTCAAGGTCGGTTTCCGGTCTAAGGGGAAAGTCGACGTGTCGGCCCTGGCGGCGGAATTCGGCGGCGGCGGTCACCACAACGCAGCGGGCTGTACTATCTCCGGGTCCCTGGAAGAAGTTAGGAAGCAGATATTTGCCCACCTTGACCGCGTGCTGTAAGTGATGGACGGATTCATCGTGGTGGACAAGCCGGCGGGGATGACTTCCCATGATGTGGTCAGCACCATGCGCCGCCTCGCCGGAATGAAAAAAATCGGTCATACCGGCACACTTGACCCCTTTGCCACCGGCGTCCTGCCTCTTGCGCTGGGCGAGGCGACCAAGGCCATCCCTTTCCTCGACGAGTCGGTGAAGGAGTATCGGGCCGTCATGAGGTTCGGGGAGAGCACCGACACCCAGGACTGCACCGGGAGCATTATCCGGCGCGGCGCATGGCAGGCGATAACCGCTCCTCTAATCGAAGAGGCAGCCCGGCTCTTTCTCGGCAGAGGAAGCCAGGTCCCTCCCATGTACTCGGCGCTCAAGAGGGACGGTGTCCCGCTCTACCGGCTCGCCCGGAAAGGGGAGGAGGTTTACCGCGAGCCCCGGGAGGTCGAGGTCCACGCGCTGGTCATCGAACACATCGATCTGCCGGATGTTGTCTTTACCGTCAGATGCTCCCGCGGCTTTTACGTCCGGACCCTGGCAAGCGACCTGGGAGACCGGCTCGGCTGCGGGGCTCACCTTGTTCAACTCCGGAGGAATGCAAGCGGCTCTTTTACTCTGGATCAGGCCTGTTCCCTGGGAAAGCTGGCCGACGCCGCTGGCTGCGGGTCTCTTCCGGGACTTCTTCTCTCCTGCCATGCAGCGCTGGACCACCTCAGGGTCTTTTCCCTGACCGAACGCGGGGCAGCACGGGTCGCCTGCGGCATAGCCCCGGAAGGGGCCGACATTGAAGGGCTTCCGGATGGAGCGCTCAGGCAGGGTGAGAGGATGCGCCTCTCCCGTAACGGAACGCTTCTGGCCGTTGCAGAGGCGTCAGCGGAGGGGCGGCAGTTTACGGATGTGAAACCGAGATTGTTGAGGGTTTTCAACGAGCAGGGTGGATAGCATTGTCTTTACATATCCGGGTAGTTGTGGTAAAAAGATAATTTGCGGAAATATCCGGGAGTGGTTGCCCGGTTACCATCAAAATAATTTTCTCAGAGAAGGGAGGTGCAGGTAATGCTGGTCACGGAAAAGAAGCAGGAAATCATCAGCAAGTTTAAGCTCCATGATAGCGATACCGGCTCGCCGGAAGTGCAGATTGCCATTCTGACCGAGCGGATTACGTATCTGACGGAGCATTTCAAGGTCCACAAGAAGGACCATCACAGCAGGCGGGGCCTGTTGAAGATCGTCGGGCAGAGGAGAAGACTCCTCGACTACGTGAAGAAGAAAGACGACGCAAGATACAAGACCATTATTGAAAAGCTCGGAATACGGAGATAAGAAAAGGCAGTATACCCCTCCACAAGCCGGGGGTATATTGCCTTTCCTATTTACAACGCCATATTTGAGCGCAACCCTTGCTGGTGCGTCGTCCGCTTCTTCGACGTACTCTGAGTACGCCTCGGTCGCTTCTTCCGTGCCTCCCTGGCATCATCTCAAATCTGACGTGTATCTGACGAGCTTATTTTACGAACGGGCTTTACCGTCCGTTCATCGATTGTTGGGGACGTGGATAAAAGCGGCAAAGGCAGGGACCAGGGAATAGGGACCGGGAAAGGCAATTGTAAAAATTCTGCTTTTTCTAGCCCCCACCCCCCAGTCCCCCTGCTTTTGCCATTTTATCGACGGCCCCAACGCCAACACACACAGGCTAGGAGACCGTAAACAGTATGGAACAGAGAGTACAGGTTGAATTCAGTGGCAGGACCCTGTCGATCGAGACAGGCAAAATTGCCAAGCAGGCGAGCGGCGCCGTCGTAGTGCGCTCCGGCGACACTATTGTGCTGGTGACGGCAGTTGCCACCAAAACCGCCAAAGAGGGGCAGAATTTTTTCCCCCTGACCGTCAATTACCAGGAGAAGGCCTATGCCGGCGGGAAGATCCCCGGCGGTTTCTTCAAGCGCGAAGCGCGCCCTTCCGACAACGAAACCCTGACCTGCCGCCTCATCGACAGGCCGATCAGGCCGCTCTTCCCGGAGAATTTCCTCAACGATACCCAGATCATGGCCACCGTCCTGTCTGCTGACAAGGACAACGATCCCGGCATCCTCTCCTTGATCGGGGCGTCCGCGGCCCTCGAAGTCTCCGATATCCCCTTCTTCGGCCCGATTGCCGGGGTAAAGGTCGGCAGGGTGGACGGCCGCTTCGTGGCCAACCCGACCGCCGAGGAGCTCGAAAGGAGCGACATCGAGATCGTGGTGGCCGCCAGCAAGGATGCGGTCATCATGGTGGAAGGGGGCGCAGACATGGTCTCCGAGGAAGATATGCTCGAAGCGGTTTTCTTCGGTCATGAAGCGGTACAGCCGATCCTCGCTGCCCAGGAGGAACTGAAGCGATTGGCCGGCGTGCCCAAGCGCGTGATTGCCCCCCCTGCAGTGGACGAAGAGCTGAAGGGTAAGGTGAAGAAACTTGCCTACCAGAAAATCAAGGAAGCAGTAAGGATCGAGACCAAGGGGGACAGGCACGACCGTATCGAAGCTGTCGCAGGAGAGGTCCAGGTTGAGCTCCAAGCAGACTACGAGGGGCGCACCAAGGAGATAGAGGGCTTTTTGAATGATCTGGAGTACGAACTGGTACGCGAGCACATCCTGAAGGACGGCGTGCGGATCGACGGCCGCGACACCAGGACTATCAGGCCGATCGCCTCCGAGGTCGGCCTGCTTCCGCGAGTCCATGGCTCCGCCCTCTTTACCCGGGGGGAAACGCAATCCATTGTTGCCGCCACTCTCGGCACCTCCGTGGACGAGCAGCGGATCGACTCCCTCTACGGAGAATCGCGGAAGCGCTTTCTCCTCCACTATAATTTCCCTCCGTATTCCGTCGGCGAGACGAGTTTCAGGCTCGGTCCGGGCCGTCGCGAGATCGGCCACGGCATGCTGGCGGAACGCGCCCTGGCGAAAGTGTTGCCGAAACACGACGATTTCCCCTATACCATCCGGATCGTTTCGGACATAACGGAGAGCAACGGCTCTTCTTCCATGGCTACCGTATGCGGCGGATCCATGGCCATGATGGACGCCGGCATCCCGGTCAAGGCGCCGGTGGCGGGGATTGCCATGGGGCTCATCAAGGAGGGTGATGACGTGGCCATCCTCTCGGATATTCTCGGCGACGAGGACCACCTGGGGGATATGGACTTCAAGGTTGCAGGGACCGCCGAGGGGGTTACCGCCCTTCAGATGGATATCAAGATCACCGGCGTCACCCGCGAGATCATGCAGAAGGCGCTGGCCCAGGCGCGCGAGGGGCGGCTGCACATCCTCGGCAAAATGGCGGAAACTCTCAGCCTGCCCAGGGTGGATATGTCTACCTATGCTCCGCGCATCGTCACGATCTGGGTCAAGACTGACAAGATCCGCGACGTCATCGGTACCGGCGGCAAGAACATCCGCGGCATTACCGAGGCCACCGGCGTCGTCATCGACATCGATGATACCGGCAAGATAAATATTGCGAGTTCCGACAAGGATGCCTGTGACAGAGCCATCAAGATGATCCGGGACCTGACTGCCGAGGCCGAGGAAGGAAAGCTTTACATGGGGATCGTGAAGAAAGTGATGGATTTCGGTGCCTTTGTTGAGATTTTCCCGGGAACCGACGGGCTTGTCCACGTTTCCGAGCTCGATACAACGCGGGTCCAGAATGTTACCGACATCCTCAACGAAGGTGACAAGGTTCTCGTCAAGTGTATCGGTATTGACAAGCAGGGGAAAATCAAGCTTTCCCGGAAAGAGGCTCTGGGAAAAACTCTCCCGGAATAATCGGCGGCCGCCCTCCTTTTTTTAAGGGACAGGCCGTGACAGTATACGGTGTGCGTCGCGAATAGCGATCTGCAGCGGGCAGTCCAGGGCAGGGGCGTATCGGATACGCCCCTGCTTGATTTTTGACTGCACATGCGCAACGGAAATCTACCCCACTTGATAATAATGAATTGACGGGTATAGTTGTTTCCATGGTCAAGAAAACGATTCTCCATAATGGCATCCGGGTTATTTCCGAAAATATCCCCCATGCCCATTCCGTCACCATCGGTATCTGGGTAGCCAGCGGCTCCCGCGACGAACAGGCGGAATTCAGCGGCGTGGCCCACTTTATCGAACACCTGCTGTTCAAGGGGACCGGACAGCGGAGCGCCCTCCAGATCGCCCGGGAGATCGATGCCCTGGGCGGGATACTCAATGCATTTACCGGCCGCGAATATGTCTGCTACTATGCGAAGGTGCTGCACAGGTTTTTGCCGAAGGTGGTAGACCTCCTCGCGGACATATTTCTCAATTCACTGTTCGAACCGGAGGAGATCAACAAGGAACGGAAGGTGATTCTCCAGGAAATTGGACTTCTCGAAGACACTCCCGACGATTACATTCACGATCTCTTCGCTCAGAAATTCTGGCAGGGTCACCCGCTCGGCAGGCCGATTATCGGCACAGCACAGAGCGTGGGAGTCCTCGACCGCGACATTGTCACAGCTTACCGGAACGACATCTATCAAGCGGAAAATATCATCATCGCCGCCGCGGGAAGAGTAAACCACGATGAACTCCTCGCTCTGCTGGGCACCCTTTTTGAGAGGGTCCCGGCGGGTCTTAAATCGGATCCCGTCCCCCCCTCTCTGCCGACCAAAAAGGTCGAGGCCGTGCAAAAGGATCTTGAGCAGGTACACCTTTGTCTTGGCACCCTTTCCATCCCCCAGGGTCATCCACGACGCTATGAGGCATTTCTCTTTAATACCGTCCTCGGGGGGAGCATGAGTTCCCGGCTCTTCCAGGAGGTGAGGGAGAAGCTGGGCCTTGCCTATTCCATCTATTCCTATATGTCCTCCCATTCTGATTCGGGATCGATTACTGTGTATGCCGGGACAAGCAGGGAACGTTACCGGGAGGTGATCGAGATTGTCCTGAGGGAACTCAGGAGGCTGAAAACAGACCCGCTCACCCGCGAGGAACTGGAAAATGCCAAGGAACAGCTCAAGGGGAACATCCTCCTGTCTCTGGAGAGCAGCGACAACCGGATGACCAAACTTGCCAAGAATGAGATCTATTTCGGCAGGTACCAGCCGCTCATTGAGATTGTCAAAGGGATCGACAAGGTCACTCCCGAAAGTATCCTGGAGCTTTCTGCTGAACTAATCGATGACAACTATCTTACCCTGGTCCTGATGGGGGAGATGGCTGGCGCAGGCATCACCCCGGCGGACATCACGCTGTAGCGGGAAATCCATGGAACAGTGCACCGTCAAGGTGAAAAGGATCCGGCCGGAAAGCACCAACCCTCTCCCGGCGTACATGACTTCCCACGCTGCCGGTGTCGACCTCTATGCCGAACTGGCCGAAGACTTAGCCCTTGCTCCGGGGGCGCGGGCACTCATTCCTACCGGGATCGCCATCGAGCTCCCCGACGGCTACGAGGCCCAGGTCAGGCCCCGTAGCGGCCTGGCGCTCAAACATGGCATTTCTCTGGTTAATTCTCCCGGAACCATAGACTCCGACTATCGCGGCGAGATAGGGGTGATTGTTATCAACCACGGCAGTGATCTTTTTTCCGTCAGGAATGGGGAAAGGATTGCACAGCTCGTGTTTGCGCCCTTTGCCCGGGCTCTGTTAAAGGAAGTCGATGAACTGGGGGAGACGGGAAGAGGAGAGGGCGGATTCGGCCATACGGGGCGTTAGAGGAAACGATCCTTTTCCGCCCCGGCTGCGTAAGTCTTCGGGATTCCTTGTGCGGCGTAGCGCTGTTTATGCCCTTTGGGTACTACGCCTCCGCGCAATCCCTCGCCAGCCTTGCCGGGACTAAAAATCCTCATTTCCTGTCTTTATTCGGCAAGCGCATGGATACTGAGATCAAGGAGAACTTCAGTGAAAGATCCGCGGATCAGGCAACTGGCCGAGGTGCTGGTGGATTACTCCACCCGGGTGAAAAAGGGGGACGTGGTCCTCATCAGCGCGGCCGGCTTCGAAGCGGCGCCGCTCGTCCGGGAGATTTATGCTCTTTGCCTCGAACGGAAGGCAGCGTACGTGGAGTATGAGTTCACCCTGCCGGAGATCAACCGGCATTTTTACAATGCGGCCACGAAAAACCAGCTTGCCTGGTTTCCTGAGCACAAGCTCGACTTCATGAAAAAGGCCACGGTCTATATTGGCATTTCCGCTGCCGAGAATTCCATGGTGATGGCCCAGGCGAACCAGCCGAACATGATCGCCTGGTCGAAGGTGGTGCGTCCGATTGTCGATCAAAGGGTTAAGCATACCCGCTGGGTGATCACCCGTTATCCAACCCATGGTGCTGCCCAGGAGGCGAAGATGAGCCTTGAGGAATACGAGGATTATCTCTTCTCCGCCTGCTGTATCGACTGGGCTGCCGAGTCGAAAAAGCAGGAGAAACTTAAAAAAATTATGGACAGGACCGATCGGGTGCGTATCACTGCCGCCGATACCGATCTCTCCTTCAGCCTCCGCGGCATGCCCGGCATCAAGTGTGACGGCCGCTGCAACATTCCCGACGGGGAGGTCTTTACCGCGCCGGTCCGGGATTCGGTGGAGGGGTTTATCACCTATAACTGCCCCACTGTTTACCAGGGGAAGGAATTCAACACTATCAGGCTGGAATTCAGAAAAGGGCGGATAGTCCGCGCAACTGCGCCGGGAATGGACGAACAGCTCAACCGGATCCTCGACTCCGATGAAGGCGCCAGGTATGTTGGTGAATTTGCCATTGGTGTCAACCCCCGAATCACTCAGCCCATGCGCAATATTCTCTTTGACGAAAAAATCTTCGGCTCTATCCATTTTACGCCGGGGCAGTGTTACGACGAGTGCGACAACGGGAACCGTTCCGCTGTCCATTGGGACATGGTTAAGCTCCTCTCCGGCGACGGCGAGATATGGTTCGATGACGTTCTTATCCAGAAAGACGGTCACTTTGTCCACAAGGACCTCAAATCCCTGAACCCCGGAAGCAAGGATGATAATTCCCATTAATCCCGAAAATCCCCAACAGAGGCTTATCTCCAAGGTCGTGGGCGTTCTTCGGGAAGGGGGCGTCATTGCCTATCCCACCGACACGACCTACGGCATCGGCTGCAGCATATTGAACAAGCGGGGGATCGAGAGAATCTATATTCTCAAGCAGCGGGAAAGAAAAAAGCCTTTTTCCTTCATATGCGCGGATCTTTCGGAGGTGGCCCGCTACGCCCGGGTGAGCAATTATGCCTTCAAGGTACTGAAGCGCTTCCTCCCCGGACCCTATACCTTTGTCTTCGAAGCGACGAGCATCGTCCCCGATCTTCTTCTGACCAGGCAGAAAACCGTCGGTATCCGGATTCCCGACAACAGGATATGCAGTGCAATCGTAAAGGAGCTGGGACATCCCATCATCACAACGAGCGCCAACCGCTCCGGTGACGAGCCGATAGGCGACCCTTACACGGTTGAACAGGAGCTGGAAAACGAGCTGGACATGGTTATTGACGGCGGTGCCCTTTCGGCCGATGTCAGTTCCATTGTCAGCCTTATCGGCGACGTTGCCGCCGTGCTCCGTAAAGGAGTGGGCGATGTAAGCTGGTGCAGCTGAAGGATATGCCGACATGCGGAGGAGTACCGTAAAATCCGGCCTTAAACTGATCATTGCGGCAGTCGTTTCAATCATCCTGGCGGCCTTTTTCCACGAACATGTCGCGGCGCTCTTCTTTCTGGAGCCCGGCGGCGAATCCCAGTACATTTTTCTGGGGCTCTTCTGGGGAGGGGTTTTCGGTTTTTTCGGCATAGCCGTGACGGTCGTCGGTTTGCTGCGCGCCCCCGAGGGGGAGCAGGCGGTCAGCCTCCTCTGGCCTGTCGCCATTCTGGCCGCTCTGGTCCTCCTGTTCATGGTCCTCCTCTTTCTCTCGTTTAACGTACCCGAACGGCCGAAGCTGAGGCCCGGCGAAACTATCACCATTTAGTTTCCCTGCCGTTTTTCCACCCCTTTTCCGCGTGCAAAATGCCGGGGAATAGGTTAATTAAAATGTCCCGTACCCTTCGTATGTGCGGCTGTGGAAGGTTCATTTTCCCTTGACAAAATAAGCTCAATCTATATACTGAAATGCTTTGAACAGGGTTAACTGGTTAAATTGTGAAGATTCGCATTGACGAAATAAGAGACAAGGTCATTGACCTTTCGGCCGTTGAAGACGTGGTGGCTTACCCTGTGCTAAAAGCGCTCCAGGAATCGGAGGAGTGTACGTTCCTCGGGCCGTTGCGG
>JBGPCQ010000077.1:0-13223 GCA_041481895.1 Geobacteraceae bacterium | reverse complement strand
CTGCACGCGGATCAAATCTGATAACTTCTGATAAAGGCGGATTTAAAGACTCTTGTTCTGAACCATTTTAGATTTGCTGATCAGATTTTATCCGATTCGGTCAGATGTTATCCGCGTGCAGCGCTTTTGACTTGTTCAGCCGTCATGCCTCCAGGCCGAGAAACCGGAGCAGCCCCTCCAGGGAGGAGTTTATCACCTGCGTTGCGGGGATCCCCGCCGCTTCGACCACTGCCACGGCATCGTCAAAAACGCCGACCATCTGGGCGATATGGGCGTCGCTGCCGATGACCACCGGAGCGCCGTGCTCTGCCAGCAAGCGCGCGAGCTTCTCGCAGTTGGGCGCACTCCCCCTCCGGCTGATGGAAAAGGAGGTATTGTTCATCTCCAGGGCCGTTCCCGTCTCGCGGGCCGCCTTGACGACCGCCTCGTAGTCGAGCGGGAAGATCGGGTTGCCGGGGTGGGAAATCGCCTTGACCAGGGGGTTTCCCATGGCGCTTATGACCGCTTCGGTGTTGCGTGTGACAGATTCACCGTCGAAGCCGCACCCCTCGTGGAGGCCGGCCATGACAAAATCGAGCTTCCGCAGGTAAAGTTCCGGCAGGTCGAGGGTGCCCCGGCTGTCCAGGATATTCGCCTCGATGCCGCGCAGGATGCGGACCCCGCAGATCGACTCGGGGAAGAAACGCATGGCGCCGAAGTGGTACAGATGGGGCCCGCCGGGAAGCGCCGGGCCGTGGTCCGTGATGGCGATGGCCAGAAGTCTCTTGCGGGCCGCCTCGGCGGCCAGCTCGTTGAGCGTCGAATAGGCGTGACCGGAAGCGATGGTGTGGGTATGCATGTCGGCGATAATGTTCATTGCGATATCATTTCACAGGGGGGTGGAAAAGTCAACAGGGGCGCTTTACAGCAGTGGGAACAAGCTCTGCTGTACTGATCCCGTTAACCATGATATTCTTTCGTTGAGCTACGCGCAGTTGCCAGGGCATCCATCGTTCTTCGGGTCGCGCAGGCCCGGTAACACAGGAGTCAGAGATGAAGATCCATCGCAGCGGCTGGGTCCACCGCATGATGCAGGGGCTGGCCGCCCGGGCCAGCGAGTCGGGCAAGGCGCTCAAGATGCTGGAAGTCGCCATCGACAACGCCTACGAAGGGCTGATCATCACCGATGCCGGCGGCATCATCCTCAAGGTCAATCAGGCCTATGCCGATTTCCTCGGCGTAAAGATGCACGAGGTCGTCGGCCGGAATGTGACCGAGGTGGTGGAGAACACCCGCATGCATATCGTCGCCCGGACCGGCGTGGCCGAGATCGCCCAGATTCAGAAGATCCGCGGTCACGAAATGGTCTGCAGCCGCATCCCGATTATCGAGGACGGCCGGGTGGTGGCGGTGGTGGGCAAGGTCATGTTCCAGGACGTGAACGACCTGTTTGCCATGATCGACCGCTTCAAACGCCTCAAAAGCGAGCTGGAGTTCTACAAGAAAGAGCTGAGCAAACGCCTGGGGGCCAGGTACTCCTTCGACAACATCGTAGGCACCAGCCTGGAGCTGGAAAAGGTCAAGGAGCTGGGGCGCAAGGTGGCAAGGTCGGACACCACGGTGCTCCTGGAGGGGGAGAGCGGCACCGGCAAGGAGATGTTCGCCCATGCCGTCCACATCGAGAGCAACCGCGCCCTGGGGCCGTTCATAAAGGTCAACTGTGCTGCCATCCCGGAGAACCTCTTCGAATCAGAACTGTTCGGTTACAAGGAGGGCGCCTTTACCGGGGCACAGAAAAAGGGGAAGAAGGGGAAGTTTGCCCTGGCCAACGCCGGGACGATCTTCCTGGATGAGGTCAGCGAACTCCCCTTGTCGATGCAGGTCAAGCTGTTGCGGGTGTTGCAGGAGCGGGAGATCGAGCCGGTGGGGGCCGAACAGCCGGAGGCCGTGAATGTGCGCATCATTGCCGCCTCCAACAAGCCCCTGGAGGCGTTGGTGGAGCAGGGGCAGTTCCGCAATGACCTCTATTACCGCCTGAATGTGGTCAAGCTCAATATCCCGCCGCTGCGTCAACGGACGAACGACATCACCCTCTTGACCGAGAAGATTCTCAAGCAACTGGAAAAGGAAACCGGCATACCGGTCGAAGGGGTGGATGCAGAGACCGAGGCGATCTTCATGGCCTACTCCTGGCCGGGCAATGTGCGTGAACTGCGCAATGTGCTGGAGCAGACCCTGTATGTGAAGAGCGGCAACCTGGTGACAAAACAGGACATTCCCCGAAACGTGGTGACAAGCGCCGAAGGGGAGGTGGCGCCCGAACGGCAGCGGACGCTCAAGTTCCAGTTGCGTCAGGTGGAAGAGGAGCTGATCCGCCGGGCGCTTCAGGAGGAAAAGGGGGACAAACTGGCCGCAGCCTTGCGCCTTGGCGTCAGCAAATCTTCGCTGTATGCCAAGATCGAGCAGTATCGGATTCAATAACGCATGGAGACCTCACAATCTTTCCAAAATCCTGGAATGTCTTTCCAGGAATATGGAAAAATTGTCGAGGAGGAGGCTGGTGCTCATAAACAGGCCCTGAAGCAGCGGCCGAGGTTCCCGGGGGGTGTCGCTATGATTCGACACCCCCTTATTGTTTTCCAGATTATTGGAAATGCCGGAACCGGTTACGGGATGTTTGGAGGCAAGGAAAATAATAAAACAGCGTCACATTACAGCGTTATGGTGGTATGTATCTGATGTGGCCCATGAATTGCTTTATTTTAAGTCTGGTGGTATAGCTGATACTGGACGTGCCACAGAAAACAATGAGACGCTTTTTTGAAATAGAGGGATATTGTGTGGATTACGGTGCGCCGCGTGCGATGTATGCCCCGGTAAGGAGGACTTAATGGCTTTGGCAGATATTCTCGTCCATATGGACCACCAGGCAAGTTCCGCTGCCAGGCTGGCCGTGGCAGTCGGCCTGGCCAAGCGGCACCGGGCGCGGCTGACCGGGCTCTTTGTGATCACGCACCAGTTTTACCAGCCGCGGCATGGAACAGCCGAGGCAGCGGCTGGTGCGGCCCGGGAAATGTTCGAGCAGCAGGTGGCCGGGGCGGGTATCGAAAGTAAATGGGAGTGTGTCGACTGGTCGGTGATCGGTGTCGGCATGCCCGAGATCATTATCCACCATACCCATTACAGCGACCTGCTGATCGTTGGCCAGACAACAGAGGAGCCGGCGAGCGGGGGTGTCCCGGCCGACCTGCCGGAACGCCTCATACTGGGGGCGGGCCGGCCGGTGCTGGTTGTCCCCTATGCCGGAGTGTTTGCCTCGGTCGGCGAGCGCGTGCTGGTGGCCTGGACAGCGGGGCGCGAGTCGACGCGAGCAGTGAACGACGCTCTTCCGCTCCTGAAAAAGGCCCAACGGGTCGACATTCTGGCCATCAACAGCTCGGAAACATATGGTGACGACGGCGAAAGCCTCTGTGCCGACATCTGCGAACATCTGGAACGGCATGGCGTGACAGCCAGGGCCGAGAGCATGATGGCGGCAACCACCCCGGTAGGCGACGCACTCCTGAACCGGGTCTGCGAAGAGGGTTTCGATCTTCTGGTGATGGGCGCCTATGCCCACACCCCCCAGGGGAAGATGGCCCTCGGCTCGGTGGCTCGTCATCTGCTCGGGCAGATGACGGTGCCGGTCCTGATGTCGCACTGAATTCAATTATGAAGTATGAAGTATGAATTATGAAAGTTGCAGGCTGAAAGTCAGGCCGTAAGCCAGGGAGACGCGATGGCGGATTACATCCTTGAAACGAGAAAGCTCTCCAAGGAATTCAAAGGCTTCTCTGCAGTCAGCGACGTGAACCTGCAGGTCGAACGGGGGCATATCCACGCCCTGATCGGACCCAACGGCGCCGGCAAGACAACCGTCTTCAACCTGTTGACCAAGTTCCTGACCCCCACCACCGGAACGATTCTGTTTAACGGCAGCGACATTACCCGCGAGAAACCGGCCGACATCGCCCTGCGCGGGGTGATCCGCTCCTTCCAGATCTCGGCCGTCTTTCCCAACCTGACGCCGCTTGAGAACGTCCGGCTGGCATTGCAGCGCGCTACCGGCACCTCGTACCATTTTTGGAAGAGCGACCGTAGTCTTCACAAGCTGGACGGCCGTGCCATGGAGCTCCTGGAGTCGGTCGGTCTGGCGGAGCTGAGTGACGAGATCACCGGCGAGTTGGCCTATGGCCGCAAGCGGGCACTGGAGATCGCAACCACCCTGGCGCTGGACCCGGAACTGATGCTCCTGGATGAGCCGACCCAGGGGATGGGGGCCGAGGATGTGGAAAAGATAACCACCCTGGTGAAGAAGGCTTCCGCCAACCGCACTATTCTCATGGTCGAGCATAACCTCAAGGTCGTGGCAACCCTGGCGGACAGGATAACGGTGCTTCAGCGCGGTGCGATCCTCGCTGAAGGGCCCTACGCGGAGGTTTCGCAAGATCCGCAGGTGTTGGAAGCGTATATGGGGTGCACTCATGACTGAATCCGTACACAAAGAGATGCTGCGGATTACCGATCTGCACACTTTTTACGGTGAATCCCACATCCTTCACGGCATCGATCTGATCGTCGGCGAGGGAGAAGTAGTGACCCTTCTGGGGCGAAACGGCGCCGGTCGGACCACGATTCTCAAATCGATCATCGGACTGGTCGGGCGGCGGAGCGGATCAATCACGATCAACGGGGTTGAAACCATCGGGATGCCGACTCACAAAATCGCCCACCTCGGCATCGGGTACTGTCCCGAGGAACGCGGGATTTTTTCCAGCCTGACCGTTGAAGAAAACCTGCTGCTGCCGCCGGTGGTAAAAGAGGGGGGGATGTCCGTGTCTGAAATTTACGCGATGTTCCCCAACTTGCAGGAACGCAGGAGCAGTATGGGAACACGTCTTTCGGGTGGAGAACAGCAGATGCTGGCTATGGCGCGGATACTCCGGACGGGAGCGAATCTTCTGCTCCTTGATGAAATCACGGAAGGGCTTGCACCGGTCATTGTTCAGACCCTGGGTCGACTCATCGCCCGTCTGAAAGAAAAAGGGTTCACCATAATCCTGGTGGAGCAGAATTTCCATTTTGCGGCTGACCTGGCCGACCGGCATTATGTGGTCGATCACGGTGCCATTGCTGAAATGATAACCAGAGATGAGCTTGACTCAAGCAAGGAAAAAATAAACAAATACCTGGGAGTGTAAGTCCGGGTATACAATCAGAAAGGAGAAACGCATGAAAAAAGCTCTGTGTAAGGTTGTTGCATCCGCAGCACTGGTTTTTTTGTCGGGTACAACCGCAGGTGCAGCAGGTATTTCAGATGGTGTCGTGAAAATCGGGGTGCTTACCGATATGTCAGGACCCTACTCTACACTCGGGGGCAAAGGGACCCAGGTGGCAGTGGAGATGGCAGTAAAGGATTTTGGCGGCAAGGTGCTTGGCAAGCCGATCAAGGTTATTGGTGCAGATCATCAGAACAAGCCGGATATTGCCTCGGCAAAGGCCCGCGAGTGGCTTGACAATGAAAAAGTGGACATGATTACCGGTTTGTTGAACTCCGGCTGCGCTCTTGCGGTGCAGAAACTCGCGGGAGAAAAGAAACGGATCACCATGAACACCGGTGCGGCCAGCACTGAGCTGACCAACAAGGCCTGCACCCCGTACGGTATCCACTACGTTTATGACACCTATGCCTTGGGCAAGGTTACCGGACAGGCCGTGGTCCAGCATGGCGGCAAAAGCTGGTTCTTCATCACTGCCGACTACGCCTTTGGCCAGTCTCTGGAGGAAAATACCACAAAATTTGTGAAGGCGATGGGCGGCAAGGTCGTCGGATCAGTGCGGCACCCTCTTGCCACGACTGATTTTTCGTCATATCTGCTCCAGGCGCAGTCGTCCGGGGCTCAGATAATCGGTCTGGCCAATGCAGGCGAAAACACCATTAACACAATAAAACAGGCGCGGGAGTTCGGCATTGACAAGAAAGGGCAGACCCTGGTGGGGCTTTTGATATTCGATACCGACATAAAAAGCCTCGGTTTGAAGGTGGCACAGGGGATGCAGTTCACTTCGGGCTTCTATTGGGACCGGGATCAGGCGACCCGCGCTTTTGCCAAGCGTTTCTATGCGATCCACAAGGCAATGCCGACCATGGATCAGGCCGGCGCCTATTCAGCCACCATGAACTACCTCAAAGCCATCAAAGCGGCCGGTACCGATGATCCGGATGCGGTCATGGCAAAGCTGAAATCCATGGATATCAGCGACTTCTTTGCCGTGAACGGCAAGATCAGGGCTGACGGGCGGATGGTGCATGACATGTACCTGATGGAAGTGAAGAAGCCATCCGAGTCCAAGGGGGAGTGGGATCTTCTCAAAATCGTCAAGACCGTTCCCGCCGCCGAGGCCTTCATGCCGCTTTCCGAGAGCACCTGCCCTCTGGTCAAAAAGTAGGTCTTTCACGAAGGGATGACCCCGGGAGCATACCATGGAAATCACCTTTCAGACGGTCATGTCGCAGGTTATGCTGGGCCTCAACAACGGTGTTTTCTACGCCATTCTGAGCCTCGGCCTGGCAGTGATTTTCGGCCTGCTGAATATTGTCAACTTTGCCCACGGGGCACTCTATATGCTGGGCGCGTATGTAGCGCTCCTCGGCTACACGTCGCTGGGCCCAATGATCGGGATGCCGGATTTTCACCTCAATTACTGGGCGGCCTTGATCGTAGCCCCGCTGGTGGTAGGGGCGCTGGGAATCGTGATTGAAAAAACCATGTTGAGCAGGCTGTACAAATTTGACCACTTGTACGGCCTGCTGTTCACCTTCGGCCTGGCTCTCATTATTCAAGGGGTCTTTACCAATTTTTTTAATGTATCGGGCGATCCCTACGAGGCAAAACCGGAAATTCTGAATGGCGCGGTCAATCTCGGCTTCATGATGTTCCCGAAATACCGCCTCTGGGTGATTGGCATCTCCCTTCTGGTCTGTTTCGGCACCTGGTATGTTATTGAACGGACGAAACTCGGGTCCTTTCTTCGCGCCGGGACGGAAAACCCGGAGCTGGTGAAGGCGTTCGGCGTCAATGTGCCGCTCATGATCACCCTGACCTACGGCTATGGAGTTGCCCTGGCCGCCTTTGCCGGGGTGCTTGCCGCACCGATCTATTCGGTCAGCCCGGTCATGGGGTCGGAGATGATTATCATCGTGTTTGCCGTGGTAGTCATCGGCGGGATGGGTTCGATCATGGGTTCCATCGTTACCGGCCTTTTGCTCGGCATGGTAGAGGGGTTCACCAAGGTAGTGTACGCCCCTGCCTCCAGCACGGTTATCTTCCTGATCATGGTTATTGTTCTGCTGGTCAAGCCGGCCGGCCTGTTCGGCAGGGAGTCCTGAATGAACAGGAAAATCTGGATCCTTCTTGTAATCCTTGGCCTTTTGGCGCCGTTTGTTGTCTATCCGGTGTTCATGATGAAGCTGCTCTGCTTTGCGCTGTTTGCCTCTGCCTTCAATCTGCTGCTCGGTTATACCGGGCTTCTTTCCTTCGGGCATGCCGCATTTTTCGGGGGTGCATCCTATATTACCGGCCACCTGGTGAAGAACAGCGGCCTGACCCCTGAATTAGGGGTTCTGGGAGGTACGCTCTTTGCTGCTCTTTTGGGGTATGTTGTCGGCAGCCTGGCGATCCGGCGGCAGGGAATCTACTTTGCCATGGTCACCCTGGCCCTGGCGCAGATCGTCTACTTCATAGCACTCAAAGCGCCGTTCACCGGAGGCGAGGATGGCCTGCAGGGCATTCCCCGGGGCGATCTCTTCGGGCTGATCGATTTGAACCATGTCTATTCCGTTGGCGGCAGCCCCCTCGGGCTCAACCTCTACTACTTCGTTTTCGTAATGTTCTGCCTTGGCTTCTGGATCATCTACCGGACGATTCATTCACCCTTCGGCCAGGTACTGAAGGCAATCCGGGAGAATGAGCCGCGGGCTGTTTCACTGGGGTACAAGGTGGAGAGATTCAAGCTGATTGCTTTTGTAATCTCGGCGGCAATGGCCGGCATGGCCGGCGCAATGAAGTCGCTGGTGTTTCAGCTCGCTTCGTTGACCGATGTCAGTTGGCACACCTCCGGTGAAGTGGTTCTGATGACGCTTCTGGGAGGGGTCGGTACGGTGCTCGGCCCCCTGGTCGGCGCATTCACCGTGGTGACACTCCAGTCCGAACTGAGCTCGGTCGGATCCTGGATCACCGTAATCATCGGGGGTATATTTGTGGTCTGCGTCCTGGTCTTTCGCCGCGGTTTCGTCGGCGAGCTGGCCCGGGTGCTGAAACGTTCTTTATAGTCGCTTGCGACGTGTAAGTTTATAATTACTGAGCAAAGTGTCTGGCAACTTCTTGATGCAAAACCTTGTTCAGCTTCACGATTACTTCAAGATTACACAAGATTTTAATCAAAAATCCAAGTAATCATGAGGTAATCTTGAGGCAAAAAAGCTTTTCTGAGTTATTTAATTTCATCCTTCAGCCTTCATCCTTGAATCACCGGAGGAACGACATGATCTGTACATCCATACCGGAGGCTCTGGCTGGTATTCCGGACGGCGCGACCATCATGGTCGGCGGTTTCGGCCTGGTGGGGATACCGGAGAACCTGATCCTCGGTCTGCGCGAGACCGGGGTGAAGAACCTGACTGTCATTTCCAACAACTGCGGGGTCGACGACTGGGGGCTCGGGCTGCTGCTCGAAAACCGCCAGATCAAAAAGATGGTCGCCTCCTATGTCGGCGAGAACAGGGAGTTCGAGCGCCAGTATCTCTCCGGCGAGCTGGAGGTGGACCTGGTGCCCCAGGGGACCCTGGCCGAGCGGATCAGGGCCGGCGGCGCCGGAATCCCGGCCTTCTATACCCCGGCCGGGGTCGGTACGCCGATTGCCGAAGGGCGCGAAACGCGGATCTTCGACGGCAAGGAATACCTGCTGGAGCTGGGGCTCAAGGCCGACTTCGCCCTGGTCAAGGCCTGGCGCGGCGACGGCCTCGGCAACCTGCAGTACCGGAGGACGGCGCGCAACTTCAACCCGATGATGGCTGCTGCCGGAAAAATAACCATCGCCGAAGTGGAGATCATGGCCGCAATCGGCGAACTGGAACCGGAGCAGGTCCATACCCCGAGCATCTACGTCCAGCGCATCATCCGCTGCGAACATCAGGAAAAACGGATCGAACGGCGGACCGTGCGGAAAGGAGCTGCAGCATGACATGGGCACGTGAAGAGATCGCGCAGCGCGCCGCCCGGGAGATAGAGGACGGCTACTACGTCAACCTGGGGATCGGCATGCCGACCCTGGTCGCCAACTATATCCCCGAGGGGAAGCGGGTAGTGCTGCAGTCGGAAAACGGCCTGCTCGGCATCGGCCCCTATCCGACCGAGGAGGAGCTGGATCCCGACCTGATCAACGCCGGCAAGGAGACCATCACCATGATCCCCGGCGCGGCCCTGTTCAGCAGCGCCGAATCGTTCGCCATGATCCGGGGGGGTCACATCGACCTGGCCATCCTGGGGGGGATGGAGGTCTCAGCAAAGGGGGACCTGGCCAACTGGGTCATACCGGGCAAGATGGTCAAGGGGATGGGGGGCGCCATGGACCTGGTGCACGGCGCCAAGCGGATCGTGATCATCATGGATCACGTCAACAAACAGGGTGAGCCGAAGATCCTCAATCGCTGCACCCTGCCGCTGACCGGCAGGGGGGTGGTTAACCGGATCATCACCGACCGGGCGGTGCTGGATGTGACCGCGGATGGTCTGCTGCTGGTGGAGCTGGCTCCGGGGCACACCGTCGAGGAGATCAGGAACTGCACCGAGCCGCCGCTGCGCGTCGCTTCGGGGCTGGCATAACTTGACAGGCGCTTTCGGAGAATCACTATCAAAAATCGTTTCACGCGGATAACATCGGATAGAATCTGATTAAAGTCTGATTTTAAAAACCACAGAAGGGTTAATCCGATTTTTATCCGAAGTTATCAGATTTGATCCGCGTGCAAAGTCTTGGTTTTGAGGAATAAGTCAACAGCGTTTCACGCGGATAACATCGGATAGAATCTGATTAAAGTCTGATTTTAAAAAAAACAGAAGGGTTAATCCGATTTTTATCCGAAGTTATCAGATTTGATCCGCGTGCAATTAGATGTTACGTTTTCCCATGTGTTTCCGGCTTTGCCGGTTCAGGAGAATACCATGCTGAAAGGAAAGAACGCGCTGATCACCGGGTCCACCAGCGGCATCGGCCTGGGCATTGCCCGGGCCCTGGCCGCCCGGGGCTGCGGCATCATGTTGAACGGCTTCGGCGATGCCGCCGCCATCGAACGGCTCCGCTTGGGTATGGCGGCGGAACATGGCGTCACGGTGGCCTACAACGGGGCCGACATGACCCGCCCGGCCGAGATCGGGGCACTGGTGGCCGCTACGGCGGCGCAGCTGGGGGGGATCGACATCCTGGTCAACAATGCCGGCATCCAGCACACGGCCCCGGTGGAGGAGTTTCCGCCCGAGAAGTGGGACGCCGTCATCGCCATCAACCTCTCGTCGTCGTTCCACACCATTCATCATGCCCTGCCGCACATGAAGGGAAAGGGGTGGGGCCGGATCATCAACATCGCCTCAGTGCACGGCCTGGTGGCTTCGGCCAACAAGGCGGCCTACGTGACCGCCAAGCACGGCCTGGTGGGGCTGACCAAGGTGGTGGCCCTGGAAACGGCCGGTCTCGGGATCACCTGCAACGCCATCTGCCCCGGCTGGACCCGGACCGAGCTGATCGAACCCCAGATCATTGCCCGGGCCGAAGCGCTCGGGGTCGATATCGAGGAGGGGGGGCGCGATCTCCTGGCCGAGAAGCAACCCTCGCGGCAGTTCGTCAGCATCGAGCAGCTGGGAGAGCTGGCGGTTTTTCTCTGCTCCGGCGCGGCCGCCCAGATTACCGGGGCGCCGATACCCGTCGACGGCGGCTGGACAGCGCAGTAGTCGGGCAGTTTGTCTACGAGCACAGTTTTTATCGAGAGGAGAGTCCATCATGAGCCAGGTCAGCATCATCGGCGCCTATAATTCCAAATTCGGGTCCTTTGTCCAGAAGAACCGTGAGACCGGTGAAGTCACGGACCTGAAATCGATTTACGAACTGATGATCGAAGCCGGCCGGGGCGCCCTGGCGGATGCGGGTATCGAAGGAAAGGACGTGGACGGTGTCTGGGTCGGGTCGTGTGCGCCGGGACTGTTCGCCAACCAGGAACACCTCGCCTCGTTCGCCACCGAGATCGACCCGGAAGGGCTCAGATTCAAATCCATGACCCGGTGCGAAGACGCCTGCGCCTCCGGCTCGGTGGCCCTCTACGACGCGCTGTATGCCGTGGAGGCCGGCAGGGCGAGAATTGCGCTCGTAGTCGGTGTCGAAAAGATGAACCTCCTCGATACCAGGGGGGTGACCCATGCCCTGGCCACCTGCTCCTACTGGCCCGAAGAGGGGGCCGGGGCGGGCAGTTTTCCCTGCCTGTTCGCGGAATACGCCAAGGGGTATCAGGACCACTACCGGCTGGAGAGCGCCGAGTTAGAGCGGATGCTGGCCACGGTGGCCGCCCTCGGCTACCGCAACGGACTCGACAACCCGCTGGCCCATTTCACCGCCGGCGGGCCGAGCGACAGGCTCGGGCTGGTAACGGCCGACGCCATTCTGGCGCTGCCGCCGGAGAAGAATCCGATGATCGCGCCGCCGCTCAGGCTTCACGACTGTTCGCTGGTCAGCGACGGCGCTGCCGCCCTGGTCATCATGAAAAGCGCCGACGTGCCGCGTACGGGCACAAAGTCCGTCCAGATCGCCGGCATCGGGCATGTCAACGAGCGGCTGGCCATCTCGACGCGCTCCGATATGTATGCCTACCGGGCCGGCAAGGAAGCGGTCCGGCGCGCCTTCGCCGAGGCGCGGGTCACCAGTGACGATCTGGACCTGGCCGAGGTGCATGACTGCTTCACGATCAGCCAGCTCCTCTCCACCGAGGCGCTCGGCCTGTCGCGCGACGGCCGGGCGGGATACGACTACCTGGAGGGGCGCTTCACCCGCGACGACGAACGCTGCGCCGTCAACCTGTCGGGGGGACTCAAGGCCAAGGGGCACCCGGTCGGGGCCACCGGCGTCTCCATGCATGCCCTGCTCTACAAGCAGCTCATCGACGATCCGATCGGGGCACGGCTCTCCGGCAGGGTACCGCAAGTGGGGGTGAGCTTCAACATCGGCGGTTCGGCCGTCACGAACTGCGTCACGGTCCTCAGGAGGAGCGGCTGATGCAGTTCCTCTCCCGGCAACCGCACCAAAACAGGTAGACCCGCCACACAGACCCTTCAGATGTTATCCGCAGACATCAGGACATCATTGCCTTTTTGTCGGTCATAGTTCCGAAATGTCGGTTCATTTGTGAAAATGTTGAAAAGCTTTTTTGCCTCATGATTACCTCATGATTACCCGGATTCAGAATGAAAAGCTTCTGGGATTGAAAGTAATCTTGAAGTAATCCTGAAGCTGAAACCGCCTTTTATCTTGATTTTTTTGTGCGCTGAACGCACCGGGCGGAATTTATGGTAATCTTGGAGAGAAAAAATCCCCGTCTATCGATCCGGCCCGCCCGGAGAGGAGCTTGTCCATGAAATTCACGCTTGCAGCCGAAAACCCGCTCAGCCATTCCTGCCGCACCCTTGTCCTCGGATGCTGTGAAAAAGAGACCGATTCTCCCCTGGTCGCCGAACTCGACCGCGCCCTCGGCGGCTGCCTCGGCGCCCTGGCGCGGGAGGGGGAATTTACCGGGAAACTGAACAAGACCGTCATGATCCACACCCTCGGCCGCGTTGCCCCGGACCGGCTCCTGCTCGTGGGGCTCGGCACACGGGGCGAATTGAACCGCGACCGGATGCGGCAGGCCGGCGGCAGCGCGATCAAGGCGCTGCGCTGCGCGGGGATCGGGACGTTCAGCTCCGTACTCCACCTGGCGGGGGGGAACGGCCCGGAATGGCTCCAGGCGGCCCTGGAAGGGCACCTGCTCGGGGGGTACGCGTTCAACCGGTACAAAACCGGAAAAGAGACCCCGGTCGAGATGGAAGCCGCTACCCTGCTCTGTGTTGACGAGGCGGCCCGGGTCGCGGCGGAGAACTGCGCCGCGGAGGCGCAGGTGGTCTGCG
>JBGPCQ010000076.1:0-13515 GCA_041481895.1 Geobacteraceae bacterium | reverse complement strand
TCCACGCGGATAACGTCGGATAATATCTGATAAGAATCTGATTAACCCTCAAAAACGCCTGATCCGATTTTATCCGAATTTATCAGATTTGATCCGCGTGCTGATTCGTGGTTATTTCAGATTTAATGTCTGTGACAAATTAAGTGCTGAGCATTCTCCCCGAAAAAGCTCGTCATCTCCGGGGATTGGCAGAAGTCTTCGAAGGTCCCGTCGAAAATGACCCTCTTGTCCAGATAGAGAAAACGGTTCGCGTATTTGCCGATGCTCCAGGTGTCGTGGGTGACGAGGATCACCGTGATACCCTGCTCCCGGTTCAGGTGCTCCAGGAGCGTATAGAAATTTTCCCGTGTCTCGGGGTCAAGGGCGGTGGTAGGCTCGTCCAGGATCAGGAGCTCCGGTTCACTCACCACGGCCCGCGCCAGGAGTACCCTCTGCTGCTGCCCGCCGGAGAGGTCGCCGATCAGTCTCCTCCTGATTTCGGTTATCCCCATGAGCCGCAGGGTCTTCTCCACCGCCGCTTCGTCCCCCTTTTTCGCGAGCCTCGGCAGTCGTTTCCCCGCCAGGAGCCCGAGTTTCACGATCTCTTCGACAGTCGCCGGGAAATTCGGGTTGAAGAACTTGAGGCGCTGGGGAAGATACCCGATTCTGCGCCACTCGCTGAAGCGGGAGCGGGGGGAGCCGAAGATTGTCACCGAGCCCAGGTCGGGTTCCACGAGACCGAGGACAGCCCTGATCAGGGTGCTCTTACCCGAGCCGTTGGGGCCGACGATTCCCAGGTAGTCTCCCGCCCGCACATGGAAGGAGATATCGTCGAGAACCGCTGCGCTGTTATAACTGAAACCGAGCCCTTCTATGGCGAGCACGTCTACCGGCATTGCAGCCCCGTCCTGAGATTCTTGAGATTCTGTTCCATTAAAGAGATATAGGTCGCCCCCCCGGCCAGGTCCTCGCGGCTGACATTATGGATGCCGTGGAGCTTCAGGAGGGTCGCGCCTGTCTCCCGGGCGATGGTCTCCGCCACCCGCGGCGAGAGGAGTTCTTCGTAGAATATATATTTGAGGGAATTCTTTCTCATCAGGTTGACGAGTTCCATCAGCTTCCTCGGCGTCGGCTCCGCATCGGCCGAAACGGCGAAGGCGGAAACGTAGGTGAGGCCGTACCGTTGTGACAGGTAGCCGAAGGCGGAGTGGCCGCCATGGAGGAAGAGATGCTGTCTGCATCCGGACAGCCCTTCTTTAAACCTGTTGTCCAGCTCATCCAGGCGGGTCCGGTAAGCTGCGGCATTTTTACGGTAGGAGTCGCTCCCGGCAGGGTCTTTCCGAACCAGGGCCGCGGTGATATTCTCCACCATCTTCTCCGCATTGGGAATGCTCAGCCAGACGTGCGGGTCCATTCCTTCCCCGTGGTGGTGGCCGTGCTCGCCCGCGCCATGCCCCTCGTGCTCTTCCTCGCCGCTAGCCGGGATGAACGTGACTCCGGCGCTCGCGTCGACCACCTCGAGCCCCTTGTTCGGGATCCCTTTCAGGATGTTGGCCGCCCACGGCTCCATGTACCTGTTGGTATAGACGAAGATATCGGCTTTGTTGAGCAGGACGACATCCTCCGGCCGCGGCTCGAAATTGTGCGGCTCGACGCCCGGGGGGAGCAGGAGGCGGGCATCGACCCGGTCGCCGCCGATGGTCCGGACAAAGTCATAGAGAGGGAAGAGGGTGGTCACCACCCGGAGTTTTTTCTCCTCCTGCGCCGGCTCGCGCCCTTTCTGACAGGCGGCGACGAAGGGGATGAGCATGACCATGACCAGCAGGATTGCCAGGACCTTCACGAACCTCATGGTTTTACTCCTTCCGCAATGCCGTTCCTTTTATCACCGGCAGCACAGGACCGGCAGAGGCCGTTCACCTGGACGACGTGGGAGAGCACCTTCCCGCCGATCTTCTCGCCGACTTCCCGCTCGATGTTTTCCAGGCCGCAGAAATCGACGTCTTCCACCTTGCGGCAGGCGACACAGATGAAATGGTGGTGATGGTCCAGGTTCGGGCAGAAGTGGTAGTAAAGCTGGCGGTTCGGGTGGATCACCGTGGTGATGACCCCTCCCGCAGCCAGCTCCTCGAGGTTGCGGTAGACGGTCGGGAGGCCGACCCGGTCGAACTGGCTTTTCAGTTTGAGCCAGATCTCCTCCGGACTGATGTAGGCCGCTTCCCGCCCCATCAGGGTGAGGATAGCGAGCCGTTTCGGCGTCGCCTTCAGGTTCAGGGATTTCAACGTTTTTCCATAGTGCGCGGTCATGGCAACTCTAAATAGAAATCATTTTCTTTTAGAATAATCCCATTTCAGATATTGTCAAGCGCCATATTTGGGGAAATAGAGGCAAGCGCGGAAACAGGTAAGTCGGAAGATGCGGCGCTTTCTACGTCTTGAATCAAGACCTTTAACCGCCCGCTCCCTCCGGTCGCTCAAGGACGCAAAGGGCGCAAAGGATGTTTTCAGGGGTTAACCCCTTTTTATTTCAGGTTTTCTTCGCGTTCATTGCGTTCTTCGCGGTTACAAAGGTTCTCGGTGCTGGTTGAAGATCAGCACTAATCGGCATCGGCGAATTTGACCAGGGTTCCCCTCTTCGCGCCGTACCTGAACACAGTAATCCCTTTCAATCCCTTCCGGTACGCAAGGAGGAAGGCCTGCGCAACATCGTCCTGCGTCGCCCGGGGGGGGATGTTGATGGTCTTGGATACGGCATTGTCGGTATATTCCTGGAAGGCCGCCTGCATCTCGATATGGTCCGCTGGGGGGATCTCCAGCGCAGTCCGGAACAGCCGCCGCAGATCGGCGGGGACACCGCGTATTCTTTGCAGGTTCCCCCGCCGGCGCACCTCGCCCAGCAGCCCGTCGGAATAGAACCCGCGCTCGTGCGCGATCCTGATGAACTCCCCGTTGATCTCCTCGAGGGTAGTGTCGAGCACGAGCCTCTGGTAAGCGATGGCGAAGAGCGGTTCGATGCCGCTCGAACAATCGGCGATGGTGGCCAGGGTGCCGGTGGGGGCAATGGTCGTGGTGGTGGCATTCCTGAGCCGGGGCATGTCCGGCGCATCGAAGATGGAGCCGGTGAAGTTGGGGAAGACCCCGCGCGTGTCTGCCAGGGACTGCGACGCCTCCTTTGACCGGTCACTGACGAATTTCATGACCCTCCGGGCCAGGGCGAAGGCGTCCGGGTGGTTGTACGGCATCCCGAGCCGGATGAGGAGATCCGCCCACCCCATCACGCCGAGGCCGATCTTCCGGTTTCCCTTGTGCATCTGCGCGATGGCAGGGAGGGGATAGACGCTGGCATCGATGGTGTCGTCCAGGAAGCGGACGGCAGTTGCCACGTCATCTCCCAGCGCAGCGAAGTCGATCTCCCTCCCCGTTACGTACTTCGACAGGTTCATGGAGCCGAGCACACACGCTTCGAAGGGGAGGAGCGGCTGCTCGCCGCACGGGTTGGTGCTTTCGAACCGGCCGAGGAGGGGAGTGGGGTTTGCCCGGTTGATCCGGTCGATGAAGACGAGCCCCGGATCGCCCGTTTCCCAGGCGCACGCCACGATCTCGGCGAAGACCAGTCGTGCCCTGATGGTACAGGTCGTCTTCCCCGAGCGGGGGTTGACGAGTTCGTACGTGCCGTCCCGGTCGAGGGTATCCATGAAGGCATCGGTCATTGCTACCGAGATGTTGAAATTGGCCAGCTCCGCGACGCTCCTCTTCACCCTGACGAATTCCAGGATATCGGGATGGTCCACCCGGAGGATCCCCATGTTGGCGCCGCGCCGTGCCCCTCCCTGCTTGATCACGTCGGTAGCGGTGTTGTAAATTTTCATGAAGGAGACCGGGCCGCTGGCGATGCCGCCGGTCGAGCGGACGATATCGTCCTTCGGCCGCAGCCGGGAAAAAGAGAAGCCGGTGCCGCCGCCGCTCTGCAGGATAAGGGCGGCGTTCTTCAAGGTGTCGAAAATCCCCTGCATGGAATCTTCCACCGGGAGGACGAAGCAGGCGGCCAGCTGCCCCATGCTCTTGCCGGCATTCATGAGGGTAGGGGAGTTGGGGAGGAAACGGAGGGAGGAGAGGAGGTCGAAGAAGCGCTCCTCCCAGAGTTGGGGGGAACCGCCGTACAGTTCCTCGGCCTGGGCAATGGTGCGGGCAACCCGGCCGAACATCTCCCGGGGGGACTCGATGACCCGGCCGCTCTCATCTTTGAGGAGGTAGCGGGCATGCAGCACTTTGAGGGCGTTTTCCGACAGGTCCATGTCGGGAAGTATAGCGTAATTTTGGCGGGATGCACGGGCAGATTTGCCCTTCTCCCCAAGCCTCTCCCGCCAGGAGAGAGGGAGTATTTCTTCAAATCCCTTCTCCCTTTAAGTGCTAGATAGGGCTTTGCCTCAAATTCCCCCTCCCTTGACGGGAGGACCCAAAGGGCCTAAAGGGGCGAGGGGGAGGGTGAAGGTACGCTCGCCCTCAGCCCGGCTTCCAGGTCGGGGTAGAGGAGATCGATGCCGAGTTTGCGCAGCATCTTCCCATTGTCCATCCGCCGCGACTCGCTCATGTAGGAGAGCATGAGGGGGGACATGACCGTGCGGGCCTCCTCAAGGGAGACCCGGGGCGGACGGGGGCAGCCGAGGAGATCGGCTACGGCGTTGAAGTAGTGGGTCATGGTGGTGGGGTGGCCGTCGCTCACGTTGAAGATATCGCCGTCCTCCCCCTTTGCCGCGGCAGCGAGGCAGACCCGCGCCAGGTCGTCCTGGTGGATCCGGTTGGTTAAGGGGGCCAGTTCTTCAAGCAGGACCGGCTGGCCGCCGGCCAGCTGCGAAACCGGAAAGCGCCCCGGTCCGTAGATCCCGGTCACCCGCAGGATGACCACGGGGACGTTGTTCTTTTTGCCCCACTCCCGGAAAGCCGTTTCCGCATCGAGACGGCGCTTCCCCCGCGCCGTCTGCGGGTTCGGCGGGGTATCCTCGGTAACCGGCTTGCCTCCGGAGTCGCCGTACACGCCGCTGGTGCTCATGTAGATGAGCTTGCGCGGCTTCTCCCCAGCAGGGATTCTGCTGCAGAAGTTCCGTATCCGCGGGTCGAATATTCCCCCGCCCGGCGGCGGGGCGAAGTAGAAGACGACCGTCCCGGCGGTCGGGAGATCCTGCAGCGTCGCGGGATCGTCCAGGTTGCCGATGATGGGGCGGATTCCGAGTTTTTCCAGTTCCGCTGCATGCTCCGCTGACCTGACCAGCCCGTGGACGGAGGCGTTATCCGCCAGGGCGAGGCGGGCGACCCGTTTGCCGATGTCTCCGCAGCCGATGATGAGAATCTTGTCCGTGTCGTTCTGGTGTAAAGGTGTCATAAGAGAATATGCCTGCTTTCCGGGTTGGCCTGACAGAGGGATCAGGTACGCACAATCATTTCCTGAGTTCGAAAGGTTGAATCGTTTATAGTTCGTAGAATTGCCGGGGAGTATGCTATTCCAGACGGTTCTTGACAAGCTGGTACACCTTTTTACGATGGCAGACGGCGTAGACAACGATGTCGTTATTGTCGATGCCGAAAACGACCTGGTAATCACCGACACGCAGCTTCCAGTAGCCTTTCAGGGTACCCCTGAGCGGCTTGCCGTAGAGGCTTGGCTCAGTCATCAGCCGCTCACTGACGGCACATTTCAGGCGCTCCTTCATGGTGACGTTGAGGCGGGCGATCTCTTCCGCAGCATCCGGATGGAAGATAACGGAAAAGCTCACGAACCAAAGACCTGGTCAAAGGTCTTCGCCTCTTCCTTGCGGAAGGTCCTGGCGCGCTCGTCGGCCAGCCCTGCCAGCACACTGTCCTCGCGCAACTCAAGCGCTTCCCTGATCAGGTCGTGGGCCACGGACGACAGGGAAGCTCCATCTTCCTCGGCAATGCGGGATATTTCATAGTACAGGGGGTGTTCGCAGACGACATTGATGCGCGGCTTCTTTGACGGCATGGTGATATCTCCTTTTCGAAACAAGTGTAACACTTTTGATACACCATGTCAATTGGGAGCATACGATGAACTTACTTTAAGGGCAGGGAAAAAGGCTGAGCAAAAAATAAATTAGTCCCGTTTTACCCGAAAATCACTCAAATTGACTCTGGTCTTTACCGTACTCCGGATGATAAGGGCCGGCCGGCAACCCGTGGGGCGGGAGGAAAGCAGTTCCGTTGGCTTGCATGGCCAGTGGTTTGTAGTCGGCAATCATCGCATGAACAGCGGCAGCGACCAGGGCGCCGATCAAGCCGCCGCTGCCGCCGTTGGAAGCACGAACCGCACGTTGGGAACCTTGCCACAGCACCGTGCCGGTGCGGGTGTCTTTCAGCACATATTCCGCGGAAACCTCAACGGAAGACGCCAGCACTACGTACTTTGTGCTCCAGTTCTTTATGGTCACCAAAAGCACGGCATCCGCACCGAACAGTTCATAGAATCGAATTGTCGGCATCAGATGAATATGCCCGGCCTCGCTCAAGCCCAGATCATGCAGCAGCATTTCAGTCAAATAGACGGGAAAGACGTAGTATCCCCGCTCCGCCAGCGGCATAGTGAGAGACGGAGTGAATATGGACGATGCGGTAATCTCCGGCGAATCGTTTACTACGGGCACCACCAGGATCGACCTTGGCGGATTTACGCGGAAAGCGGAAAGATCGGCCTTTTTGGGTGTGATGCAGCCAGCCAGAAGGAGCGATAGAACTACGATGCAGGGCAACGTTTTTCTCATGGCTGTCCACCTCCCGTTTCCGTCGCCACCTTGTCGGGTGCTGGTGAAGTTTTTTTCTTGATTCGGTCTATCAGCTTATCCATCAAATAAGAAGATTCAGGAAACGTGCTTTTTTCTTTCTCGAAATACGCCAGCGCCCCGCCGATGTCGCCGCGCCGAAACAGGAGAAACCCGTAATCCGCGTAAACCCCCGGCGGCACATGTTTGCCGGTGCCGTATTCGACCATCTGTTCACGCAGCGCCTGTTCGGCCTGGGCAGCATCTCCCTTCTCGTAACGACATTCCAGGCTGTCGGCGTAATCACCCCAGTCATAGAGCTGCGGCTTCGCACAGCCTGAAATGAGCATGATGCCCGCAAGCATGAAGACACACCGGACGACTGACAGCTCGAACCCGCTTCGCCGGGCAGACGACAACGTACAGTTTTTCATGATACCATCCTTGGACTACCTGAGTGAAGAGCGTCGGGCATCGAGCGTTTTTATGACATTGTTCATCAAGTTCACGATGGCCGCATCGATGGCTTTGCCTTCCAGGGTCGAATCGAAACCGGCGGTACCGCCGAAACCGAGTGTAGCGCTGGCGCTGATGGTGGCATCACCGCTTCCTTCCTGGGTGTAGAAAAGCTCGCCCGTCTTCGGATTGACCAGCCGTAACACCACCCGGGCCCGCGCGCGTTGGGTTTTTTCCTTGCCCACCAGCCAGCCACTGCTCGTGGTTTCCCGGCCCAGTTCAACGACGGAGCCGAGAATCAATGCATCCGCGCCTTTCAGGTTCTGCTTGAACTGTGTCTCATCCTCTCCCATCAATGCAGCCTCGGCACGCAGCTTGCTGATATCGGGTCGTTCCACCACGTTGAAACGCTGCGTCGCCAACAGATGACGAGCCAGCATATCCGAAGCCTGTTTACCGATCCGGTCACCCGACTCATCGGTAAACAGACCGCTTCCGTATACCGATTCGTTGGTGAATCTGCCGACGGCTACGGTCATCCGCTCCGACTGCGGCAAGGGTGCCGCAACCACCTGTGGCCCCAGGTCGGCGACATTCTCGTTGATGGCCCGATTCACGCATCCGGTTGTCTGGAAAGTAACGGTGAGGGCAAGGGAGATAAGGAGCATTTGAAGCACCTTGATGCTCATAAAAAATCCTCCTGGATGATACATTTGGACAGGAATTTGCTTATTTGGGTCGTTCATGGGGGGAAGATATCACCAGTTGTCAGCCACCGTCAAGCATTATTAGCCGCAGTTAATGCCCGGTTTTGCGGCTTTGGGGGCAGGACTTGAAGACTTGAACTTCTACCAAATCCAACCCCCTGTCAAAGCAATGTGCCGTCCATCTTCAAATATTCAAGGACAAACCCCGATGCCCTACTTTTTCGAGCTCTTCGGCTCAGCGGCCGTCAGGGTAATCTGGGTGTTTTTCTGGTCGGCATTGATGTTAACCATGGCCGTGCGTTCCCCCTTTTTATAGCTCACCATGGAATTCTTGCCCTGGTTCATGGTCATTTCTTCTTTCCAGCCGAAGCCGGTCATTTTGCTCTTCATGGCACCCAAGACCTTGTCGGCGCTGTCACTGGTCTCCATGTGCAGATTGAAGCCGTCCGGCACGGAAATAGCCGCAGTGACGGTGGCGCCTTCATACACGTAGACATCCTTCGGAAAGTTATCGGGCACCGCCGCGCCCTTGCCGCCGGAGTATACGGCCGTACCCTCTTTGGTCTGGATCGTTACCTTTCCACCGGATGCATCCACTTTGGCTTTGACCCCTTCCTTGGCCATACCGGACTCGATTGCTTTCTCGGCAGCTTTCTCACTGGCCTTCTTGCAGCCGGCAAGCATCAGGCACGAAATCATCGTCATTCCAATGACACAACAAAACGTTCTCTTCATACAAGCCTCCTTTTTAATTGACTGCATGCGCGCCCATATTTCAGGGCAACTAAAGGAAGTGAGGAAAGATGCAAGCGCATTGCCGCTTACGGAGCGTCCATATGACCACATGTTAGACTGCTATGCCTCATAGGAGATCAAAATCATTTCCGCTGCCTGCTGCCGCAGAGGAATCAGGGCTTGATAAGCTGGTGACGAGTGCCAGCTATTGACTGCCTCTTTGTCAGGAAAGCGGATAACGACAATGTCGGAGTATGGATGTTCACCAGCCAGGATCGCAACTCGTTTTCCTCGAAGGACTAGTTCGGCACCCCACGGCTCCAAGGTGGCTGGAACCTGATTGCGGTACTCGGCCCACTTTTCAGCATTCTTTACTGTGAGGTGCCCTACAACATATGCGGTACTCATTTTGTTGATCTCCTAAGATGAACGGTTTCGGCCCTCACCGGTCGGCGGAGCCGGTCCAGGTGCAGGGCGTGGTTCGCCCCTCTTGTTATCTTTCCGCGAGAGCCAGCCTGACTCCTAAAGATGCGAAGACACCGGCAGTCAGCCAGTCAAAATACTTCGCTATCTTTGGTCTTGCTAAGATGAAGTTGCCGATGCTGCCAGAAAAGTAGCCAATCAGGCAGAATATGATAACGGCTTGCACCATGAAGATGAGTCCCAAAAGCAACATCTGGAGAGGAAAAAATCTGGTTGTGGGAGAAACAAACTGCGGCAGAAACGCTAGAAAGAACATTGCGACCTTGGGGTTGAGTACGTTCATGACGAATCCCCGTTTGAACAAGGCTAAGTCACTCCTGTCATCAGGGTTCGAAAGCTTTACCGATGATCGTTCCTTAAGAGTTTTGTAAGCCAAGTAGAGCAGGTATGCTGCTCCAGCATATTTGACCGCGTTGAAAGCGACAACCGATGAAAAGAACAATGCCGAGAGGCCAAATGCCGCAGCGGTGGTATGAACGCTGATCCCGCTGCACATGCCGAGTGCGGTGACGATGGCAGGCTTCCTTCCACGGGCGATTCCTTGTGTCAAAACAAATATATTGTCAGGGCCGGGCGCGATTGTAAGTGCAGCTGATGCGCCCAGGAAGTAAAGCAAAGTAGATGTCATATTCATGATCCTCTCTTTTTGGGCGAACTCGTTATTGAGCGGTTAGAGTCTAGCATCTACCTGTATATGCTTTTCCAGAGTAAACAGATGCTTGTCAATTTTTCCATTGAGGACCTCAAGACGCAAAAAGCCGCTCCGTCAGCACCAAGCTGATTCGAGCGGCTTTTGGAAAGTGCACATAGAGCCCACTCCCGCGTGAAACCATTTCCCCTCCGGAAAATTAAAAATCAATCATATTTATCCGCATTTATTCCATTTTCCCGACTGTATGTCAATGGCAAACCTTTCAAAAGCTGCTTTCACGGTTCTTTAGTGAAAAAGTTGATAAGCCGGTACATAACCTTTAAAAGCAATTTTCGCCACAGATAACTGCGGATGAAATCTGAACTGCTATAATGCAAACCTTCCATTGGGTTATAAACCCGAAGGATATTATGACTGTATCCGATTTTATCCGCCGATATCCGTGGCTAATTATTTTTCTGCGCTCAACAAGCCCCCCATCTCATCCTTGAGCGCCACCCCGGAAATGCCGCGCCTCATGGCTTCCTCGGTCAGGTAGAGCAGTTTCGCTGCTGCGGCTTCGTAGCTCAAACCTTCCGGCGGGCGGATGTTGGAGATGCAGTTCCGCTCCGCGTCAGTGTTTCCCGGCTGCGGCGCAAAGGTCAGGTAAATGCCGAGACTGTCGGCGGCGCTGAGGCCGGGACGCTCGCCGACGACGATCACCGCCACCCGCGCGGCAAGAACGCTGCCGATGTCGTCCGATAAAGCGACGCGTCCGTTGGCGACCAAGGAAACCGGGGCGATACGGATGTGCCGCGTCCGATAGCTGTTCACTATCGTCTGCACTAGCAGAATCCCGTGCCGCTCGACGGCGGTCGAGGAGAGGCCGTTCGTAACGATCAGCGCCACGTCCGCTTCACCGGCATCAAAATCCCTCAGCCGGGTTCGCGCTCCTTCGGTGAGAACCCGGCCGAGGTCGGGCCGACGGAGATATTCGGCGCGACTGCCGACGGGCGTATCCAGGATCAGAACCTCTTCACCGAGACCCCGCACCTGCCCGGCGAATGCATCGATGTCCCAGGGGAAGTGCACCGCGTCCCGCGCCTGTGCATGGGCCAGTTGAAAATCGAGCAGGACCCGGGTCGGAACGGCGTGTCCGGCCCGGCCCAAGGCGATGCGCGCCTGGGTAAACCGGCGCAGGGCAACCCACGAATCGGTCATGGTACCTCTCCAGGAGTGCTCCTTGTCAGTTCGTTGACGGCTTCGAGCAGCCGCGGCGAGGTGACGCCCCGGCCCAAGGCGTTGTGCCCGTCGAATATCCCCATGCGGTTCAGCCAATCCTCGAATTCAGGCGCGGGCCTAAGGCCCAGCACGCGGCGGAGATAGAGCGCGTCATGGAACGAGGTGCTCTGGTAGGCCAGCATGACGTCGTCAGCCCCGGGAACGCCCATGATGTAGGTGCAGCCGGCCACGGCCAGCAGGGTCATCAGGTTGTCCATGTCGTTCTGGTCGGCTTCGGCGTGGTTCGTGTAGCAGACGTCGCACCCCATGGGGAGGCCCAGAAGTTTGCCGCAGAAATGGTCCTCCAGCCCGGCGCGGATAATCTGTTTGCCGTCGTAGAGATATTCCGGCCCGATGAAACCGACCACCGTATTGACCAGCAGGGGCGAGAACGCGCGGGCGACGGCATAGGCGCGCGCCTCGCAGGTCTGCGCGTCGATACCAAAATGGGCGTTGGCCGACAGCGCGCTCCCCTGCCCGGTTTCGAAATACATCAGGTTGTCGCCCAAAGTCCCGCGCCCCATGGATAGTGCCGTGTCGCGGGCTTCGGCCAGGAGCTCCAGGTTTATGCCGAAGCTTTTGTTGGCCGCTTCGGTCCCGGCGATGGACTGGAACACCAGATCCACCGGAGCGCCGCGGCGCATCAGTTCCAGGGTGGTGGTGACGTGGGCCAGCACGCAGGACTGGGTGGGGATCTCATGCCGGAGGATGATGTCGTCCAAAAGGTGAAGCAGGCTTTCGACGTTCTTCAGGCTGTCCGTCGCCGGGTTGATGCCGATGACCGCGTCGCCGCTGCCGTACAGCAGCCCGTCCAGCACACTGACGGCGATGCCGCGGGGATCGTCGGTGGGATGATTGGGCTGCAGCCGCGTAGCGAGCCGGCCCGGCAGCCCGATGGTGTTGCGGAACCGGGTGATCACCAAACAGCGCCTGGCCGCCGCGACCAGATCCTGGTTGCGCATGATCTTGGAAACCGCGGCGGCCATTTCCGGCGTAAGCCCCCAGCGGACCGCGGCGATTTCCGCATCGGAGGTGGCGTCGGTCAGCAGCCATTCGCGGAATTCACCCACAGTGAACGACGAGATCGGGGCGAACGCGGTCCGGTCGTGGGACTCTTCGATGAGCCGGCTGACCTCGTCTTCCTCCGGCGGAATCAACGGTTCCGCGAGAAACCGCGTCAACGGCAGATCGGCCAGCAGCCATTGGGCGACGGCCCGCTCTTCATCCGAGGCTGCGGCAATCCCGGCCAGCTCGTCCGCCGACCGGAGCGGCGACGCCTTGGCCAGCAGAGTTTTAAGATCCTCGAAACCGTAGCTTCGCCCTTTGAAGTTCCTGGTGTATCTCATGCCGGTCACTTTCAACCCCGTGCCATGGCAGCCTTGATCGCCGCCAGCAGCCGTTCGTTATCCGCCCGCGTCCTGACCGCCACCCGGAAAAAGCGTCCGTCCAGCCCGTGGAAGTTGGCGCAGTCGCGGATCAGGATCCGCTGCGGGAGGAGCCGCTCCTGCAGTCCGGCGGCCGTTAGTTCTCCATCCAGCCGGGCCAGCAGGTAATTGGCCGCGCCCGGCCAGACCCGCACTCCCGGCAGGGAGTTCAACCCCGCCATGAGAGACTCCCGCTCCTCCGCCACGAAAGCGCGGCTCCGTGCACCGTGCCCGGGGTCGGCCAGCGCCGCGATGCCGGCCGCCTGGGCGAGGGTGCTGACACCCCACGGCAGGCGAAGCGTGCAGAACCGCTCCGCCAGCGGCGGCGCCGCCAGGGCGTAACCGAGTCGGAGCCCTGGAAAGCCGTAAAACTTGGTCATGGAGCGGATGACTACCCCGGCGTTGCTCTCGATGACCAGCCGCTTGATCGACTCCTCTTCGCAAAAGTCCATGAACGCCTCGTCCACCACCAGGAGCGTTCCGGCCTTCCGGCAGACATCCAGGAGTTCCGTCACCTGGTCCTTCCCGTAGACTCTCCCTGTCGGGTTTCCCGGGTTGCAGAGGAAGAGGAGGCCGTACTCCTTTTTCAGCTCTTCCCGCACCGCCGTTATGGAGAGGGGAAAGCCCGTATCGCTTGGCAGTACGAAATAGTCATGCTCCCAGCCCGCCCGGCGCAGCGCCTCCGCATACTCGGAAAAAGCCGGGGCGATGATGAGCGCCCGATGCCCCGCAACCAGCCGGGGAAGGAGATGGATCAGCTCGGTCGAACCGTTCCCCACGCAGACATTGGCCGGCTCGCAGCCGTGGTAAAGTGCCAGGGCTTCGGCAAGCTCCGTGCAGGCGCTGTCGGGGTAGTGGGCCAGCCGGTCGAAGGCCGCCGCGACCACCCCCCGCACGCCGGGAGGGGGCCCCAGGGGGTTGATGCTGGCAGAGAAGTCGAGGATCTCCTCCGGTGGAACGCCGAGCAGGCGGGCAACAGCAAAGACGTTGCCGCCGTGGGTGAAATTCATGGTCATGGGACCTTTCAACTGCTTTTATTAACAAGGATG
>JBGPCQ010000075.1:0-13685 GCA_041481895.1 Geobacteraceae bacterium | reverse complement strand
GGGGTGTATTCGGTTTTGTTTCTGCGTAATCCGGTAATGTATGCCATGTTACTATTCCTCCTTGTCTTGGTTTTTCCACTGAATCAGGAGCGTCGATTTTTTGTCCTGTCAAGGCTGTCGAGGGAATGCGCGGAGGCCCCTCACCCGGCCTTTGGCCACCCTCTCCCGCTGGGAGAGGGTAAACTGTATTCCCTCCCCCTCTGGGGGAGGGATAGGGAGAGGGCTGCCACGCCGCTCAAGGAGTCCCGAAGGCTCACGCAGACAGGGCTAAAAAGCGGCACCCCTCTAATCGTCGGTGAACGATCCCGCCTGATCCTTGTTCATCGCCTTCCTGAGCCACGGAGGGGGATTGTTCCTGAGCACCTCCTGCAGGCGCTCTACCGTAGCCTGGAGACTTACCTCCGTATTTGTTTTCATGGGATGTATCTTCAGGGCGACCAGCTTGGCCGCTGCCGGGCCACCGATCTGCATGGTGTAGACGATGGCACAGTCTGCCAGAGCCTTGGCCCGTGCGGCGATCCGGTCTTCCTCGTCGGTACCGTGCGCGCCTACATGAACTGTTTCCACCAGATGAGCCTCCTCCGGTCCCAGTTCCCATATCTGGAAGTTCTCCGTCTGGCCGAAGTGCAGGTCGATCAGTTCACCGGTACTGGTTGTAAAAGCTACTTTCATGTTTCACCTCGTTACAGCTTCGCTGTTTTGTTGAATTTACCCAAGGAGTGTCGATTTTTCGTCCTGTCAAGGCTGTCGAGGGAGAGCGCGGAGACGTAGCAACGCTACGTCGCACAAGCGAAACCGAAGACTTACGCCGACAGGGCGGAAAAGCGGCGCTCCTCCTAATTATGAGAAAGTTTCTGCGCTTCCTTCGCATTCTCCTGAAATACATTCGCCACCTCGAACACCAGGTTCATCGTCCCCCGGTAGCCGACCCACATCTTCTGGTGCGCCCCGAGCCGGTCGAAAACCGGCAGTCCGGTCCGGAGGTGGGCCTTGATGCCGAGCCTGGCCGCCGCCTGGCGTCCGTTCGAGTTGGCGACGAGCAGGTCGGCTCCTTTTCCCGCCTCTTCCAGATCCTCCAGGTCGCCGACGCAGATGTTTTCCACCGGAAGCCAGTCCAGCCCCCGGGTCCGCGTGGCCGCGAGAGCGGCCTGCACCCGGCACCCCATCCCCGCCAGGAAGTTCGTCATTCCTTTCAGATGGTCCGCCTCCAGGGCCAGCGCCACCTTTTTCAGGCCAAACTGGTAGTGGCTGTCCACCATGGCGTCCGTGAGACGGCTCCGCCAGCGGCGGAATTTCTCCGGCACCAGCCTGCCCGACAGCAGCGAAAGGGTCGCCATCAGCAGATCGGTCTCCTTCAGGCCGGTGATGGAGGTGAAGCCATAGGCCGGCATGCCGAATTTCTCATTCAACAAAATAGCGGCCGGGTAGAGGGAATCGCCGAAGTAGAGGGTCGCCGCGCTCCGTCCCGCCTGCCTGATACGGTCGACGGTCACCCCCCCGACAGACAGGGCGGAGACAGTTTCATCGATATGGCCGTCCAGTGCGCAGGATATGTCCGGGACCACCACCGGGTCGAGACCGAAGGCGATGCAGGTCTCCTTAATCTCCTCCACCTCCGCCGGGGTGAGGTGGGCGCCGGGGAGGACCGTGACCTGTCCCGGAATGGTCTCTCCCCCCTCCGGCAGCGTGGAAACTATTGCCTCCACCGCCGCCGCATACCCTTCCTGCAGGGAACCGCAGTAGTCGGGCGTCGAGGCCCAGACCACCGGCACCTCGGCGTATTCGGGATTCTCCTGGCGGAAATGGACGATGGCGCTCCGGACGTCGTCCCCCATGGTTTCGGTCAGCCCCGAGGTCATCACCCCGACGATGCCGGGGTTGAATTTCTCGATGACGCGCTTGATCCCCTTTTTCAGGTTCTCCCAACCGCCGAAGATGGCAGTGTCCTCGCTCATGCTCGTCGAGTTGAGGGCAATGGACTCTTTGAAGTGCCGGGAGAGCTGCAGCCGGATGAAGGTGGAGCACCCCTGTGCGCCGTGGAGCAGCCCCAACATCCCGTCGATCCCGAGGTAGGCCAGAGTCGCACCGAGCGCCGGCGAGTTTTTTTGCGGATTGACCGTCGCATTCTTGGCCGGCACCATGACCCGCGACTCCTTCATTTCCACCGCGTCAAGCCGCGCCGCCAGCCCCTCGGCATAACGGACATCCTCCGCCAGTTCACCATCGTCTTTTTCCCACGGCGCCTTGCCGTTCAACACCGGCCAGATCGGGTTGTTGACTGTCAGATCGAGCTGCCGGGCAAACGCGACCATCCCCTCGTAGCCGGCGTAGGGGTGGGAGCGGCCATGGTTGATATCGAGGAACGGCGTCCGGGTCTTGAGCGCCAGGAACTTGGTCTTGCCCCCCGCCACGATCAGGTCGGGGAGCTTCTCGTACATGACCGACAAAAGCCCGGCGGTGCTGGTGTCCTCGATGATGCGGGCGTCCTTGTGCATCAGCGCCTTCATCCGGTAAAAATCTTCCAGGGTCGAATTCTGCGTGCCGGCGGCCAGGATCTCCACGCCCAGCTCGGCCAGGGCATTGACCATGGACCAGGTCTTCACCCCGCCGGTGAAGAGCACGGCCCGCTTCCCGGCCAGGCGCTCCCGGTAGGGGGCGAGCTCCGCGCGGCACTTTGACTCCTCTTCCGCGATGAGCCGCTCCACCCGGTCCTGCATGACCCGCTTTTCCAGCCCGTTCACGGTGTTGTCCAGCTCCCGGGCAATGTCCCGCAGCGCCTTGGCAGTGTCGGTCAGGCCGTAGAAAGACTCCTCCAGGTAGGGGATGCCGTAGGTCTTCTGCATTTTCTTCGCCAGGTTGGTGAGGCTCTTTGAGCAGATGATGATGTTCAGCCTGGCCCGGTGGGCGTAGCGCAGCTCCTCGAACCGGGCGTCGCCGCTGAAGCAGGAGAGGACGCGGATGCCGAGCCGGTCGAAAAGGGGGATCATCCCCCAGAGGTCACCGGCGATGTTGTATTCGCCGATCAGGTTGATGTCGTAATCGGTCGTGTATTCCGGCTCGGCCGTGCCGATGACATGCTTGAACAGGATCTCGCCGGCCAGCCGGTTGCCGATGTTCTTGTCGCCGATAAAACCCGGCGTATTCACGGGAATTACCGGCATCGCGACTTTTTCCTGCGCCGCCGTGCAGACCGCCTCGATATCGTCCCCGGTCATGGCGGTCACACAGGTGGCATAGACGAAGATCGCCTTCGCCTCGGCGTAGCGGGCCGCCAGTTCCAGAATGGCCTTGTAGAGCTTCTTTTCACCGCCGAAGATGACGTCGTTCTGCAGCATCTCGGTGGTGAAGCCGCGCCGGTAGAGCTGGGAGCCGCTTGATCGCGCCCCCCGGTTGTCCCACGAGTTGCCGGCGCAGGCGATCGGACCGTGCACCAGGTGGATCACGTCGGTGATCGGCATCAGGACCACCCGTGCCCCGTCGTAGGCGCAGGAGCGCTCTGTCCCCTCCCCCGGCTCTGATTTCTTGCAGAACTTGGGGGCGCCCTTGTCGTGGGTCTCACAATCGTCAGGATCGTAGTAATCGGGCTTTGCCATATGAACCTCGGGGACTGGAGACCAGAGATTGGGGACTGGGGACCGGTAAAGGCTCTTTGTCTTCGCTGACCACCAGTTGCTTGTCCACGCTCTCCAATTCTTGGTCCCTGCTGAAAAAAAAGGCGCCCCCATTCCGTGGAATGAGTGGCGCCTTTGCCAAAAATGATTCGGGACAAAAATCTTCAGATTGTTCTCTATTGAGCATTTGCCGTGCCAACGTTTGCGACTCCGCTATCTTGCTTGTTTTATTGGCTTTATTCTGACCGGCGGATTCCCTTGCGATTAATATGCCCATTAATTAGGCAGAGCCATGCCCAATAAGCCGAAAAATTTGCAGTTTACATTCAGGAGAAAGAAGACTTAAACTGTGACATCCGGTGAGCGCCCCGTGCGGTCGGCGCGGGGCAGGGAGAACTATGCGTTCAACTTCCACGCACAGCATCAGCTGGCTTAAACCTGAAATAGTCGAGGAACAGTGGGAGTTTTCCCATCATCCCGCCAAGCAGGAGTATTACCAACGGCACAGAATCGAATGGGAACAGCTCCTGGCCGCTTTCGAACATGGCCGGCTGGTCCCCTATCCCCGTGCGAACCGGGTGATGGATATCCCGGTTGCCCTTTCCCATGATACCTACGATGACTACGCCAGGTACCTCGCCAGGGCGAAGCGGGGCTACCGCAGGAATTATGCGAAAATGGAGGAAGAATTGCAGCGTTCGGGGACCCTGGCCCTGAAAGCCCCCATCATCCTCCACTCCGACGGGGAGGCGCTCCTCTTCTCCGGGTACCGACGGCTCTGCCTGGCCTGGAACTACGGGATTCTCCCCTATGTCTGGCTGGTCCCGGTAAAATAAGGGTTGCCGCGGGACGGCGAATAGTGTTATATATTAATGAGAATGTGAACCACAGGGGTCACCCCTGTGGTTTTTTATTTTCAACAAGGGAGCTACAGATGATCAGTGCAACGAATGTCACCCTCTCCTACGGGAAGAGGTTCCTTTTCAAGGACGTCAACATCAAGTTCATCCCGGGGAACTGCTACGGGCTGATCGGCGCCAACGGCGCGGGGAAATCGACCTTCCTCAAGATCCTCGCCGGCGAGGAGGAAATGGACCGGGGGGAGATCACGGTAGGGCCGCGGGAGAGGATCGCGATGCTGCGGCAGGACCATTTCGCCTTCGACGAGGAGACGGTGTTCAACACCGTTATCATGGGCCACCAACGGCTGTACCAGGTGATGGCCGAGCGGGAGGCACTCTACGCCAAGGCCGATTTCTCGGAAGCGGACGGGATCCGCTCTGCTGAACTGGAGGGTGAATTCGCCGAGATGAACGGCTACGAGGCGGAGTCCGAGGCGGCGGTGCTGTTGAACGGTCTCGGCATACCCGAAGATCTCCGCTACAAGCAGATGAAGGAACTCGAAGGAGGGGACAAGGTGCGGGTGCTCCTCGCCCAGGCCCTGTTCGGCAACCCGGACGTACTGCTCCTGGACGAACCGACCAACCACCTGGACCTGAAGTCGATCGCCTGGCTTGAGGACTTCCTGTTCCGCTTCCCGAACACGGTGATTGTCGTTTCCCATGACCGCCACTTCCTGAACCAGGTCTGCACCCACGTGGCGGATATCGACTTCGGCCGGATCCAGCTCTACGTCGGGAATTACGATTTCTGGTACCAGGCGAGCCAGCTGAACCTCAAGCAGAAGCAAGACGACAACCGCAAGGTAACGGACAAGGCCAACGAACTGAAGGAGTTCATCCAGCGCTTCAGTTCGAACGCCTCCAAGGCAAAGCAGGCCACCTCGCGGAAAAAGCTTCTGGAGAAGCTCACCATCGAGGAGATGCCGGTCTCGTCGCGAAAGTACCCGTATGTTGTGTTCAAACCCGAGCGCCCCTGCGGCGACATCATCCTTGAAATCACGAGTCTTTCCAAAGAGATCGACGGGGTTGCCGTCCTCAATGACCTGACCCTCACCGTCCGGAAAGGGGACAAGATCGCCTTTGTCGGCGGCAACAGCCTGTCCAGGACGACCCTCTTCCAAATCCTGGCCGGGGAACTGGAACCGGACGAAGGCTCCTTCCGCTGGGGGGTGACCATCACTCCCGCCTATTTCCCGAAGGAGAACAGCTCCTTCTTTACCGACGACCTGAACCTGGTCGAGTGGCTCGGCCAGTTCTCCCCGCCTGCCGAGGGGGAGTCCTTTGCCCGGGGCTTCCTCGGCAGGATGCTCTTTTCCGGGGACGAGGCGCTGAAGAAGACCAGCGTCCTGTCCGGGGGGGAGCGGGTGCGCTGCATGCTCTCCCGGATGATGCTCTCCGGCGCCAACGCCCTCATCCTGGACGAGCCGACCAACCACCTCGACCTTGAGTCGATCACCGCCCTGAACAACGGGCTGATCACCTTTTCGGACGTGGTGCTGTTCTCCTCCCACGACCACCAGTTCGTTTCCACCGTGGCGAACAGGATCGTAGAAATCACGCCTACCGGGGTAATCGACCGGGTGATGGGATTTGACGACTACCTGGTAGACGCGGAAGTGACAAAACTCAGGGACGAGCTGTGCCACGGCCACCGGGAGCTCAGCCTGTAAGCGGGCAAAAGTGATCCACGGTCAGCGGAAAACGACCGCATCCTCTGCTTGCTTCACCTGAATTTTTTGTTTATACTTACACCCAGTTCAGTTACATCACAAAGGAAAGGGATACTATGTACAGAATAATTACTGCCGCCCTCATCATGCTGCTACTGGTTTTAACCGTTGTACCTATGGCAGCTGTCGCTGCAGAGGTCAAGAACCTGAAGGTTGGGCAGAGCGGCGACAATGCCGTCGCCACCTACGACCTGGTTGGGCAAGGTGGAGAGCTGGAAACAGAAGTTACCGTCACCATAAATATTGGCGGCAAGATACGCACGGCAGACAAGTTGAGCCTCACTGGTGACCTCGGCAAGGGCGTGAAGGTAGGGCCGGGGAAGAAAATAATCTGGCAAGCTAAATCAGATCTGCCGCCCGGTTTTGACGGCGAGCTGAACTGGGATGTACGGGCAGTCGGAACTTCTGCCGCAGGTGCGCTGCGGTTGGGCGACAAACCAGAGCTTGAAAAAACCTTCTATGCCATTGGCATTGCCCTGGCCCGCCAGGTTGTCGTCTTTGACCTCACCCCCGCGGAGTTCGTTATCGTACAGCAGGGGTTCGCTGATTCTGCCCCCGGCAAGAAGCCGGAAGTTGAATTGGAAACCTACAATGCGAAGATCCAACAACTGGCCCAGGTGCGTCGTGCCGCCCAAGGGGAGAAGCATGCTGCCATGGGCAAGGAGTTTATTGACAAGGCGGCCAAGGAGAAGGGCGCGGTCAAGACCGACTCGGGCATGGTCTACCTCTCGCTGAAAGAAGGGAGCGGGGCAAGCCCGGCCGCGACCGACAAAGTGAAGGTGCACTACCGCGGCACCCTCGTCGACGGGAAGGAGTTCGACAGTTCCTACAAGCGGAACCAGCCGATCGAGTTTCCGCTGACCGGCGTCATCAAATGCTGGACCGAAGGGGTCCAGAAAATGAAAGTCGGCGGCACGGCTAAGCTGGTCTGTCCGCCGGCAATCGCCTACGGCGAAAAGGGGAGCCCTCCCGTCATTCCTCCCAACGCCACACTGGTGTTCGAAGTTGAACTGCTCGACGTAATCAAGTAGTTTCTATCCGGAAACTCCGGATAGAAACTACTGTTTTACAAATCAGAAAGCCCCGCCGGATAAATTCCTGCGGGGCTTTTGTTTTGCAATTGGACGGAACGGGTCTATTTGTTGTGGTTGATCATCCACTCCGATGCCAGGCGCTGCGCCTCGGTGATCTGTGCCGGGGTCATTTTCCCGGCAACGTCATCTCTCCCCTTCTGCGCATTAGCAAGACCTCTCGACGCCGCCAGGTTAAACCACACGTGGGCCCGCACCAGGTCCTGCGGCACGCCCTGGCCGCTGGAGTACATCACACCGAGATTTTCTTGTGAGGGAGGGAACCCTTGATCCGCAGCCTTACTGTACCATTTAAACGCCTCACCGGCGTTCTGAGCAATGCCCTGGCCCTTGACATACATGGTTCCCAGGGTGTTCTGCGCCTTGGCGTCGCCCTGATCCGCCGCCTTGCGAAACCACTTCATCGCCTCGGTGTAATCCTGCGGCAATCCTTTAGCCATAATGTACACCACACCGAGGTTATATTGCGCAGCGGCCAACCCCTGGGCTGCCGCCAGATTGTACAATCTGAACGCCTCGGAATAGTTCTGTGGTATCCCCTGGCCGATGTCGTTCATCATTCCCAGGGTATTTTGCGACTGGGCATCACCCTTGTCCGCCAGAACTTTGAATTCATTGTAGGCCGTGAGGTAATCACCGTTCTGCAAGGCCAGCGAACCGGAATTATAATCAGCGTGAGCATTGGAACCGACTGTCAGGACCACGAGAGCCGCCAGCCATACTAAACGAATCTTCATCTCTTCCCCCTTGTGCAGTTATGAAATTGATTGTTTCTTTATATAACTGTGTACGCAAAAAGGAAAGTCATAAATTAAGGCCTTGCCGGCCCGATCCGGTGAGTCCCTGAACGGTCCGGCCACAAAACCCTACCCTCCTCGTGCGCGGGAGGAGTATAATTAAATCAGGAAGAATAACGAAGTTTGCCCGACGGGAGTAAAGAAATCGGGCAAAGGAGGTGTGCCGTGAGAGGACGTGAAATAGTTGAATCGCTCAGCGAGCGGCGGACCGATGAGCACCGGTTCATACGCTGGTGGCGGAAAGAGGAGGACTTCCTCGATTACGACCTGATTGACCGCTTTGTGGATAACAGCACAGAGAACGAGGAAATTGGCGGCATTGATCTGTTGACGATGGACGACATGTGGAACGTGGTTAAAAAGGTGGGGGGCGGGAGAGTCAAACTGCTCCATGATACTACCGGCGAGAGGGTCGAATGGGTCCACATGGGTAAAAACGGACTGCGGTCCGATGTCTGCGCCTATACACCCGAAACCCTGATTACGATCTTTGACGTGGAGACGCACGGTAACCCGGTGGATGCCTAGCAGGCTGTTGAAAAACTATTGCGGGGCCGGTCTGCGGTGTTGTCGTTCGCTCAAAAACTCAACGTACCTGAAGGTACGCCTCGCTTTTTCGCTCACTTACGTCTTGCATCCCGGCCTCTTTAGGCCCATTGGGTCCTCTTGACGTTTTTCAACAACCTGCTTGACGGACGTGCAGAAGGGTGCGGAGTGGCGGCCTTCACCGTCTCCGGCTTGACCGGAGGGGTTGCCATACGCTCACTTGATGGTATAATCAACAGTAAGAAGACCGGTTTACGACTATTGTGACGTACCCAAAAGGAGAGCGTTATGAACATTTTCGATTGTGCTATCAAGATGGAAGAGGAAGCCAGGGGACAGTATGAAAGATTGGCGGCCTCCGCCATTGTGCCGGAATTGAAGAACCTTTTCTCGATTCTGGCGGCAGCCGAGCAGGAACACTGCGATGCCCTGATCGCAATGAAAAGTAGCGTCGCTCCCCAAAAGGCCCAGTTCAAGGCTCTGAAGGAGGCGGCCTGCGCCTTTCAGCCGCTTCTGGCGAAACGTGACCTCATGGCCGAACTGAAGGACGATCCCGATGCATACGAGCACATGGTGAAAGCAGAAGCCGAGAGCGTCAAGTTCTACGAGGAACAAGCCGCCAAGGCGGAAAATGAAGGAGCCCGCAAAATTCTTCTCATGATCGCCGACGAGGAACGGAAGCATTTGAGCATCGTCGAGAATATCTACTCCTTCGTCGAAACACCGAAAAACTACCTTGCCTGGGGCGAGTTCAGCAACCTGAAGGAATACTGAAACGCCAAGGCCCCGATACGAAGGGGCGTTTTGTGGAGTTGTGCGGCGGAAAGCCCACGGGTGTTACCAAGACAGCCGGGATGCCGAATTATCAATCTGATATGCGGCCCCGGTTTTTTTTATGGGGAATAAGGGTTGCCAAGAGAGGCTGCCCCTGGCGTTCACTCCTGCTGCCGCTTCCGCAGGAATAAAAACAGGCTGAAGATCAGAACGAGCGGCAGGAACAGCGCCGCCACCGCAATGGCCGCCGTTTCATTGCCGAGGCGCTCCTTCGGGTCGCCGGGAAGATTGGTCTGCGGCGCGCTGGCAAGATAGACCACCTGGATTGGATCATCCGGTTTCAGAGTGGTGCAGGGTGGATTGCCATGGCCGGCATCACCGTGCCCATCAATGATTTGCCCTCCGACAGTGAAGCGATAGAAAATTTTCGAATGGTCCCAGCAGGCCGTTTTTGTGACCAGCGCCTGGGTGCTGATACCCGCATTTGCCAGCCGGTACTGCGGAAGCCAGTTCGCTCTTCCCGTCAGCACGGCAACTGCCATCGCAGCAGCAACATAAGAGAGCAGAAATGTCATGCGTCGCCGGGTCATGTTATTTCTCACACCCCTCCCTTCAGGACAACACCTGGAGGCCGGTTGTTTCATATTATTTTAACAATGTAAACCTGATAGCATAATGGACGCCCGATGACAACTTAATTTATGAAGATGGCGCCTGTACGGATAATGCCTGATTTTTTCCCATAAAGCATTCAGTTAAGCTGCCTCTATTGTTTCTACACTGCGTGTTATTGGCAATCCCGGGCATAGTATTGCCAAATATTCAACAATACCAGCCTGGTATCCCGACATGGAGCTGTTGCACTGTTATAAGATGGATATTTTATTTACAAATCATCCTTGCTATTAAAGATATATTAAGGCATACTCAATAGAGTTAGATGTTGTCCAATTTGTAATTAAACTACCATCAAGAATACAGATAGTATCGTCGATTGCTTGCAACAGCAAATACCATCCCTCCATACAAATGAGGTTGAGCCAATGATAATCAAAACAGGTAACATTGTCAGCCATACGGGCGCGCTGGAATGGGGCGCAGGCAAGGTATTGGCAGTAACGGCCGCCATGGCTACGATTCAGTTCAGTGACGGCAAAAGCCGGAAAATTGCCGCCTCCCATTTCACCATCCTGCAACCGGCCAACGCGGCCACCTATTTGCCTCCCTCCGATGCAGCACCGCTGGCGAAAACCCGTCGGGTTGCCGTTAAAGCCAAAAAGAAATAAACCCTCCCTCCGATGCTTGCGGGCGGCCCGGTCATACGTCACAGCTGATCCTGAACCCGGCTCCGTCCCCTGCATGTCACAGGCATATTTCCTGCGGATAGCCATAACCGCCCGGTCGGGTTCCATCTACCCGGAGACAAGGCTGTTCCTTGTTTCTAAGACCGTCAGCGCCGCGTTCGATTTCGATCTTTGCCTCTGTATCAGCCGACAATTCGATCATCAGAATGGCAAATCCCCCCGCCTGATTCAGGCACAATAACCGGCAAGGGAATACCAGGGGAGAACTCTCCGCCCCCCGGGAAAAAAGAAAAAGGAACTGGTGCTCTGCCATTCATAGTCCCGCGAATGGAAAGTCAACAGCTCCTCGATTGTATCTGAAAAACCTCGGTTAGAGCGCCTATTTCTTGGCTTTGGCCGCAGTCTTCTTTGCAACGGCTCCGGCAGCTTTCTTCGGCGCAGCAGCTTTCTTCGGCGCAGCAGCTTTCTTAGGTGCAGCGGCCTTCTTCGGTGCAGCGGCCTTCTTCGGCGCAGCGGCCTTCTTCGGCGCAGCAGCCTTCTTCGGCGCAGCAGCCTTCTTCGGTGCAGCAGCCTTCTTCGGCGCAGCAGCCTTCTTCGGCGCAGCAGCCTTCTTAGGTGCAGCGGCCTTCTTAGGTGCAGCGGCCTTCTTAGGTGCAGCGGCTTTCTTCGGCGCAGCAGCCTTCTTCGGCGCAGCAACTTTCTTCGGCGCAGCAGCCTTCTTCGGCGCAGCAGCCTTAGGTGCAGCGGCTTTCTTCGGCGCAGCAGTCTTCACTACAGCGGCCTTGGGCGCAGCAGCTTTCTTAGGCGCAGCGGCCTTGGACGCAGCGGCTTTCTTCGGCGCAGGTGCAGCTTTCGAACCTGTTCCCTTGGGCTTTGGCATGTGTCTGGTCTCCTTACAAGTTGAATGTCAAGCTCTTACAGTACTTATTATACATATTTTGAGCATCTGTCAAATGTTATGGACTCGGCACGGACGGAATCAGGCGAACATCAGGCTGAATACCGCTAGAAACGTGAGCTGGCAGGCCGCGACCACCCAGCCGTTTCTGAGCATCGACTTCATATCGTCCGATTCGGCGAAACCGAGCGAACTGACCATGTTCGCCCCGGGGAATACGAAATTGTGCACCCTGGTGGCCACCACCAGTGCCAGCGACCAGGCGAGCATCGAGACAGCGTAGCGGGCAAGCAGCGGATTGAACATCTCGTGGAGCAGTTTCAGGGTCGCCACGGTAGCGCCGCTGATGCCGAAAGCGCCGAGCAGACCGCCGGTCATAACGATCGCCGGCTTGCCGCCCGATTCCACCAGCGGCTTGAGCAGGGAGGCCAGGGCCGCAAAGCCGCCGGCCTGATCCACGAAGTTGATGAACGGGTCGAGCAGCAGAAACAGCAGGAACAGCCCGACATTGCCCGCCATCCCCCTGATGACGAGTTTCAGGATTGCTTCGAGCTTCAAACCGCCCGTTAAGCCGGTGATGAGGGACAAGCCGAGCATGATGACAATGACGAACGACGTGGGCGCCTTGATGATAACGCCGTACACGACCGCTGCCAGGAAAGAGCAGGCGAATACGGCGGTAGCACGGCTGCTCCGGAGAGTCGGCGCGAAACGCTGCAGTTCGTCCGGCTTCTCATAGGGGTGCGTCTCCCTGGTTGTGCGCTGGATCCGCTGAATCATGAACCAGGTGACGACCAGGGTGATCAGGGCAACCGGACCGGCCACACAGAGCAGCATGTCGCCATAACCGATTTTCGTCAGTCCGAGCAGCGTGATGACGGGCGGAGTAAATGGGCCGAGAATCAAGGCCTCTTCGCCTACCGCCTGAAAAATGACCCCCACTGTGCTGCGCGACAGTCCGACCGCGGCGGCGATCGGTACCACGATCGGTGCGATGATGGCGTTCGCTCCCGCCATGGTGCCGAGCAGGCCGACCATGACCAGGCAGACGGCCATGATTCCCAGCATCGCCTTTTTTTCGGTGTCGACCCCGATGCCGTGGATGATCCGGTGCACGATGGTATGGGAAACCCCGGTGGCGTTCAGCACTTCGCCCAGACCGCGCCCCAGCATGATGATCAGGCCGATCAGGGCCAGGAACGACCCCATGCCGGCGGCAAGCGCCGCGCCGAAGGAGAGCAGAGACTGGCGGCTGAGCAGCGCGCCGAGCACGACGCAGATTGCCGTGGCAGGCAGGATATCCACGTCCCGGAAAACCAGGACTATATAGATCACCAGCGGCAGCAGCCCCAGAAGTCCCCACCAGAGCGCCGGATTCATGTCAACTGCCATAACAGATCCTTTCGAAAAACCGGATTCAAGGCTGATTTCTACGTAACACGCGGCCTGGGCGGTTTCCCGTGTACACCCCGTTCCAGATCACCGGTTCCCCGTCCATCAGAAGATGGACCATGCCGGTGGCGTACCGGTGGGGGTCGGCATAGTCGGCCGGGTCTCCGACCGCCGCCGGGTCGAAAAGCGCCAGGTCCGCAGCGAAACCGGGCCGGACCAGGCCGCGATCTGTGATACCGAGGCGCCCGGCAGGAAGGCCGGTCATCTTCCGGACGGCAGATGCCAGGGTCAGAACCTTCTTTTCCCGCACATAGCGCCCCAGTATCCGGGCAAAGGTCCCGTACGAACGGGGATGGGTCGCCTCCCCGGCAGCCTCCGCCGCATTCAGCCCGTGACCGTCAGAACCGACCGCGACCTGCGGGTCGGCCAGGATGGTTGCCACATCCTCCTCCGCCATCGAAAAGAAAATGGCCCCGACCGACCCTTCCTCCTCCAGGATCAGCCTGACGACCGCCTCTTCCGGCAGACACCCCCAGGAGGAGGCGATCCGGGCGATGGTCTGTCCCGACAACCCGCGGTTGCGTAGGGAACGGACGTTGCTGACCATGACCGCTGCCGCTCCCTCCCGCTCCGCCAGTGC